>DASRXL010000001.1:0-4804 GCA_035654175.1 Phycisphaerales bacterium
CGTGGACCATCGATTGCCAGCGCAGGCAGAGCGACGGTCAGTGGTCGTCGCTTCTGCTCCTGAACGTGAGCCGTCTGGAAGAGGGGCAGCGTTCTGCCGCGGCCGCGAACTTCGCCGGCTCCGCCGACCTGGTCGAGCTTCGGTCGGAGCACGTGACGGCGGCGGTTGACGATCAGTGAAGCGGGCGCTGCGCGCGGCCTGCGCTCAGGCCTCGGGCTCGGTCATGCTGAAGGGCTCGAGCAGGCGGTCGAGGTCCTCCTTGGGGAGGATGCGCTGCTCGAGGGCCAGCTCGCGCACCGTCTTGCCGGCGGCGAACGCTTCCTTGGCGATCGCCGCCGCACGGTCGTAGCCGATCACGGGCGCGAGGCTCGTGCACATGGCGAGGCTGCCTTCGATGAGGGCCTTGCAGCGGGCCTCGTCCGGCTCGAGGCCGGCGAGCAGGTTGTCGGTGAACATCTCGCAGGCGCCGGCGAGCAGCTTGACGCTGTCGAGCACGTTCGCGGCCATGACGGGCATGGCGACCGCGAGGTCGAGCAGGCCGCCGATGCCACCGAGGCCCGCCGCGGCGGTTGCCGCGTCGTTGCCGATCACCTGGCAGCACACCATCATCGCGGACTCGCAGATGACTGGGTTGACCTTGCCCGGCATGATTGAGGAGCCGGGCTGCACCGCGGGCAGCCTGAGCTCGCCGATGCCGCAACGCGGCCCGCACCCCATCAACCGGATGTCGCTGGCGATCTTGCTGAGGCTCACGGCGATCGTGCGGAGCAGGCCCGAGGCCTCGACGACGCAGTCGCGCGAATGCTGGGCCTCGAAGTGGTTCGCCGCCTCGCGGAAGGGGACACCGGTCTCCGCCGCGAGCCGCCGGGCGACGCGCGGGCCGAACTCGCGGTGGGTGTTGATGCCGGTGCCGACGGCGGTGCCGCCGAGGGCGAGCTCGGCGAGAGCCTCGATGGCCTGTCCGATGCGGCGCTGCGCGTGCCTCATCTGTGCGGCGTAGCCGCTGAACTCCTGGCCGAGGCGGATCGGCGTCGCGTCCTGGAGGTGGGTGCGTCCGATCTTGACGATGCGGTCCCAGGCGGCGGCCTTGCGCTCGAGGTCTTCGGTCATGCGGAGGACGGCCGGCAGCAGCCTGTCCTGGAGTGCGACGGCGATCGCGACGTTCATGGCGGTGGGGAACGTGTCGTTCGACGACTGGCCCATGTTCACGTGGTCGTTGGGGTGCACGCCGCCGCGTTCGAGGTACTCCGCGTCCTTCGAGGAGCCGATCTCGGCGCCGCGTGCGAGGCAGACGAGGTTGGCGATGACCTCGTTGGCGTTCATGTTGGTGCTCGTGCCCGAGCCGGTCTGGTAGATGTCGACCGGGAAATGCCTGGCGATGCCGCCCCGTCCGGCGAGGCCGGCCCGGATCTCGGCGCATGCGCCGGCGATCGCCTCGGCCCGGCCGGCGTCGAGCTTGGCGAGCTCGACGTTCACGTGCGCCGCGGCCGCCTTGAGCATGGCGAAGGCGACGATGACCTCCTCCGGCACCGGCCTGCCGGAGACGGGGAAGTTGAGCACGGCCCGCTGCGTGGACGCGCCGTAGAGCACGTCGGAGGGGACCTCCATGCGTCCCATGGAGTCCTTCTCGACGCGGATGCTTGGGGCGGGCATGTCGTTCTCCTGGGAACCGGGCCCCGCCTTGGCACGTCTCGGAGGGGCCAGGAGGGATCGTAGTCGTGCGTATATGATGGATCCCAGGACATGGACGCCGGTAGAACTTCCGGGGCCTCCGGGCTCCCGCCCACGGCGAGCCACAAGGAGACAGCGATGTCCGCACCCGTCACCGTTCGTCGCGCGCTCGCGGTCTCCGTCGCGTTGCTGGTCGCGATCGGCTCCGCGGAGACGGCCTCGGCGCAGTCCCGCCGCCCGCAGCGCCGGACGCCCCCGGCGCAGGCGCAGCCGGGGCAGCAGCCCGGCGCCTCGACGCCGGCGCCGGCCGGGCAGCCGGAGTACGAGGCGAGCCCGTACATCAAGCGCGTCAAGCCGCGGCGCTGGACCTTCACCGCGCAGTACTTCATCGGAGCGAGCGAGTGGCTCGAGGGCCAGGACGGCGTGCTCGTGCCCAAGCACGACACATGGCAGTTCGACTCGGCGACGCTCGTGTTCCCGGCCGTGCCGGAGACGGCGTCCTCGATCCTGGAGGTCCGCGGCCCGAGCGACAAGGAGGTCCCGGCGGTGTCCGGGACGGTGGAGCTCGCGGACCGGGTGCTCGCCGACGAGGTCGAGATCGTCGCGCAGGGAGTGGGCGGCGGTCCCCTGCCTTCGGGCACGTGGCGCGCGCAGTGGCAGGTGGAGCCTCCCGAGCAGGGCTCGCACATCGTGCGCGAGCTGGAGTTCAGCGTGAGCACGGCACAGACGTGCTACGAGACGGTGTTCGACGAGGCGGGCGCGAGTCAGGTGGACTGGCCCACGGGCCCCTGGCCGCCGGTCGCCGCCGCGGCATTCGAGCCGCAGATGTTCGTGGACTTCGACATGCAGGGCCAGGGCTACGACATGAGCCCGGTGAGCTCGCTGATCCGCGAGTGGACCGAGGGGAAGACCGAGCAGCAGATGCGCCAGGAGGTCAAGCCCGTGACGCTCGCGAAGTTCCTCGCCGGGCAGGTGGTGGAGCACATGCAGGTGAACGGCGAGGGGCTCGCGTACGACCGGACGGGCCTGTGGCAGGGCTTCGACACAGGCGGCGCGGCGGAGGCCGCGGCGACTGGCCGGGGCAGCGAGCTGGACATCGCGTGCCTCCTGCTGGCGGTGTACCGTGGCGCGGGCATCCCTTCGCGCCTGGTGATCGGGTACGACAAGGAGGGCGAGGACGACCAGGTCTACCTGAAGAAGACCGAGGGCGCCGGCGACATCCGCGTGTGGGTGGAGTTCTGCCTGTACGACGAGGCGAACAAGACCGTGGGGTGGGTGCCCGTCGACATCGCGGAGATGCGGAGCCAGCAGAGCCGCATGCCGCCGAACTACCTCGATCCGTCGCGCCCGCTGAAGTACTTCGGCAATCACGACGAGCTCGACAACGTGGCGCCGATCGCGTTCCACTTCCACCCGCCCACGACCGTGCGCTCGTACGGCTCGCCGGCGCTCTGGGGCTGGTTCGTGACGCCGACCCCGCCGGGCCGGGCGGTGCAGCGCGCGGATCTTTCCGTGACCACCTCGCCCAGCGGGGGCAAGTCCGAGAGCAGGCTCCCGGCGAGGTTCCTCGATTGAGAGGCGGGCGGTAAGGGGGGAGGCGCAGGCTCAGTCGAAGCGCTCGAGCCAGTCCGGCTGCGGCAGGAACGTGTAGTCGGGGGTCGTCTGCACCTCGCCCTCGGGGACCGCGAGGCGCGTCGTCACGTGCCCGTCGAGGAATGCCAGGCTCGCCTCGACCGACTTCTCGCCGTACCAGAAGCTCTGCCGGTCGCCGGCGTCGTCGTAGTTGTAGATGGGGTGGTCCGCGAGCACCCACGTCTTCGTGGTGTCGTGCACGGGCGGCATGCGCCCGCCGCCCCGCGGCACGAGCGTCGGGTAGTCATCGCCGTAGGGGTTGGCGTCGAGCGCGTGGTCGTTCAGCGTGAAGCTCGAGCCCAGCAGGTCGTAGAACGAATCGGTGCGCTCGAAGCCGGGGAAGGGGATGTTCTCCGCGCCCTTATCGAGAGGCGATTGGAAGGGCTCGAGCTCGATGTTGGTCTCGGCGTCGTCCGGCGGCACGTCGATGTGGATGACGTAGGAGTTCAGCGGCCGCCGCTCGGCCCCCACCTCGTCGATCTCCAGGAACGGGAGCTGCCCCTTCTTGCCGCCGAAGAGCGCGCCGACCACGGTCAGCTCTCCGTCGAAGCCGGGGACCATGTATTGCGGCAGCCGGTCGTCATAGTCGTTGAGGTACATCTGCGCGCCGATGCCCAGCTGCTGCAGGCGCGAGCCGCACACGGTGGTCTTGGCCTGTCTGCGTGCGGAGCCGAGCGCGGGGAGCAGGATCCCGACGAGCAGCGCGATGATCGCGATGACGACGAGGAGCTCGATGAGCGTGAAGGCGCGGGATCGGTTCATGACGCCCATACTACACGCCCCGGCGGCGCCGCCCTCGGCGATCGCTGGTCAGGAACCCTCATCCGGCCCGGGGCCGACATAGACCACGAAGTCCGCCCGGGCGCGGTCCTCCTCCTGGAGCGCGTCGCCCGGCGCGGCCACCATACTCAGCGTCCGGACGTCGAGATCCGGGCGCGAGCGCTCGATCAACTGCACGGTGCCTCCGGCGAAGTCGGCGTGGAATCTGCCGACGACCAGGACGACCGGGCGGTATCCGCGCAGGGCCGCGCGGACGACCGAGTCGGCCATGGTGGCGTCCCACATCGACTGGGAGCGGTACATTTTCTCCACGATCTCGGCGGGCATCGCGCCGCCCTCGCCGGCCGTCCCGTGGCCGCCGCCGCCCATGAGCTCGAAGAATTCCTCGCGGTATCGGCCCTGCGGGAGGGCATCCGGCAGGGCATAGAGCCGGCGCTGCTCCTCGCGGAGGCGCGCGAGCTCTCCGTATCCGTCGGGGGCGGTCTTGCGCACGTATCGGCGCGGCGCGTTGGCGGCGATCACGGGGCGGCCCGCCCCCTTGGCCGCCTCGACCATCCGCCGGTGGCCCGCGGGGTAGTTGCCCTCGGAACGATCGGCGGCGGCTTTGAACGCGGCCTCGTCCGTCACGCCGGTCAGGTAATCGTCCAGGGCCACTTGGTGATCGCGCTCGAAGAACTCCAGCAACAGCGCCGCGTCGGGGCCACCGGCGAGGAGATCGTCC
>DASRXL010000002.1:0-35433 GCA_035654175.1 Phycisphaerales bacterium
GCGGGCCTGCGCGCCGGCCAGCGCCGCCGCGACGGCCGCGCGCGGCGCATGAGGCTCGAACCCCACGAGCACGCTGCCGGGGATCGCCGCCAGGCCGGGATCGGCCTCGAGCGCCCGTTTCTCGAGCTGGTACGCCCGGAGCTCCGCTCCGGACGCGACGGCCTGCGCCCGCGCGAGCCCCGCCGCCGTGCAGAGCGCGCAGGCAATGAGTGGCAGATTCGGCATCGTGTGCTCCTCGTGCGGAAGTGCAGCCGGAGAACCCGGCCGGGTCGCGACGCCCCCAAGCTACCGCAGGCCTCGCCGGCGTGCAACGGGTTTTTGGTTGGGCGCGCCGGTGGGCGGGCGCTCCCGGAAGCGCCGAGCTCCGGGAGCCGCCCCGGCCTCCCCGCTCCGCCGCCGTGGATCCGCCCCCGGAGCGACCGCTTCAGGTCTCCTCGGACTCCTTGAGCCTGGCGAGCACCGAGAAATCCTCGAGCGTGGTGGTGTCCTGGCTGATCTTCTCCTCGCCCGCGGCGACGGATCGGAGCAGGCGGCGCATGATCTTGCCCGATCGGGTCTTCGGCAGCGCGTCTGTGAAGCGGATCATGTCCGGCCGCGCGATGGCGCCGATCTGCGCGGCGACGTGGGCCGCGAGGGTGCGCTTGAGCGCCTCGGCCGCGGCCTTGTCTGGCGGCGTGTGGTTCGGCTCGAGCGTCACGAACGCCGCGATGCCGGTGCCCTTGATCTCGTGCGGCATGCCCACCACGGCGGCCTCGACGACGGCGTCGTGCGCCACCAGCGCGCTCTCCACCTCCATGGTGCCGAGGCGATGGCCGCTGACGTTGATCACGTCGTCCACCCGACCCATGATCCAGAAGTAGCCGTCCTCGTCGCGCCGCGCGCCGTCGCCGGTGAAGTAGTAGGGCTCGCCGCTCGCCGGGTCGCGCACGCGGGAGAAGTAGGTCTGCACGAACCGCTCACGGTCGCCGTGGATCCCGCGCAGCATCCCCGGCCACGGGCGGCGGATGCACAGCAGCCCGCCCTGGTTCGCGGGCTGCTCCCGGCCCTCGTCGTTGACGATCGCGGCGTCGACGCCGAAGAAGGGCAGCGTGCACGAGCCGGGCTTGGTCGGCGTGCACCCCGGGAGCGGCGTGATCATGTGGCCCCCGGTCTCCGTCTGCCACCACGTGTCCACGATCGGGCAGCGGTCGCCGCCGATATGCCGGCGATACCACATCCACGCCTCGGGGTTGATCGGCTCGCCGACGCTCCCGAGCACCTTGAGGCTGGAGAGGTCGTGCCTCGCGGCGTGCTCGTGCCCCCACTTCATGAAGGCGCGGATCGCCGTCGGCGCGGTGTAGAACTGCGTCACGCGGTGCCGCTCGATGATGTCCCAGAAGCGGTCCTCCGCCGGGTAGTTCGGCGCGCCCTCGTACATGAGCGTGGGCACGCGGTTGGGCAGGAGGCCGTAGACGATGTACGAGTGGCCGGTGACCCAGCCGATGTCGGCCGTGCACCAGTAGAGCTGCGCGCCCCCGCCAGCCCCGCCGGGGAGCAGGTTGAACACGAGCTTGCTCGTGAAGTACGTGTGCACCATGTAGCCGCCGGTCGTGTGCACGATCCCCTTGGGCTTGCCCGTCGAGCCGGAGGTGTAGAGGAGAAACAGCATGTCCTCGGAATCCATGGGCTCGCAGGCGCACTCGCCCGGGGCGGCGTCGAGCAGGTCGCCCAGCCAGTGATCGCGCCCGGCGGTCCACGCCACCTCGTTGCCGCAGCGCCGGTGGACCAGCACGCTCGCGACGGCCTCGGGCGTGCCGGCGAGCTCGGCGCACGCCGCGTCCACGTTGGCCTTCAGCGGGACGACCTTGCCCCGCCGCCACGCGCCGTCGCAGGTGATGATCAGCCTGCTCCCGGCGTCGCGTACGCGGTCCACGATCGCCTGCGAGCTGAAGCCGCCGAAGATGATCGAGTGCACGGCCCCGATCCGGGCGCAGGCGAGCATCGCGATCGCGAGCTCCGGCACCATGCCCATGTAGATCGTGACGACGTCTCCCTTCCTCACGCCCAGGCCCTTGAGCGCGCTCGCGAAGCGGGAGGTCTCGCGCTGCAGATCGGCGTAGGTGAGGCGGCGGACCTCGTAGGGGTGGCCCTCCGCGCGCCCGCCGGCCGGGGGCTCACCCTCCCACAGGATGGCCGGCTCGTCCCCGTGCCCCGCCTGCACCTGCCGGTCCACGCAGTTGTAGCACAGGTTCGTGCGCCCGCCGACGAACCACCGCGCGTCGGGGGCCTTCCACTCAAGCACCCGGTCCCACGGTCTGATCCAGTGCAGCTCGCGCGCGGCCTCTCCCCAGAAGCCCTCCGGGTCGTCGAGCGACCGGCGATACTGGGCGCGGTACTCCTGCATGGAGCCGACGAGCCAGCGGGCCATGCCCGGCTCGGAGGCCGGCGCCGGAGGGAACGTGCGGAGCTCCTGGAGCATGGATTCGATGTCGGAGTCGGTGGCCATGCGCACGAGGATAGCGGCAGGCGCGGGCTCCTCCAACCGTCGGCGGGCGCGGGCCCGATCCTCACGGGGCCGCCCTCGGCGCGGCGCCGCACCGCCGCCGCTCATCGCTTCCGCGTCGTGAAGGCCAGACCCGACCATGTGTCGTCGATCGCGCAGATCTTGAAATCGACGAGGCCGGCTTCGAGGCCGTGCCGGCGCACGGCGGGCTCGCTGAGGTCGGTGGCGACGCCGGAGGTCTTCTTGGGCCACGCCACCCAGAGCCGCCCGCGCTCGCCGACAGCGCGGGCGGCGCCGGGCCAGCGCTTGCCGAGATCGGCGAGCGAGCGGGCGAAGAGCACCGCGACGTCGGCCGTGCCGCGGGCGGATCGCTTGATCGCGACGCCTTCCGGCAGGTCGCCGAGCGTCGCGCCGAAATCGTCGGGGGCCCCGAGGAGCAGGAGGGTGGCGCCGGGCTTGATGCCGAGCTTCCGCACCAGCGGCGTGCCGGAGTAGCCGGCGAGAACACCGGGGCCGGCGGGCCCGCGCGCCGGAGACTTGAGCGCCTTGGCGAGCGTCGCACGGATGGTGGGCCAGGTCCCGTAGTGCGCCCCGGGGAATAGGGCCCGGACGCGCGCGAGCGCTTCGCCCTTGCCTCCTATGAAGAGGATCGGCACGCCCCGCGTGGCCTTGTGTGTCCGCAGCGAGTCGCCCAGCTCTCGCCCGTGGGAAGGGAGGCGAGAGAGATCGATGATCACCGCGTCCGGCGGGTTGTGCCGGATTTCGCGCCACCATCGGCCGCTCTGGTCGGAATGGACGCTGACCTGATGGCCGGCGCGCAGGCGAGCGAGCCGGCTCTCGATCTCCTCGGGCTTCCAGTGCACCACGACGAGGTTCGGCATGTCGCGGAATGTAGCACGCGGCTCTGCCGTGGGCCGCGCGGCAAGACGGCCCGCGCTCGCATGCCGAGCGCGGGCCGCCCCGGAGCATGTCACGGGCAGCTATGGTCCGTGATGATCTGGTGCCACAACCCCTCGACCGGCCCCGCGGTCACGAGCTTTTGCAGGAGGTCGGCGGGAGAGCCGGGGGTCTGATACTCGGACCGATCGATGTCGTCCCAGATCATCACGCCATCCGCGCCGTAGAACTTCGGCAGCAGGAACTGCTGATTGGAGACGAACGAGTTGACGTCGTTGTACTGGCACCGGGCCTGGTTGCCGTACTGGCGCCACACGAAGGGGAGCACAAGGAGATTGCTGTTGTAGGTCTCTCGCAGGTAAAGCATCTCGGCGACGTTGGCCCTGTAGAACCTGGCGCTGTCGGTGTAGTCCTCGGTCGGCCTGGAGCAGTTGGCGCAGGGCGAGCCGCAGGGGTTGCCGTCGCACGCGTCGCAATCGCCGGCGCCGTTCACGGTCGTCGTGTGCCGCGCGTAGAGCGACAGCAGCAGCATGTCCACGTGGACGCCGTCGTCGAGATCGTCGTCCCAGAGCCACGCGAGCTCGTCGTGGTAGCCCGCCATGTCGGCGTCGAAGGTGTCGTCCAGGGTCACCGTGCGCTTGGGCAGGCCCCAGAAGCCGAACGTCGCATTCCCGGCGCTGACGTCGCGGCAGGCGTCCAGCGTCTGCTTGATGAAGTAGTACATGAAGCAGTTGTACGACGACTCGTAGAGCTCCTCCTTGTTCAGAAGGCTGTTCCATGCGCCGGGGATGCCGCCGCCGTAGTTCGGGGTGAACTCCCACTGTGTGCCGTCCATGAAGTCGAGGAAGTTGGTATCGACCATGCCGCTGTTGATGTCGGCGACGACGATGCGCCACTGATCGGGCACGGTGTCCGGCGTGTCGATGATCCCGTCTGAGGTCTCGTAGTCCCAGGTGAGGTGCATGTGCTCGAAATCGATGACGCCGACCCCGGCGAAGTCGCCGGACACGCCCCCGGTGCCGCAGAGCTCGTTGATGGCGCCGGCGCCGGGGCTGGTGCCGTGGATGCGGTCGTAATGGAGGTCCATGTAGTGGTTCCAGCAGGCGAGCCAGTCGCCGGTGGCGCCGTCGGTGTCAGGGTCGAGCCCGTTCCCGCGGAAGCGACCGCGGATGCGGTACTGCCATGTCCCCTCGTACTGCGAGCTGTCGTAGGTCGAGGCGGGTGTCGGCAGCAGCAGGCAGTGGAGACCGCCCACACGGTCCCCGGAGGCGATCTTGAACGTCGGCCAGAAGCCGAAGTGGTGCGCGTAGAAGATGGCGACGTAACGGTTCACGACGGAGGGGACGACCGTCTGCCCGTAGGTCGTGGTCTCCTGCGCGTAGCCGTTGTCCATCTGGTAGTTCCACTCGCCCGTCTGGCCGC
Organism: Phycisphaerales bacterium; assembly: GCA_035654175.1. Lineage (GTDB taxonomy): Bacteria > Planctomycetota > Phycisphaerae > Phycisphaerales > UBA1924 > PNC22. The sequence goes on from DASRXL010000002.1 coordinate 4,802, forward strand.
CGTCGTACTGGTCCGTGACGCACCAGTACACGGTGAACGGGGGCGAGGCGTCGTCCTGCCCAGCGTTGACGAGCACCCAGTCATCCTCGGTCTCGTCGTATTCGCAGACGCCGTCCAGGTCGAAGTCGTAGAGCCAGTCGATCGGATCCGAGCCGCAGAGAGACAGCTCCATCATGTCCAGGTCGGTGTCGTCGCGATCGCAATCCAGATCGTAGTCGACGGCTGGGAAGCGCGCCCCCGCGCCACTGGCGTTGAAATAGTGCGTGCGCTGCGCGGCCGCGCTGGAAGAGAGCAGCGCGATCGCGGCCAGCGTGATGGCGGCGGATGATGATGGGTGCATGCGGGCCTCCTTCTCGAGCGGACCGAACCGCCGGCGCCGTCCGCCGGCGTTGCATCGAAGGACCCTACAGAGCGGGCGTCGCCGTTGCAATGCGCACCCAGCGCGCTGGACGTCGCGGCCGAAGCGAACCCGCTCACGCGCCGGCCGCTGCGTCTAATATGTTGCCGATGCTGAAGATGGCGCACCAGCGCGTCGCGCCGAGTGCGCGCCGAACCCCACAGAACTGGGGATCAGAGCCCGCTTTCCCACACCACTGTGGGCGCGAGCAAAGTCTGTACCGCGCACGGAATCTTAGCTCACGGCCGAAATGGCGCGAGCAGGTCGCCCCGCGCTGCTCGACGGAGGGCGATCCTGAACGGTGCGCGGACGTCTCGGCGTCGCCTCGGCGCCGCCCGATCGGGATCAAAGTCCATCACGCAGTGCGTCCCGCAGGATGTCTGCGCGGGACGTGTTTCCTTGCGAGGCTCTCTCACAGCAAGCGCGAGGCATCGCGTGCAAAGAGCGCGAGGACGGAGCCCCGCGCCACGGCGTTCAATCCGACTCCGCCTTGACCGTCTTCTTGAATGACGACACCGTGTTCGCCGCGGAGCCGGACCCTCCCGAGGGCGCCTTCACCAAGCCGACCTTCTGTGTCCACGTCGGTTCGGGCGCCGGGGCGGCGGGGCTTGCGCTCGACGGGCCGGCAGCGCCGGCGGAGGCCGCCTTGACGAGGCCGACCTTCTGCGTCCAGGTGAGCTGGGGAGGCAGAGTCGGCGGGGCGCCCTGCACGACGCCGGCGGCGACCGTGCCCGTGTCGGCCGCGCCGGCCGGAGCCGCGCCCGCGAGGACGGGCGCGCTGGGCGCGCTCTCGCCCGGCGCCGGCACTTGGCCGTCGGCGGCGACGGTCGCCGCGGGCGCCGCGCCGGCGGGATCGCCCGCGGGCGCCTCCTCCGCCCCCGCTGACCCGCGCGTCAGCGAGAGTCGCGCGTCGGCGTAGCTGGGGAGCGACATCCGCCAATCCAGGCGCGCCCGCGTCCGCTGGTCGGGCGAGAAGCGCGTAGTCTCGTCGATCGGGAAGTCGATGAACATGCGGCACGCCGAGGACCGCATCCACCGGGCGATGATCGACGCGCCCGGCACGGCGGCGGACGCGTCCTGCGGCGCCGCCCCCTCGGCGGGCGCGGCGCTCTCGGCCGACTGCGCGCCATCGACCAGGGCCTGCGCGGCGGCGTCGGCCTGCGCCGCGTCCGTCGGCGGGGCCGGCTGGGCCGCGCCGGCGCCTGCGGCGAGGAGGATCGGCGCGACGAGGCGCCAGGTGCTCTTGGTTGCGGGGACGGGCATGGTATTCTCCTTCAGACGGCCGCCTCGGTGACGCGGAAGATCTCCGAGACGGTGGTGAGCCCTTGTGCGACTTTGCGCATCCCGTCAACGCGGAGGGTCACCATCCCGCGCTCGATGCACAGACGCCGGAATTCGCTGACGTTCGGGTTCCGCGCGATGATGTCGCGCAGCGAGTCGTCCACGGTGAGCAGCTCGTAGATGCCGACGCGCCCGGAGTACCCGGTGTTCCGGCAGCGGTCGCACCCCTTGGGCACCCACGCCTTCGAGGAATCGAGCCCCTGCATCAGCAGGTACTCGGCCATCTCGTCGGAGGGCTGCTCCTGGGCCTTGCAGTTGGGGCAGAGCCGGCGCACCAGCCGCTGGGCGAGCACGCCGTTGACCGCGGCGCCCACCAGGAACGGCTCGAGCCCGATGTTCACCAGACGCGTGATCGAGCTCGGCGCGTCGTTGGTGTGCAGCGTCGAGAGCACGAGGTGGCCGGTGAGCGCCGCCTGGATCGCGGTGATCGCCGTCTCGTGGTCGCGGATCTCGCCGAGCATGATCACGTCGGGATCCTGGCGCAGCAGGGCCTTGAGCGCCTTGGCGAAGGTCATCCCGATCTTCTCGTGCGTCTGCGTCTGCGTGATGCCGTCGAGGTGGTACTCGATCGGGTCCTCGACGGTCGAGATGTTCAGCTTGCCCTTGTCGAGCTGGCGCAGCGAGGAGTAGAGCGTCGTCGTCTTGCCCGACCCGGTCGGGCCGGTGACCAGCACGATGCCGTGCGGCGCGTGGATCGAGTTCCGCCAGATCTCCATCGTGGTCGGGTCGAACCCGAGGTCCTCCAGCTGCACGTTGATCGAGCGCGTGTCGAGGATGCGCATCACGGTCTTCTCGCCGTAGCCGGTCGGCAGCGTCGACACGCGGAGGTCGAGCTTGCGCCCCTGCACCGTGCAGCGGATCCGTCCGTCCTGCGGCACGCGGCGCTCGGAGATGTCCAGGTTCGCCATGATCTTCAGGCGGCTGGTGATCGCCGCGGACATCGAGGCCGGCGGGTTCATCATCTCGAACAGCACGCCGTCGATGCGGAATCGCACCTTCAGCTTCTTCTCCGCGGGCTCGACGTGGATGTCGGACGCGCCCTCCTTGATGGCCGTCTGGATGATGAAGTTCACGTAGCGGATGACCGGGCTCTCGCCCGCCTTCTGCTCGAGGTTGACCTCGCTCCCGGTCTCCACCTCCGCCACCGCCACGTCGGCCTCGTCCACCCCCTCGAGGATGCTGGAGAGGTCGTAGTCCTCCTCCTCGCGCGTGCTCTCGCCCACGATCTCGAGCGCGCCGCGGATGTCGAACCACGTGACGATGACCAGCTTCACGCTCGCGACGCCCAGCCGCTGCTTGACCTCGTCGAGCACGAACACGTTGTGCGGCTTGACCGAGCCGATGACGACCCGCGAACCCTCGGTCCGCAGCGGGAGGACGCCGTGCTCCTTGCAGAACTCCGCGCCCAGCCGCTGGAGCATCCGCCCGTCGAAGCCGCCGTCGAGCCCCTTCTCCAGGTCGATCCGCTCGAACGGCACCCCCGCGTGCCCCGCGACCGCCGCCTGCACCGCCGCCTCGTCCGCACCCTGCTCCAGCAGCAGGTCGACGAGCTGCCTCCCGGGCGTCTGCTTGAGCACCTGCTCCGCGGCGGTGAGCGCCTCGCGCGTGACCGCGCCCCGCTCGACCAGCAGGGCCGCCAAGCCCGAAGCCTGCGCCGCGCCGTCCTCCGGCTGGTAGATGTCGAACACCGTGGAGTCGGGCGCGCTCTCGGCGCGCCCGTGGTCGGACGCCGCTCCGGCCGCGCCCGGCCCTTCGGGCGCGGTGGCCCCGGCGGGGCCCTCGGCCGGGCGCGCATCGGCCCGGCGCCGCGCCCCGGCGCGGTCGCTCAGCTCGCTCAAGATGTCGTCGATCCTGTGCTTGGCCACGCGCGGCCCCTGTGCAGACCTGTCTTCAGTTGCGCCGGCCCGAGTCGCCCGACTCGTCCGGGCCCACGTCCAGCGTGAGGACGAATTCCTTGCCGTCGGCCGTGAGCGTCACGCCCCGCCCCTCGATCGCGGCGACGGTGAAGTGCTCGCCCACCGTCATGCCGACCTTGACTAGCGCACCGTTGATCCGCGCCACCGGCGTCGCGCCCTGCATCATGCCCTGGAGCTGCAGGCCCGAGAACGCCTGCGCGAGAAGCTTCTCCCGCGCCAGCCGCTGCTCCTCGGCGCGCCGGGCGGCCTCGCCCGCGCCCGCGTTCGGATCGATCACCGGCGCCTCGACCGGCGCGACGCCCGCGAGCTCGAACGGGTCGTGCTTGATGTGCTCGGCCGAGACCTGCACCGCCTTGCGCGAGCGCTCGAGCTCCGCCAGCACCTGCTTGGCCGAGGCGGCGCTGGTCGCCTGCGCCGGCTTGTAGTCGAGCTCCGCGCCCCCGAAGGCCGGGAGCGCCCCCAGGCCGAATCGGCGCATCGCGAAGATGCAGACCACCGCGCCCACCACCAGGAGCATCACGACCGCCAGCTGGCGCGGCCGCTTCGTCGCCGCCGGCAGGCCGAAGGCCTCCTCCGGCGACTGCATCTCGTGCAGCAGCAGCGGCGTCTGCACGTCGCGCTGCTCGCCGTTGTGCCCGGCGCCGTGGGGGTCGCTGTGCTGATCTTCGGTGAACATGCTCAGGTCCTGTCCTGCTGGAAGAAGATGCTCAGGGTGAACTCGATGATCACCCGACCATCGTTCTTGGGGTCGCGTGAGAGGGAGAAGTCGGGGATCCGCGTGATGCGCGGCAGCCGCTCGAGCTGCTGCAGGAAGCGGTAGTAGCCGTTGAAGTCCCCCGAGGTCGCCACGGTCAGGGGCTGCTCCCAGTACGTGCCCGCCTCGATCGGCTTGCCGCTGCTGAGGGTCGGCGGCGCCAGGCCCGAGTCCACCGCCAGATCTGAGATCTGGCGGACGATGCTGTCGATCTCCTTCGTGCTCGGCAGGCGCGCCTCGATCTCCGCGATCCGGGCCGCGATGCCCGTGTTCGCGTCGGCGAGGTCCTCGTTGCGCGCCGTCTCGATCCGGAGGCGCTCCAGCGTCTCCTGCTTGAGCGAGACCTCCTCGCGGGCCGCGGAGATGTCGCGGTTCTGCGGCGAGAAGACCAGCACGTAGCTGGCGATCGGGATCGCGAGCACCAGGGCGAGGGCGGCGGATTCGCGGGGTCCGAGCTTCACTGGCCTTCCTCCTCTGCGTCCGTGACTTCGGCGAGATCGAGCTCGAACTCCTCGGCCTCGTCCACCTCCCGGGCGTCGGCGTTCTGCGGGAGCTGCGCCTCGATGTGGAACCGGCGCAGGTCCAGGTCCTCGAGCTTGGTCTGCTCGATCGAGATCAGCTCCACCCGTTCCAGCAGCGGCGACTCCTGGAGCCTCGTGAGATAGTCCGCGACCTCGTTGTTCGTGGGCGCGACGCCCATGATCGAGAGCGAGAACTCGAACTTCGGCGGGAGCACGACCGGCTTGGGCGGCTCCTCTTTGGCCGTCTCCTTGCTCTTGGCCCCGGCCCTGGACTTGGCCTTCGCCGCGTCCTGCGCGGCGCCCACCGCGGGCGCGGGCTTCACTCGCTTGCTCTCCAGCTCCACCGAGAGCAGCGTCGCGTTCTCCGGCAGCGTCGTGACCAGCTCGGCCAGGAGCACCGAGCGGGGGGCGTTCTCGAGGAGCGCGGTCGTGATGCGGGCCTTCGAGAGCATCTCCTCGCGCTGCGACTCCAGCTGCTTGAGCTGCTCGAGCTTGGCCGTCTCCGCCTCGTACTCGGCCGCGATCGCCTGCTGCTGCGAGCGGACCGACGCCCAGCGCCGGTTGGTCACCAGGAACGCGGTGACCACGCCGAGCATCACCACCAGGAACAGGCTGACGGTGATCGCGACGAAGCGGGTCTCCTGCCGCCCCTGGACGTAGTCCTTCGGGAGAAAGCCGCTTGCGTTCTCGGCGGGCTGCCAGGGAATGAGCTTGCTCATGGCGTGTCTCCGGTGATCACAGGTCGGTCGGGCTCTGGCACAGGCCCACGGCGACCGCCCACCCGGGCTGCGGCTCCGAGAGCTCGAGCCCGACGGCCTTGGCGCCGCTCGGGCGGGCCACCCGCGCCAGCGGGTCGGCGACCTGCGCCGGCATCCGCAGCGTGCGCGCGACGTGCTGGCACAGCCCGCGGTGGCGGGCCTCGCCGCCGACGAACACGATCCCGGCGACGCGCGTGCCCCGGAATATCGAGTCGTGATAGCGCACGCACATCCCGATCTCGTCGGTCAGGATCTCGAGCGGCTCGCGCAGGCTTGCCCCGCGCGGGGCCGCGGGCTGCCGCGGTATCGCCGAGAGGTCCGGGCTCAGGCCCGGCGCGGGACGCTCCGCCCTCCGGTCCTCGGCCACCATCGTGCCGCCACCGGGCCCGTGCCCGGAGGCCGCCGCCGCCACGGCCGGCGCACGCGCCGGCGCGACGCCGACCAGCTCCGCCATGGCCAGCCTGCTCGCCCTGGCCTCCTCCACCGTGCACGCGAGCTCCTTGGCCAGGCACTCGTCCAGCGCGTGCCCGCCGGTCGCGATCGTGCGCGCGAAGACGAGCGTCGGCCCGTGCGCAATCGTCACGCTCGTGTGCCCGCACCCGATGTCGAGGTAGAGCGTCGCCTTCTGCTTGTCGTCCTCGCGCCGGTTGAGGTGGGCGAACGCCCGGAGCGCGGCCTCGAACTCCGAGTGCATCCCCACCACCTCGAGCTTGGCCGCCTTGAGGCTCTTCATCAGCGCGTCGACGATCTCCCGGCCCGTCGCCAGGCAGATGTACTCGCCCTTGCCCGCCGCAGACCGGTCGGTGTCCGGCACCTCGATCACGCGCCGGACGAGCGTGGACGCGTCGCGCCCCAGTTGCTCGGTCAGCATCGCGTCCGCCAGCACGTCGATCGGCATGCCCTCCTGGCGCGGCAGCTGGGCGTGCTTGCAGAACGTGAGCGCCGACGGGATCGCGCAGATCGCCCGCCGTCCCTTGAGCGGCAGCGAGCCGATGAGCCCCGGCAGCGCCTCGAACTGGAAATCGAGCCTGCGCTTGACGTTCGCGAGCAGGTTCTCAGGCGTCGGCACGCACCCCGCGGCGATCAGCTCCGGGGTCTCCTCCTCGGTGATCTGGAGCACCTTGAGCGACGACGCGCCGAAGTCCACCGCCACCGGGGCGCTCTGGTGACGCGGGAGCCCCACGTTCCCCACCCGCTTGAAGTTGAGCAATCCCATGGTTCGACCACCCCTCCGGAGGCGTGCGTGGATCTCGGGACAGTCCACCGCTGGCCTCATCGACGAGAGGGGCGCTCAGGTTGAGGGCTCGCCACAGTGCGCGTCGGGATCTTTCCTCCCACGTCGCCCACGCGGCATTCCGCTCCCGGACCGCCCCGCTTGCGCAGACGGCGCACACGTCACGGCCGCGCCAACCGGCCGCGCCCCCCTAGACGGCGCGCGCGACCCGTTCGAGCACGGCCAACGCCCCGGGCAAATCCCAGGCCTGGCGCTCGCGCGCCCCGGTCCGGTTGCTGATCACCCGCACGCAGGCGAAGGGAAGCCCAAGCCTGAGCGCCACCAGCCCCGCGGCCGCGCTCTCCATATCTTCCGCGAGCGCCCCGGTCCGCCCCGCGATCTCGGCGGCGCGCTCGTCGGTGCCGGCGCACGTCGAAATCGTCGCCGCGCCCCCTATCCGGTCGGCGAGCGGGCCCAGCGCCGCCACCCACGCCGGGTCCGCGGGAAACCGCTCGCCGAAGGGCGCCAGGGCCGGGAAGCCCACCTCCGATTGCGCGAGAAACCCGCCGGGGACCCCCACCCCCTCATCGGCGAGCACGCACGAATCCGCGACCAGGACGTCCCCGACCTCCAGACCGCTCCCGGGCAGGGCGCCCGAGACCCCGATGCTCACCACCCCCGAATCGCCCGCGACGAGCGCCCTCGCAAGCCCGCCCGCGGCGTTCGCCTTGCCCACCCCGGTCAGAACCAGCGAGAGCCGGTCGTTCAGATCGACGCGGGCCCATTCCATCCCCGGGGCCGAGCCCCGCCCGCCGACCCCCCGCGCGACGGCCTCGGCCTCGCGCCGCGCCGCCACGCTCAGCACCACCCGGCCGCCGGCGCGTACCCGATCCAGGAGAAGATGAGGGGGCGCGATGCGTGGGTCTCCCGGAGGGGCCGGCGGATCATCCGACGCAAAACCCTACCATGGCCCCGGTGCAAGCTCACGTACAGAAGGCCTGGCGCACATGATGGAACCCGAACGCCCCGCGAGCAATTCGTCGACGGCCCGGCGCCGGCGGAGGCGCCGGCGGGGGCTGCTCGGGGTGGTGGTGCTGGCCATCGCGCTGGCGTTGCCCCTGCTGCTGACTCGCTCTCCCCTGACCAAGCGGCTCGTGCTGCCCGCGCTGGAGTCGGAGCTCGGAGCCCGCGTCACCGCCGCCCGGGTGGTGATCGAGCCCGACGCGACCATCGTGGTCACCGATCTGCGGATCCTGGCGCGGGGGCTCCCCGGGCCCGCGGGGGAGATCCTCGGCGCCGAGCGGGCGGAGATCCGGACAACCTGGGGCTCCCTGCTGTCGGGCTCGGCGCTGGTGCGCGAGATGACCTTCGTCCGCCCGCGGCTGCGGGTCAGCCGCGACGCGGCGACCGGGGCGATCAATCTCAGCGAGATCGAGCCGCCGGTCTCGGACGAGGCGTCCATGCAGCCGCTGCCCCTGATCGTGGTGCGCGACGGCGCGATCGAGCTCGGAGAGCACCTGGGCGAGCGGTACGACCTGCTCCGCACCCTGCGCGTCGAGGGCTCGCTCCGCCCGACGCCGGATCCCGAGCACCTCGGCTACATGGTGAGCTTCGCCGAGGGCGACGTTTCGGACCAGGACGGCGAGGGCCTTGCGCTCATGGGCCGGGTGACGCCCGACGGCGTGACGCTCACCCTCGAGGGCCTGCTGCTCAGCGAGTGGCGCCCGGAGAACATCCCCACCGAATACCGGGAAGTCTTCGAGGTCATGGGGATCGAAGGGGCCGTCCCGCGCAGCGCGATGAGCTTCTCTCCCGAGGGGGCCACGCTGTTCCGCATCGAGCTGGACGGCGTCTCGCTCAACCTGCCCTTCGACGCGCAGGGGCGCCCGGCCGAGCCCGGGAACCTCGTCCGCCTGCGGGACGTGACCGGGATCGTCGAGGTGAGCGACCAGGGCGCCGACGCGAAGCTCACAGGCACGCTCGGCGACCTGCCCTCGTCGGTCCATCTCGTCTACCGCGGGCTGCGCGCCGACTCCCCCTTCCGCTGCGACATCACCACCGCCGGCTTTCAGCTCAGGAGCAACCCCGAGCTGCTGCCGCTGGCGCCCGGCATCGTCGTCCGGCGCTTGGCCGACTTCTCGAATCCGACCGCGACCGTGGACGCCTCCATCACGGTCGAGCGCGGCGAGCCGACGCCCGAAGGGCCGGGCGCGATCCAGGTCCGCGGCGAGATGGCGTTCCGCGACGGAACGGCCGCCTTCCGCGACTTCCCCTACGCGTTCCACGACATGGAGGGCCTGGCCACCTTCGACGAGCGGAAGATCGAGATCGTCCGGGTCACCGCTCGCGCGGATTCCGGCGCCGTCCTGAGCGCGCACGGCACCATCGCGCCCCCGCTCCCGGGCGCCGCCGTCGACATCAAGGTCCACGTGGAGAACCTGCCGATCGACGACACGCTGCTCGCGGCGATGGGCGAGCAGCGCCGCAGGATCGTGCAGTCGGTCTTCAGCCGCGAGCGGTACGAGAGGCTGCTCGAGCGCGGCTTCGTGCGCCGCCCCGGGAGCGAGCCGCGCGAGCCCGGCGGCCCGCCGGAGTTCGAACTCGGCGGCCCCGCGGTGGTCGACATCCACGTCGTGCGCGCCGAGGGTGCGCACACCGGATACAACGAGGTCGTGGAGGTCTTCCTGGAGGAGGCCGGCGTCGTCGCCCAGCCGTTCCCCCTCCCGATCGTGGCGCGAAACGTGAAAATCGAGATCGGCGGCGACGAGGCCCGGGTCGTGCGCGGCGAGTTCTCCGGCCTGGGCGGCGGGAGCGCCGCGCTCACCGGCTCGGTCGATCTCAAGGCCCCGGATGAGCGCGGCATCAAGCTCTCGATCGACGCCAAGCAGATCCCCACGGACGAGCTGCTCCTGGCCGCCCTCCCCGGCGGGCTCGACAGCGAGCCGCAGCCGCACGCGCCGAGCGCCGTGCTGCGCCGGCTCGGCGTGCGGGGCCTGCTCGATTGCGCGGCGGAGGTCGGCGCGCGCGAGACCGGCGAGCTCGGCTACGACATCCGAGTCGGCTTCGCCGGCCTGCGGGCGCGGCCGGCGCATCTCGCTGGCGACGACGCCTCCCCCGTCTCGCTGCGGGGAGCGGAGGGCGAGCTGCTCGTGAGCGAACGCGCCCTCTCGCTCCGGCTGGATGCCCGAGTCGCCGGCGCGGACGCGGACCCGATCCCCGGGAGCGCCGAGAGCCGGCTGACCGTCGAGGCTGAGATGACCACCTCGGGCGAGGAACGGGCCCTCCGCGCCGATGTCGCCGCCACCCTCGCCGACGTCGGCCTGGCGGTCGAAGACCTCGTTGGAGTCGTCGCGCCGGACATGGCCGCGCGCCTGGGTGAGCTCAGGCGCGAGATGCGTCCTTCGGGAGGCGTGGAGCTGCGCACGCACGCCGAGGGCGTGCTCGGCGACGAGCCGGCGCTCTCGCGCCTCGACGTGGCGGTGCTCGCCTGCCGCGACCTGGAGTTCGAGACCGAGCCCGGGCGCCTGCGCGTGGCGAGCCGTGCCGGCACGCTGGGCCTCTCGGCGCTGCGGCCCGACACCGTGCAATTCGACGGGTTCGAGGCCGAGCTGTCGCTGGGCGGCGAGGCGCCGACGCTCGCGACGCTCTCTGGCGCGTACCCCGTGGGCCGCCCGTGGCGACAAGGCGACGACCTCGCGCTCGGGCTGCGCGGAGCCCGTCTCGACGCCGCCCTCGTCCGGCGCAGCATGGAATCCTCGCTGCCCCGCAGCCTCGCGGCGGCCATGGAGAAGGCGGACGTGCAGGGTGTGTTCGACGCCGACGTGCGGATCCTCGGGCTCGACGGAAAGCCCAAGCCCAGGGTCACCGGCGAGCTCCGACCGGAGCGGTGCGCCCTCACGCTGCGCGGCCAGCGCATCACGATGTCGTCGATGGAGGGCGGCATCCTTCTCGACGAGACCGGCGGCTCGCTCGAGGGCTTCAGCGCCGAGGGCCAGGGCTGGCGGGCCCGCGTCGGCGGCACCTGGGTCGCCGTGGCCGACGGCGCCATGCTCCTGAACGGCACGATCTCCGGGGCGAGCGAGCAGGGCCTCACGCCCGAGGTCCGCGCACTGCTGCCCGAAGGCCTGCGCGGTGCGCTTGAGGCGGTCTCCATCAGCGCCGGTGGACCGATCTCCGCCGAGGGCCTCTCGATCCGCCTGTCGCTCGACGAGCAGCGCGGCTCGGCCTACCGCACCGCCGGGCGCGTCGTGTTCGAGGGCGCGAGCGCCGAGGCCGGCGTGGAGATCCAGAACGCCTCCGGCTACCTCGACTTCGAGGCCGAGAGCGTGCCCGGGAGCGACCTGGGCAACTTCGGCGTCGGCGTGATCCTGGACCGCTTCAGGGCCGCGGGAATCAACCTGCGCGACGGGGCGATGCGCATCGCGAGCGACCCGCGCGCCAGGATCGTGACCGTGCCGGTGATCGTCGCCGACGCCTACGGGGGCCGGCTTTCCGGCTCCGTCGCCGTGAGCCTGCACGATGCGAGCCCGCCCACCTACGAGGCCGACCTGCGCCTGAGCGGCGCGCCCCTCGGCGAGCTCCTCGCCGACTGGGAGCACGCCGCGGGAATCGAGCGCGCCGCCGCGGAGAACGAGCGCCCGCCGCAGCGCCCGCGCGCCGAGTCCCGCGGCATGGTCGATGCGGGGCTCCGCCTCACCGGCGTCGCCGGCGAGAACGGCACCCGGCGCGGGCGCGGCACGATCCACGTCGGCGGCGGCGAGGACACCGAGGTGCTCCGCCTCCCCCTGCTGCTCCCGCTCATCCAGGTGAGCAATCTCCAGATCCCGCAGAACGATCGCCTCGACTTCGGCGAGGCCGTCTTCTTCCTCGAGGGCGACCACGTCGTCTTCGAGCGCGTCGGCGTCTTCGCCGAGAGCGTCGAGATCTTCGGGTTCGGGCAGATGGACCTGCCCGGCATGAACCTCGACCTCCGCTTCAACTCCCGCGCCACCAACCGCCTGCCGCTGGTCAGCAAGCTCGTCGAGAACTTCCGCAACGAGCTCATCACGACCAGGGTCACCGGCGCCGTCGCCGATCCCGACATCTCCGTCGTGCAGTTCTCCCGCACGCGCCGCCTCGTCTCCGCGGCGACCGGACGCGAGCTGAGCCCCGAGGAGCAGCGCATGCTCGAGATCGAGCGCCTCAGCCGCGAATCGGCCCAGCGCGAACGCCGCGTAGGACGCTCCGGGAGCGCCGGGCAGAGCTCCACCCCGGCCGGCGGCGACTGAACGCCCTTTCATCCCGTGATCACGCGGCATTCGTGCGCTCCGGCCACGATGCCGATATCGCCAGCCCATCGCCGGCAGCGCCGCCGCCATCGGGCGGCGGCCGGCTCGCGGCTGCAAGGAGCTCGCCATGAAGCCCACCCTCAAGCCCCTCGACGAGCAGGTCGTCGTGATCACCGGCGCCTCGAGCGGGATCGGCCTGGCCACCGCCGAAGCCGCGGCGGCGAAGGGGGCCAGGGTCGTCCTCGCCGCGCGCAGCGTGCACGCCCTGCGGGAGATCGCCGAGCGCATCAACGCCTCCGGCGGCGAGGCGGTCGCCGTCGAGTGCGACGTGGCCGACCGCGCCGACGTCGAGCGAGTCGCCCAGGCCGCGATCGAGCGCTTCGGGCGCATCGACACCTGGGTGAACAACGCCGGCGTCTCGATCTACGGGCGCCTCGAAGAGGCCGGCGAGGCCGACAGCAGGCGCGTCTTCGACACCAACTTCTGGGGTGTCTACAACGGCTCGCTCGCCGCCCTGCCGCACCTCAGAGCGAGCGGCGGTGCGCTCATCAATGTCGGGAGCGAGGTCTCCGAGGCGATCGTCCCACTCCAGGGCATCTACTCGGCCTCCAAGCACGCGGTGAAGGGCTTCACCGACGCGCTCCGCGTGGAGGTCGAGGAGATCGACGGCGCGCCTGTCGCGATCACGCTCATCCAGCCCACCGCGACCGACACCCCCTTCCCGCAGCACGCCCGCAACTACATGGACCGCGAGCCGAAGCTGCCCGACCCCATGATCGAGCCCGAGCGCGTCGCCGAGGCGATCCTCCACGCCGCCACGCACCACACCCGCGACAAGCGCGTCGGCGCGATGTCCAAGATCAATACCGCGACGGCGAAGATCGCCCCCGGGCTCGGCGACAAGATGGCCGCCAAGCAGGCCGACCGCCAGCAGCTCGACGAGCCGGCCCACGACCGCGAGGGCGCGCTCTACAGGCCGAGCGAGGCGACCCGCGTCGTGGCGCAGACGCACGGGGCGAGATGGAGGTCATGAGTGCGTGAGTGGGCGAGCGGGTGAGTTGCGACACTCTCGCCGGTGCTGAGGATCGCCCGGGGCAGTGCGGGGATCTCGGCGACATCGGACGAAAGGGTTGCACCGTTCCGCCCAAAGCGATACTACTGGATACTCACACCCACCCGGCAGCCAAGGGGGACACCTCATGCCCAGGATCAAGCGCCCGTCCACACCCGCTGGACGAATCCCGGCGGTCCAGGCCCTCGAGCCGCGGCTCGCGCTGAGCACCGTCCACTGGGACGGCGGCGGGGACGGAACCAACTGGCTCGAAGCCCTCAACTGGGACGCCGACGTCCTCCCCGGGCCCGCCGACGACGCCGTGATCGACGTCGCCGCCGAGCCGCAGGTCGTGCTGGCGGGCGCGGCGGAGGTGCGGAGCGTCCAGGCGTCGGAACGAGTCCTCCTCGACAACGGGGCGCAGCTGAATATCGCCGCCGATTCGGCCTTCCACGCCGACGTCGTGATGGACCCCTCCTCCACGCTCACGGGCACGGGCAACGCCGTCTTCCACGCCCTGCTCGACGTGACCAGCGCCACGCTCTCAGGGGCGGGCACCAGCACCGTGAGCCCGACCGGCGCCTTCCATCTCGCCGGCTTCGCCACGCTGGCCCGCCACCTCGCCCTGGAAGGCGCAACCGACTGGGACGCCCTCAAGGCCACGCTCGCGGCGGGGGTGGTCGTCACCAACACCGGCGAGTTCGAGGCGGATTCGTCCTCCCTCCTCGAGATCGTCTCCACCGGCGGCGTCGCGACCTTCTCGCAGCAGGGAACGTTCACGAAGCGCGGCTCCGGCGAAATGCGATTCACGACCGGTGACAAGCTGGTCCGCTTCGACAATCACGGGCCGCTCTCCGTCGAAGCGGGCACGCTGACGCTGGGCGGCCCGGGCTCGCACGACGCGCCGGTCACGGTCGGCGCGGGGGCATCGCTCCGCCTCGTGGGCAACCCGCAGCTCGACGCGGGCGCGGCCATCTCCGGCCCCGGGCTGCTGGCCCTCGGCCACGCCGATCTGGATGTCCCGGTCGACATCGGCGAGCTCCGGATCGTCACCGGCACAGCGCGGATCATGACCGCGGACCTCGCGGTCGCCGGCGCCGTCACGATCGACGGCGGCTTCCTCGAGCTCCACACCGACACCACCCTCCGGACGGTCGCGCTCGTGAGCAGCGGCATCGACGGACCCGCCGACCTGACCGTGACCGACCGGTTCACATGGAGCCGGGGATCGCTGCGGGGCGACGGGTCCACGATCGTCGCCCCCGGCGCGCTCGCCGAGATGACCGGCGGCCCGCTGATCCTCGCGCGTCCGCTGATCAATCGCGGCACGCTCGACTGGAGAGGCGGCGCCTTCGACGACTTCCTCGCGCACCCGATCGAGAATCTCGCCACGATGCTGATCCGCCCGGGGGGCACGGCGGACGGCCCCTGGGTGCGCAACTTCGGCGAGGTCCGCAAGCTCGGGCCCGGGACGGCCGACATGGGGCTCCCCTTCGAGAACCACGGCGCGCTCACGGTCGAGGCGGGCGTGCTCAACCTCGCCGGCGGCGGCCAGAGCACCTCGCCCATCACGATCGCGGGCGGGGTCCTCGCCATCTCCGATGAGCTCTTCGCCCTGCCGCCGGAATCGCCGATCGAGGGCGCGGGCCGCCTCGAGTTCCTCGGCGCCGCCCGCCAGCAGGTGCACGCGACCATCGCAGTCCAGGAGCTCTTCGTCGGCGGATTCGCCGAGTTCCACGCGGACGTCGCCACGCCGACGGGCTTCAGCATGCACGGCGGCGAGGCCGTCTTCCACGCCGCCGCCGATTTCGGCGAGAACCAGCCCCTCAGCTTCAGCGGCAGCCTCCTCGATCTCGGCGACAACGACCTGAGCTTCACCACCGGGCACATCGCCGGAACGCTCGCGACCACCGGCCTGCTCGGGTTCTCCGGCGACCTCGTCTGGGAGTATGGCGAGATCATCGGGGCGGGGTCCCTCCGCATCGGGGCCGCGTCCACGCTGTGGATGAACGAGGACTTCCGCCATGTCCTCGGCGTGAACCTCGAGAGCGACGGACGCATCGTCTGGTCCTACCGCGAGCTCGAGCTCCTCGGCGTCACGCTCGACAGCCGCGGCGTGATCGAGCTCCAGGTGCCCGGGGTGCTCTCCACCACGGGCTCGGGCAGTGTGATCAACCGCGGGCTGCTCATCAAGACCGGAGAGGGCGGCGCCATCCTCGGGCGGCGATTCGACGAGGTCGCCTTCGAGAACCTGGGAGAGGTGCGCGTTCAGGAAGGCGTGCTCTTCGCCGTTGAAACCCCGAACTTCGACGACGCCGCCGGGAATCTCTCCGGCGGGATCTGGCGCGTGTACGCGTTCGCGGAGCTCAACTTCGCGGACGAGCCCA
Source organism: Phycisphaerales bacterium (assembly GCA_035654175.1). Taxonomy (GTDB): domain Bacteria; phylum Planctomycetota; class Phycisphaerae; order Phycisphaerales; family UBA1924; genus PNC22. The sequence continues at coordinate 20,407 of DASRXL010000002.1, forward strand.
TCAGGTCCATCGGGCCCGACACCATCCTCAGCATGACGGGCAGGAGCAGCGCCGTCGCCGGCATCGAAGCGCTGCAGCACGTCGCCGGCGCTCTCGAGCTGCTCTCCCGCGCGCAGATCACGACAACGCCCGCCGGTGGCGTTCTCACCCAATCGGGCACGATCCGCCTTGGGATCGGGGCCAAGCTGGCTGTCACGGGCTCGCTGGTGCAGAGCGGATCCGCACACACCATCGTCCAGGTGGAAAGCACGCATCCGCTGGAAGGATTCGGGAGGCTGGTCGCCACCGGCGTGGAACTCGACGGGGCGCTCACCGTCCTTGCCGTCGCGGGCTACACCCCCGGCGAGGGAGCCTCGCACCACTTCATCCAAGCGACCGGCGCGGCCGGACAGTTCGACACGCTCGCGCTCCCCGACCCGGCCCCGGGCGACAAATGGGCCGTGCGCTACGACGCAAACGGCGTGACGCTCCTCCACACCGACTTCGCCGACATGGATCTCAACGGCGTCGTCGACACCCGGGATTTCCTGGTGTATCTCAACCTGTTCGTTGCGGAAGATCCTCAGGCCGACGCCAACGGGGACGGAACTGTGGACACGCTCGACTTCCTCTACTGGCTGAACGCCTGGGGAGACGGCTGATCCCTCCCGTCGGCGAACGCTCCGCGAGCGGCGCCCTCCCCCGACCGCCGCCCCGCGCGGGCACGCGCCGATTCTCGAACGCATAGCCTTGTGCCCATGAGCTCCGACCCCAGAGAAACCCGGCGCGTGGACGTCGTCACGCCCGCGCCGAGCAACGACACCGAGGTCCCCGCCGCGGCGGATGCTCCCCCTGAGCGGCCCGTCCAGAAACGCGCCGACGACCCGGCCGTGCAGCAGGCGGTGGACGACCTCATCGGGGCGGTCTGCCTCGAGGCCCCCGAGCAGTTCGACCAGCGCCTCGTGCGCGAGGCCATCACCGCCTGCCTCAAGCTCATCCCCGACGGACGCGACACCGGCGAGCTCAAGCTGCTGAGCGCCGCCATCAAGGAGCTGCGCTACGCCTTCCGCGTCTTCAGCCAGTATCCAGAGCCGCTCAAGTGCACCATCTTCGGCTCGGCCCGCACGCCCGACGGTCACCCCGACTACGACGCGGCGGTCGAGTTCGGCACGCTCATCGCCCAGGCCGGCTGGATGGTGATCACCGGCGCCGGCGGCGGCATCATGAAGGCCGGGCACGTCGGCCCGGGCAAGACCGCCAGCTTCGGCGTGGCGATCCGGCTGCCCTTCGAGACCACCGCCAACCCCATCATCGCCGGCGACGAGAAGCTGATCCATTTCCGCTACTTCTTCACGCGCAAGCTCATGTTCCTCTTCCACGCCGACGCCGTGGTGCTCTTCCCCGGCGGCTTCGGCACGCTCGACGAGGCTTTCGAGACGCTCACACTCGTCCAGACCGGCAAGGCCGCGATGATGCCCATCGTCCTCGTCGAGGGCGTCAATCCGCCCGGCGCCCGCAGCTATTGGGAGCACTTCGACAGCTTCGTGCGCGGCACGCTGCTCGAGCGCGGCATGATCAGCCCGGAAGACCTCGGCCTCTACTACATCGCCCCCAGCCCCGCCCACGCCCTCGGCCACATCCAGCGCTTCTACCGCAACTACCACTCCTCCCGCTACGTGCGCGACGACCTGGTCATCCGCCTCCGGCGCGAGCTGCGCGACGAGGACGTCGAGAGGCTCAACGACGAGTTCGGCGTGCTGGTGAAGAAAGGCCGGATCCGCAAGTCCGGCCCCCTCGAGACGGAGGGAACCTTCCCGGACCTGCCGCGGATCGTGTTCACGCACACGCGCTACAAGTTCGGCCTCGTTCGGGCGCTGATCGACCGCATCAACGAGCTCGAGCCGCTGCCCTGAGGCCGCGCCCGCGCCGCCGCACACCCGCTCATATGATCCGCTCCATGCCCCCACGCCACCGCACCATCACGGCCCTGTGCTGCGCGGCGGGGCTCGCCGCGCTCGGGCCGGCGCCGGGTTGCGGCGGGAAGCGCGCCCGGCCTCAGGTCGCCCCCGAGGAAGATCCCATCTCCCCCGTCGTTCGCGGGGCCGAGGCCGGGCTCGAGGCCAGACTCTGGGTCGTGGAGAACGGCGGAGGAGCGCTGCCCCGGGCCTTCCGCGGCTTTCCCCCGCCCGCCGGCGCCGAGCCGGCGGTGATCGAACTCTGGCGGCGCAACGGCTTCCGCGTGCTCGGGGTGCCCCTTGATCGCCTCGAGACCCTCCGCCATCAGGTGCCGACCATCGGCCCACTCCACCAGCAGTGGCTCGGCCTGCTGCCCGAATGGGTCGAGGTGGTGAAGGGCGCCCGCCTCGGCCCCGCCCAGCGCGTGGCGCTCGATAACGGCCCGGTCGAGCTCGGCCCCGGCCGCCTGCGCCTGCTCAGCCGGTGCTGGGCTGCGCCGAGCGTTGGGGCCCAGCCCGACGGCTCTCCCGCCGGCGCCGTGCTCCGCCTCGAGGTCATGCCCGAGTTGGAGATGGATGCGCCCTCCGACCCGCTCGAGCGGCTGCTCGCAGGTGCGCCGGAAGGGCCGGACGCCGCCCCCGACGGCATCGCCTTTGATCGCCTGCTCCTCAGCCTCTCGCCGGGCGACGCGACGGCGGTCGTCATCGTCCCGGAAGACCCCGCTCTCGACTGGGCCGCCGCCGGTCAGGCGCGGCCCGAATCGATCGGCGACGCCCGCGCGCAGGGGCCGGAGTTCGGCCCGCAGGCCCCGACCACCCCCACGCTCGGCGAGCTGATGCTCACAAGCCTCGCGTTGCCCGAGAGCGCGAGCGACGCGCGCATCGTCGTCGTGCTCGTGCCGCGCGTCCCGGACCGCTTCGAGCTCCTCCCGCGCTGAGCCCGCCGCGAACGCGCCGGCGCGGGGCGGCCTCTCAGCCCCGCGAATCGACGATCAGCGTCACCGGCCCGTGGTTCACCAGCGAGACGTGCATGTGCGCGCCGAACGCGCCCGTCTGCGCGGGCACGCCGCGGGCCCTGACTGAACCCACCAGCGCGTCGAACTCGCTCTGCGCGCGGGGCGGCTTCATGGCCCGGTCGAAGGCGGGCCGCCGGCCCTTCCCGGTCTCGCCCGCGACGGTGAAGTTCGGCACAAGCAGCATCTCGCCGCCTACATCCAGGACCGAGAGATTCATCTTGCCCGCGTCGTCGGTGAACACCCGCAGGTGAACGAGCTTCTCGGCCATCCACTCGCGGTCTCGCTCGGCGTCGTCCGCCGCGACCGCCGCGAGCACCAGCAGCCCGCGCCCGATCGACGCGATCCGCTCGCCCCCGACATCGACCGACGCGGAGTCCACCCGCTGCACGACCGCTTTCATGCCCGATCATTCGCCGCGTGCGCGCCTCATGCGCTCGTCGCCGGTGAGGCCCGATCGCCCGACTGATCCTGCCCCGGCCCGTCCCACAGGCCGTCGGGGATCTCGGCGCGCGAGGGCTCCCGCGGCGTCAGGCCGCGCGAGGCCAGGTGCTCGTGCCACGCCCACGTGTGCACCTCCCAGAAGTGCTCGAACGAGTTCGCGAGGGAGTACTTCTGCATGCTCAGGTGCGCGGCGTGGCCCATCCGCCTCCGGCGTTCGTCGTCGGCCACAAGCCCGACGATCCGCTCGACCCACGCGTTCGCGTCCGTCGTGGGCGTGACATACCCGGTGCGCCCGTGCTCTACGACCTCCTTCGGCCCGCCCTGATCGGTCACCAGCACCGGCAGCCCGGACCCCTGGCTCTCCATCACCACCTGCCCGAGCGTATCGGTCACGCTCGGGAAGACGAAGAGATCGCTCGACGCGTAGATCGCGCTCAGCTCCTGGCCGCGCTTGAAGCCGAGGAAATGGGCGCGGCACTTCCGCAGCTCGTGCTGCATCCGCTCGCGGTACGGCCCGTCGCCCACGACCACGAGCTCGGCGTTCAGTCCCAGCTCGCCCAGCCGGTGGTGCGTCTGCTTCCACACGGCCGTGAGGAAGGGCAGGTTCTTCTCCACGCTCACCCGCCCCACATACAGCACCTTCACGCTCGCCGGATCCATCGCCGGGAAGCGGTCCCACAGCGCGGGCTCGCGGAACCGGGGCTGGAACGCCTCCGCCTCGAACCCCGGCATCAGCGCGCAGCACCGCTCCCGCGCCAGGCCCAGCCGCGCCAGCGACTCCACGTAGTCCTGGCTCCGCGTGAAGATCGCCCAGAACGGCCGGTAGAAGAACCGCATGAACTTCTCGCACGCGTAGGTGAACGCCCTGTCCTCGAACAGGTTGTCCACGTACGACGGGAAATCCGTGTGGTACACGCCCAGCACCGGCACCCGCAGCATCCTCGCCGCGAGGAAGCCGATCATCCCCACCGGGCCCGGCGTCGAGATGTGGATGCAGTCGGGCTGGTGCCGGTCGATGTGGCGGAGGATCGGCACCAGCGGCGGGAAGACCACCTCCAAGTTCTGGTAGCGGGGCATCGTCGTCGCGAAGACCGGGTCGAAGTTGAAGAGGTTCGGCCGGTCCGGGACGGGAAGCCGCGTCGAGGTGATCACCTGCAGGTCGCGCCCGGTCGCCGCCGCGCGCTGCGCCACGTCCTGCACGAACCGGCTCACCCCGTTGACGTCGCCCAGCGTGTCGGTGAAAAGGCTCACCCGCATCGGTCGCTCCAGCACGCTCACGCCCCAGCCGGGCTCGGCCGTCTCGTGCTCGAACCTCTCGACGAACTCCCGCTCCTTGTTCTGATAGAAGAGGCTGAAGACGTACGGCGCCTGCGCCGCCAGCAGGATCCCGTAGGAGATCGCGTGGTCCACGAGCCCCGTCTTGTCGCGCTTCCGCAGCGAGCGGATCGAAGAGCCCGAGAGCGCCCGCGTCAGCTCCGCCGTCAGCTCGTCGGCGAACTGCGCCATCCTCTCGTGGTCGGAGAGCGCGCTGCCCTCGTCCCAACGCTCCCGCGCCAGCCGCTCGCGCAGGTCCGGGTAGCGCTCGAGCAGCGGCGCCAGCGAGTCGCGCAGCGCCTCCAGCAGCGGCAGGCCGCGCCCCTTCCGCCTGCGCAGCACCCGGCGCTTCGTCAGGTGCGCCGCCAGCCTCGCCCGCGACGGTCGCGGCAGGTCCACCCCGGCAAAGCGGAGCAGCTTGCTGGCCACGTACCGCCCCTTCGTGCTCTGCCGCTCCGCGAGCCGGTCCGCGTAGTAGTGCGCGCCCACCGTCGTCAGCTGATGCGCCAAGAGCGAGCTGTGCCCCCCCACCCCGCCCGCCTCGCACCGCCCCATCATCACATACCGGAAAAACTCCCGCGGGTCCCGCAGCGTCGCCCCGCCCTCGGCGCGCACTCCCGTCCACGTCCGGCCGATGTTCAGCAGGCCGTGGTCGTCCGAGCCCGCCGTTCGGCCCTTCTGCCAGATCCGCGGCCAGACCGGCGCGAGCCCGTGCTCGAGCGCCAACTGCTGCACGCGACCCGGCGTCAGCCCCGCCAGGAACCGCTCGAGCGGCGCCCGGTGCCGCTCCGTGTGCGCGCCGTTGAGCAGCTCGAACCCCTTGAAGAGCAGCGCGCACCGCTCCAGGTGCCACCGCGTCAGCCGCCCGTTCTGCAGGTACAGCGGGTGCGCCAGGGAGTGGGGAAGCTGGTGCTCGTACAGCCACCGCGCGAACGCGTACACGTCGTTCCGCAGGCCCAGGCTCGAGAGCTCCTCGTCCTGCTTCGGCGAGATCCCCCAGACCAGCACGTGCAGCTTGCACCGGTCCTCAGGGAAGTAGACGCTCACTTCCTGCCCCGGGATGAACCCCTCGAAGCCGCGCTCGACCAGCTCCATCGCCCCTTTGATGGTGTCGTGGTCGGTGATCGTCACCAGGTCCATACCCCGGGCTTTCGCCTGGTCGTAGACCTTCTCGGGAGGCGAATAGCACTCGGGAACGCGGAGAAACGACAGACCCGCCACCGCCGGGCCGTCCGAGGCCCAGGAATGGCAGTGTGTGTCCATGCGAGTGATGGCCCCGCCCGCCCCCGATTCGTCCATCCCGATCATCCGCGCTCCCTGGGCCCTCACCGGACCGGTCCCCGCCGCCCCGCCGGCACGCCCGCTCGGGCGGAGGGTGCATCGTAATCCCGGGCTCATTCCGCAGGAGCGTTCTTCCGCTCGGAAACCGGGTGTTTGCACAGCATTCGCGCACGCCGGCCGGTTTCCCGGGGCCCGCCGCCGCGGCCGGGTGCGCCCCGAGCAGCCGCCCCGCCGAACCGCTCGACCGCGCCCCGCGCACGCCCCACCGTCGTGCGCACGACAATCCGCGCCGTGTGCGTCGCTCATGCTCGAATCGGGAGGAGTCAGGTTCGCGCCGGGCGTCGCCCCGGAGCGCGGCGCTGCGCACGGCACAGCGAACGGTGAGCGCGGCGACTTCTGGCCATCGCGCCGACGCTCGGCGGGAGACGGCGCGCCGAGCGCACGCGATCGGAACCGGGGCGCTTTCGCCCATCTTTCCGCGCCGAAGCTCCCTGCGCACGACGCCCACTCCAGCTCGCGACTTTTGCGAACAGGCGCAGCCGCGAGAACGAATCGGTGCTAGACTTCCAGGCTGCTCCCCGCGTGAGCGGCCCAATCTTGTTCTCAAAGCTGCTTGGCCCCCGCAGCGTTGACCACCTGTCCCCCGGTCGATGCGCGGGGGCCTTGCTTTTTTGTGCCGCGAGCGGCCGGTCCGCGCCGGGTGGGCGCAAAGAGCGGACCCCGTGCCGCCGAGGCTCGGCACGGGGTCCTGGCAGGGGTTCGCCCCCTCCACCGAATCAGCACGGGAGAAGCTGCATCCCAACCGTGCGATTCGTGCCCGCCCCGGGCGAAGCGCTCGCTCCGCCCGCCCGGCGCCCCGGACCGATCATGCCGGTTGCGCGGAGTAGACTGGGCCCTATGACCCGACACCTCGCGGTCTTCCCCGGATCGTTCGACCCGATGACCTTCGGTCACTTGGACGTCGTCCGGCGCGGCCGGCGCCTCTTCGACGAGCTGGTCGTCGCCGTCGGACGGAACCCCGGCAAGGACCAGCTCTTCAGCGCCGAGGAACGCGTCGCGATGGCCCGCGAGCTCATCGACCAACTCGTCGCCGAGGAGCCCGACGGCGCGCCCGTGCGCGTCGCCCCCTATGCCGGACTCACCGTCGACTACGCCAAGTCCGCCGGGGCCGCCGCCCTGCTCCGTGGCATCCGCAACCTCTCCGACCTGCAGTACGAGATCCAGCAGGCCGTGACCAACCGCGAGGTCGCCGGCCTCGAGACCGCGTTCGTCGTCGCTGGCCAGAGCTTCGCCTACACCAGCTCGAGCCTCATCCGCCAGATCACCGCCCTCGGCCGCGACTTCGCGCAGCTCGAGTCCATGGTGCCGCCGCTGGTCATCGAGCAGCTCAAAGCCAAGAAGCGCCAGCGCCACCCCGTCCTCGAACGCCTCCTCGCCGACGACGGCGAACGCTAGCGAGACCGAGTCGTCCCGCGAGCTTCCTCTCCCCCCTGTCTCGCTGCCTCGCTGTTGGCTGCTCCACTACCATCCCCCATGGACGTCCGCGTCATCTCCATCGGCGCCCTCGCCGAGCACCCGCTCCGCGACAAACGGCGCAAGGCGCGCACCGGCCACGCCACCACCACGCTCATCCGCACCGCCGACGCGGCGATCCTGGTCGACCCCGGCCTCCCCCCCGCCGCCGTCGTCGCCCGACTCGACGAGCGCGCCGGCCTCGAGCCCGCCGACATCACCCACGTCTTTCTCACCAGCTTCAAGGCCGACACCTGCCGCGGCATCCGCGCCTTCGAGAACGCCGAGTGGCTCATCGGCGAGCGCGAGCGCGAGAGCCTCGGCGTGCCCCTCGCCAAGCTCCTCCGCGACGCCGGCGACGCCGACGAAGAAACCAAGCGCGAGCTCGAGTACCAGGTCGCCCTCCTCAAGGAGTGCAAGCCCGCCCCCGACTCCATCGCCCGGGGCGTGGACCTCTTCCCGCTGCCCGGCGTCACCCCCGGCCTCTGCGGCCTGCTCGCCTCAGAGCCCAGCCGCACCACCGTCGTCTGCGGCGACGCGATCCCCACCGTCGAGCACCTCGAGCAGGCCCAGGTGCCGAAGAACTCCTTCGACGCCAAGCTCGCCATGGAGAGCTTCAAAGAGGCCGTTGAGATCGCCGACGTCCTCATCCTCGGGCGCGACAACCTCGTCCTCAACCAGGGCCGCGGAATGGTCTAAGCCCTTCCGAGCCCGGGACTTCAGCCCCGGTCGCAGGGACGCCCCGTTGTACGTCGGTGCGAAGAACCCTTGCGCCATCGAACCGCCGCTGAAGCCGCGGCGTCTGAGGCGCCTCAACCCGTCCATGCCCGGCCGGTACCATCGTTGGTGACGACCGGCGACAGCCAACGCAGCGCACTTGCCGAGTACCTGGCCGCCCACGACATCCGCTGCCACCACTGCCGCTACAACCTCCGCGGCTGTACCGAGCCGGTCTGCCCGGAGTGCGGCACCGTCATCGCGCGACCCGTCGGGCGCGAGCGGCGACAGGCGCTCCGCTGCCTCTGCTGCGGCTGCGAGCTCGGCCTCGCCCCGCTCGAGCGCTGCCCCGAATGCGGCTCCGACGAGATCCTTCTCGGCGTCCGCGAGACGCCCATCCGCCCCCACCCGCTCGGCTTCCTCGGCTTCCGCCTGCCCGACTTCCGGTCGTGGAAAGGTGTGCCGCGGGTGCTCTGGGCGACGGGAGCCCTCAGCGCTGCGGCCGGCGTCACCTTCATCGCCCGATACTTCGGCGCGATCGTCGGCGCGCTCTCGATGCCGCTGCTCCTGCTCGAGCCACTCGCGGCCGCACTCGGCATCTTCGCACCGGCGCTCGGCGTCCTCGCGTGGTACGTCTTGCGACGAACGCTCAACAGCTACCCGCCCCCCGCGCGCCGCCGCCTCACCCTCGCCGTCACTGTCAGCACCGCGACCATCTCGCTCATGTCCTACTTGTCTTGGCCGTGACGATTCCAGCCAGGCGCGGCGCGCTCTGAAGGCGTGCTCTTCATCGCGATGCTCGGTGCGATCGCAGCAGAACCCCACCCAGAGATCGCTCCGCCACCCGCGCCGAAGCCCCGCTCTCCGCCTGTCTCGCTGTCTCGCTGTCTCGCTGTCTCGCTGTCTCGCTGTCTCGCTGTCTCGCTCCCCACTCATCCCAGCGCCTGCTCAATATCCCCGATCAAGTCATCCACGTCCTCGATCCCCACGCTGAACCGCACCAGCCCGTCGGAGATCCCGAGCCTCGCCCGCTGCTCCGGCGGCACGCTCGCGTGCGTCATGATCGCCGGCGCCTCGATGAGCGACTCCACGCCGCCGAGCGACTCGGCGACCGAGAAGATCCGCAGCCGCTCCAGGAACCGCCTCGCGTCCCCGAGGCCGCCGTCCATCTCGGCCGTGATCATGCCGCCGTACCCGGTCATCTGCCTCATGGCGACCGCGTGCTGCGGGTGGCTCTCCAGGCCCGGGTAGATCGCGCGCCTGAAGCGCCGATGCTCCCGCAGGAAGTGGGCGATCCGCAGCGCGTTCTGGCAGTGCCGGTCCACGCGCACGTGGATCGTCTTCGTCGAGCGCAGCAGCAGGAAGCAGTCCATCGGGCCGGGCACCGCCCCCGCCGCGTTCTGCACGAACTTCAGCCGCTCGTGCAGCTCCTCGTCGCTCGTGATGAGCGCGCCACCCACCACGTCCGAGTGCCCGCCGATGTACTTCGTCGAGCTGTGGCACACGATGTCCGCGCCCAGGCTCAGCGGGTTCTGCAGCACCGGCGTCGCGAACGTGTTGTCCACCGCGAGCAGCGCCCCGCGGGCCCTGCACAGCTCCGCGATCGCCGCGATGTCGATCACCTTGAGCATCGGGTTCGTCGGCGTCTCGAGCCACACCAGCCTCGTCTCGGGCATGAACGCCGCGGCGGCCTTGTCCTGGTCGGTCAGGTCCACGAGCGACACCCTGATCCCGTGCCTGTCGTAGACGCGGTTGAAGAGCCGGTTGGTCCCCCCGTACACGTCGTCGCACAGGATCACGTGGTCGCCCGGCTTCAGCTGGTGCAGCACGCAGTCCATCGCGGCGCATCCCGACCCGAAGCACAGCCCGAACCTCCCGTTCTCGAGCGAGGCGAGGTTCGCCTCCAGCGCCTTCCGCGTCGGGTTGCTGGAGCGCGAGTAGTCGAAGTCCTCGATGAACTGCCCCGGCGACGGCTGCGCATACGTCGCCGTCTGGTAGATGGGCGTCATGATCGCCCCCGTGGCCGGGTCTGGCCTCTGCCCGGCATGAATGGCACGGGTGGCGAAGCGGGCGCTCTCTGAACTCATTGCAGCTCTCTCTTTCACCGCTGGGGCAGCGTTGTGCTCACGCAGCCCTCCGAGTCGCTGAGTCGAACCAATTCAACCACGGAGTGCACGGAGTTGCACGGAGGAAGTCGTCGTGTTCATCAGCCCGGCACGCCGCGGGCTGAACACGGATCCTTCTGCCTTGACTCCGTGATGCTCCGTGCCCTCCGTGGTGAAACTCTCCTGCTTCAACTCAGCCCGCTCCGCGTCCTCAGCGGTGAGAATGAACGGAGTCAGGTATTGCTCTTCCGAGACAGGTAATCGATCAGGTCGATCTGCGACACGATACCCACGATCCTCGCCCCGTCCACGACGATGGCCACCTGGTCCTTCGCGAAGATCGCGTACAGCTCCTCCACCCGCGCCTTCGGATAGATCAGCCCCCCCACCTTCGTCGCAACCGCCCGCGCCGGCGAGTCCATAGAGATCTCCCCCGACTGCAGCGCCCGCAAGAGGTCCACCTCGTGCACGATCTGCTCCGGCTTGCCGCTCCCGTTCACCAGCGGCACCTGGCTCACGCCGTGCTTGCGGAAAATGTGCACGATCTCCTTGAGCGGCGTCTCCGGCTTGGCCGTCACCACCTCCGGGTGCTCCACCCGCAGCACGTCCTCCACCAGCCCCAGCCGCCGCTCCGGCTCCATGAACCCGTAGTCCTTCATCCACGCGTCCGACAGGTACTTCGTGATGTACCGCGACCCGTGGTCCGGCAGCACGCACACCACCTTCTTGCCCCGCCCCAGCTCGCGCGCCAGCTCCACCGCCACGTGCGCGATCCCGCCCGAAGACCCGCCGCAGAAGAGCCCCTCCTCCCGTGTCAGCCGCCGCGCCATCACGAAGCTCTGCCGGTCGTCGATCTGCCGGATCTCGTCCACCGCCTTCAGGTCGAACGCGTCGCACACGATGTCGTCCCCGATGCCCTCCACCTTGTAGACGCTCGCCTCGCCCGGCACCCCCGTGTAGAACAGGCTGTAGTGCACGCTCCCGATCGGGTCCACGCCGACGACGCGGATCCGCTTGCCCCGCTCCGCGTTCATCTTCTTGATGAACCGCCCGACGCCCGAGATCGTGCCGCCCGTGCCGACCCCCGCGACGAACGCGTCGAACTCGCCCCCGGTCTGCTCCCAGATCTCCGGCGCCGTGCTCCTGAAATGCGCGTCGATGTTCAGCTCGGTGTGGTACTGGTTCACGTAGAACCCGCCCGGCGTCTCCCGTGCGATCCGCTTGGCGGTCTGCACGTAGTGGTCCGGGCTATCGCCCGGAACGTCCGTCGGCGTGATCACCACCTGAGCCCCGAACCCCTTGAGCATGTTCACCTTCTCGAGGCTCATCTTGTCCGGCATCGTGAAGACGCACTTGTACCCCTTCACCGCCGCGGCCATCGCCAGCCCCAGCCCCGTGTTCCCGGACGTGTTCTCCACGATCGTCCCGCCCGGTTTGAGCCACCCCCGCCGCTCCGCCTCCTCGACGATGTACACCGCCATCCGGTCCTTGATCGAGCCCGCCGGGTTCAGGAACTCGCACTTGGCCCACACCTCGGCCCCGCCCGCGTCCGCAACCTTGTTCAGGCGCACCAGCGGCGTGTCCCCGACCGCCTCCAGGATGTTGTTGAACGGCCTGCGCATCCGTATGCCCTCCGTCCGGGGCCGCTCCGTCGGCCCGGCGACACGCTCAGCATACGCCGAGGTCCGGAGCGCCACCCGGAACCGTCCCGTGCGCTCTGCGTATCCTCTGGCCCCGCTGGACCGGCGCTCTCACGCCGGGGAGGGAGCGGGACGCCGGGCTCGCCCGCACCACCGGACGACCCCGCAGAGAGACCCACGAAGAGAAAGGACCGCTCCATGACCCGCTCCGTCCTGCCCTGCGCTGTCGCTGTCGCCGCGTCCGCGGCGGCGCCCGCCATGGCCGACACCGCCGAGTTCCACTTCGCGCAAGTCGGCAACTCCTTCTCCGCGTTCCTTTCCGGCGACGACCCCCTCGTCGGCAAGGAGATCACCTCCGCCCGCATCTACCTCACCGTCGAGTCCTTCGCCGGCTCCGACGCCGCGAACTTCTGGACCGACATCATCCTCCCCATCGAGCCCTTCGACGGGAACACCAACGCTCTCTACCTCTCCGGCGCCGACCTCGGCTGGTCGGGCTCCGGAACCTTCACCTACGAGGTCGAGACGACGATGCTCAACGGCCACTTCATCGCCACCCGCTGGGGCGGCGAGACGCCCGGCTTCGACTTCGAGGGCGTGATCGTGGACGGCTCGCGCATCGAGATCGACTACGTCCCGGCGCCCGCGTCGATCGGCGCCCTCGGGATCGGCGGCCTGCTCGCGCTCCGCCGCCGTCGCTGAGGCGCGGCCCCGATCGGACACGCACGCGCGGACCGCTCTACGCTCCGCCATGCGCATCCTCCTCACCAACGACGACGGCATCCACGCGCCCGGCATCGTCGCCCTCCACCGAGCTCTGGCGGGAGGCGGCGATGCCGGGCCGCTCCGTGCCGCGGGACGGCCCATCGAGCTCGTCTACCCCGTCGCCCCGCTCACCGTCCAGTCCGCCACCAGCCACGGAGTCACTTTCCACGAGCCGCTCATGACGCGCTCGATCACCATCGACGACTCCATGCGCGGCGTCGCCGTGGACGCCCGCCCCGCCGACTGTGTCAAGCTCGCCCTCACGTGCCTCTGGCCCGAGCGCTTCGGCGAGGGCTCGCGCCCCGACCTGGTCATCTCGGGCATGAACGCCGGCGCCAACTGCGGCATCAACGTCATCTACTCCGGCACGGTCGCCGCCGCCCTGGAGGCCGCGTTTCTCGGCGTCCCCTCGATCGCCGCCAGCCTCATGATCGGGCGCGCCGAGCCCGACTTCGAGTGCGGCGCCGCCCATGCGCGGCGCGCCATCGAGGCCGTCCTCGCCCACGGACCCCTCGGGCCCCACACCTGCCTCTCGATCAACATCCCGCCCTGCGACGCCGGCAACCCCCGCCGTCACGACCCGCTGACGCTCCGCGTCTGCCCCATGAACACCCACGGCATGCACGACGCCTACGAGCGCCGCGTCAGCCCCGCCGGCGCCGTCTACTACTGGTCAACCCGCTCCGGCCTCGAGTTCCGCCAGACCGACCCGGGCAGCGACGTCCACGAGCTCTTCGCCGGACACATCACCATCACCCCCCTCAAGTACGACCTCACCCGCCACGAGCACCTCCACCTCTGGCAGGGAGAGCTGGAAGAGAAGACATGAGTCTTGAGTCTTGAGTCTTGAGTCCTGAGTCCTGAGTCTTGAGGCTTGAGGCTCCGCTCACCCCATCACCCCCTCACTCCCTCACCCCCCCCAAAACCAAAGGCGGCCGCGTGTTTCCACGCGCCCGCCCGGAGGGAGAAAGGAGAGAGGTGACTCTCTCGTGTGGGCTTATCCGAGCATGTGACCGAGGTCCTTGGCGCTCTGCGCGATCCTGTCGCGGATCGCGCCCAGCTGCGCATCGGAGAGCTTGAGGCACTCCAGGACCGCCGGGTCCAGGTCGGTCGAAACCAGGTCGAGGCGGTAGGGAGCGCTCTCCACCGCCGCCACCAGGCGGTCGGCGACGTGCACCACGCACGGCAGCGTGCGCGAATCCGCAGCGAGCGCGAGCGGGTCGTGGTGCTGCCCGGTCACCAGAGCCAGGCACCGCGGGAACTTCCACTTGTCGCACAGCGCCGCGCCGAAGTGCTGGTGCGTCGCGCCGAACACCCGCTCCTCGGCCTCCAGCATGCTCAGCGCCGGCGTCCCGGACTTGTCCACCCCGAGCGACTCGATCACCTCGATCAGCTTCTGCCGATCGAACTGCATCTCCACCATGATCCCGATGTCGTGCATGAGGCCCGCCAGGAAAGCCTCGTCCGCCAGCCCGATCTTCAGCGTGTCCGCGATGATCTTGCACGCCGCGGCGCACGCGTTCGAGTGCTCCCACAGGCTCTTGGCGCTGAACCGCGGCGTCAGGTCGCCCCCGCGGAACAGCTTCGCCAGGCTCGCCGCGATCGCGATGTTCTTCACCGCGTTCAGCCCCAGAAGCACGATCGCCCGGTTGATCGACGCGATCTGCCCCGGCAGCCCGTAGAACGACGAGTTCACCACCTTCAGGATGCGGCTGGAGAGCGCCGGATCCCCCGCGATCACCTTGTGCAGGTCCGACGCCGTGGACTTGGGATCCTCCACCAGCTCGATGATCCGCAGCGTCACCTCGGGCAGCGTCGCGATGTGGCTGATCTCGCGGATCGCAGACCCCACCACCTGATCCCGCTTCTCCGTGCTCGTACTCATGCCGAGTGCTCCCGGGGTGTTCCGGCAAGCCACATCGACCGCCCGCTAACCCGACTTTCCTGGCGTGCGCGGCGCAGACGAAAAAACCCGCCGACCCGGGGATCCGCGGGCATCCGACGCCGCCTCAGTAGGCGCAGCGCTTGCGCACCAGCCCCGTCGCGTGCGGGTCGATCCCCGCGAGCAGCGCCGCGATCTTCGCCCCCGCCCGCCCCTCCCCGTAGGGATGTCGCAGCCCGGCCCGATCGATCTCCAGCGCCCGACCCACCGCCGCCGCGACCACCTCCGCCGACTCGCGCTCCGCGTCCACCACGTTGGCCGGCCGCTCCCTCCCCGCCTGTCGCGCGCCGACGTTCACCGTCGGCACCCGCAGCGCCGCCGCCTCGATCAGCCCCGCGGAGCTGTTCCCCACGAACACGC
>DASRXL010000003.1:0-10788 GCA_035654175.1 Phycisphaerales bacterium
GAGATCATGCGATCCCGCAACGACTCGATCGTGCTCATCCGCCGCCACGAGCGCGACCTCGCGCACGCGCTCGCCCGGCTCGAGGAGGTCGCCAACGACCTCAAACGCAAGAACCACCTCCTCGAAACCGCCCGGCAGAACCTGGCCGACGCTGGCCGGCTCGCCAGCCTCGGCATGATGTCCGCGGGCATCGCGCACGAGCTCAATACCCCGCTGGCCGTGGTCAAGGGCCTCGTGGAGCGGCTCGCCGGCCGGCCCGATCGCTCCGCCGACGAGGCCGAGGTCGCGCTGCTGCTCCGCGTCCTCGGGCGCCTCGAGCGCCTGAGCGAGAGCCTGCTCGACCTGGCGCGCGTGCGCCCGCCGCGCAAGGCCGCCATCGACCTCGCGGGCGCGGTGCGCGAGGCGATCACGCTTGTGGACCTCGACCGGGGCAAGGGGCGGGTGCGGTTCGAGAGCCGCGTGTCCGAGGGATTCGTGGTGGAGGCCGACCCCGACCGGCTCGTGCAGGTGCTCGTCAACCTCGTGCGCAACGCCGTGGACGCACTGCAAGGATCCCCCGCCGACAACCCCCGCGTCGAGATCGCGGCCGAGCGCGCGGTGCGGGACGGGGCGGACTGGGTCTCCATCCGCGTGCTCGACAACGGCCCCGGCATCGATCCGGCGGTGCTGCCGGACATCTTCGAGCCATTCGTGAGCACCCGGCTGGACGCCCGCGGCACGGGGCTCGGCCTGGCGGTCGCGGAGGGCATCGTCCGCGAGCACGGGGGGGTGGTCCTGGCGCGCAACCGTCCCGGACGCGCGGGCGCCGAGTTCGAGATCATGCTTCCGGCGACCGACTCCCCCGGGGCCGCGTGCCGGCCGGAAACCGCCCGGACGCGATAGGCTCCGCGTATGAGCCTGCCCGACGAACCCCCCGCGCCGGACGCAGAGCCGGCGGGCGCCGCGCTCGACGTCGTCGCCCTCGACGACGACGAGGACTTCCGCGAGTACCTCCGCTCCCTGCTCGAGGCCGATGGGCACGACGTGCGCGCCGTTTCCACGCCCGACGAGCTCTACCAGGCGTGCACGCAGCGGCTGCCCGACGTCGTCCTGCTCGATCTCAAGATGGGCCACCACTCCGGCGACAAGGTGCTCGCCGACCTGCGCGCGCGATGGCCCAGGCTGTGCGTGGTCGTGGTGACCGGCTACCCGTCGCTGGACAGCATGCGCCAGACGTTCAAGCAGGACGTATTCGACTACCTGGCCAAGCCATTTTCGATCGACGAGCTCCGGCGCACGCTCGCGCAGGCGGCGGCGGCGTACAGGCTCGGCGGGCGGCCCCAGGACAGGCTCCGCCACGAGCTGGGGCGTCAGATCCGCGTCGCCCGGACCGAGCGGGGCTGGACGCTCAAGGAGCTCTCCGAGGCGTCGGGCGTCAGCGTAAGCCAGGTGAGCTCGATCGAGCGCGGCGCCCACCTGCCCAGCCTCGAGTCGCTCTTGGCGATCGCCGTCGCGCTGCAGGCGAAGCCCTCCACGTGGCTCGCCGCCGCGGGCTTCTGACCTCCATCGCCGGCTCCGATGCGCCCCGAGTCTCCCACGGGCGGGTTGACAACGCCGGCTGCGCGGAGTTGAGTCCCCGCCATGCAGCCGGGCGAAGCGACGCAGACCTCCGAGCAGAGCCCGAGAGAGCCCCTGCCGGGGGTGCTCTTCACCGCGTTCGAGCCGAGCGGTGACGACCATGCCGCGGCGGTGATCGCGCAGCTCAAGCGGCTGCAGCCGGACCTGCCGATCTACGCGTGGGGCGGGCCGCGCATGGAAGCGGCGGGGGCGATGATCGTCGAGCGCACGGGGGAGGACGCGGTGATGGGCGTGCCCGGGCTCGCAAAGATCCGCGAGCATCGGCGCATCAACCGCCGCCTCAGGGCCTGGATCAGGCAGACGCCCGGGCTCAAGCTGCATGTCCCCGTCGATTCGCCCGCCGCGAACTTCCCCATCTGCCGCATCGCCAAGGCCCACGGGCTCCGCGTGATCCACCTCGTTGCCCCTCAGGTCTGGGCGTGGGGGGGCTGGCGGATCCGCAAGCTCAAGCGCCTGACGGACCAGCTCCTCTGCCTCTTGCCCTTCGAGGAGAAGTGGTTCCGGGACCGGGGCATCCCGGCGAGGTTCGTCGGGCACCCGCTGTTCGACACCCCGCTCCCGAGGGCGGTGCTCTCCCAAGCCTGCTGCGGCTTCGGCGAAGGCTCGCCGCGCATCGCGCTACTCCCCGGCTCCCGGCCGGGCGAGATCTCGCGGAACTTCCCGCTCCAGCTCGACGCGTACCGCGCGCTCGCGGCCGCGAAGCCGGAGATTCGCGGCGTCGTCGCGGCGACGACCGACGCGGTGGCGGAGCGCGTCCGAGCGCTCGCGGCGCACGCGGGCGGCTGGCCCGATTCGCTCTCGATCGCCGTCGGGAAGGCCGACGCCGTGATCCACTGGTGCGAGCTCGCGATCGTGGTGAGCGGGACGGTCACGCTCCAGATCGCGCGCCAGCAGCGTCCGATGATCATCGTGTACAAGTCGAGCCCGCTGCTGTACATGCTCCTGGCGAAGTGGGTGCTCTCGACCGAGTTCCTGACGCTCCCCAACCTCGTCGCCGGGCGCGAGATCGTCCCCGAATTCGTGCCGCACTTCGGGCAGCACGAGCCGATCGTCGCGGAGGCGCTCCGCATCATCGATACTTCGGAGATCGCGTCGCGCCAGCGCGCCGAGCTCGCCCGCATCGCGGAGCGTTTCGCCGGCCACCAGGCGGGGTCCGAGGCCGCCTCGGCGATCCTCGAGCGGCTCGGCCTTGGCGCTCCTTCTCAGGTCCAGGAGCCGGCGTAGGCGGCCCGGATCGGCACGAGCGCGACCGTGCACACCCGGTTCCCGATGCGATCGAGCACCGGGAACGCCTCTCGCACCAGACCGGTGACCGGCAAATCGAGGTCGAGGCACCGGTGGACGAACGCGGTCAGGTCGTGCTCGGCGACGCGTCCGTCCGCGCCGAAGTGCACGATCACCAGCCCCGCATCCCCGATGCCGCGAGCCCGGGCGAGCTTGCGCACGTCCGACGTGCAGACGCCGAATTGAGACGCGTACGTCCGGTTGGGCCCGGCCAAACCGTCGGTGTACGTGTACTGGCCAAACGTCTTCACCTCGAGCCACAGCGCGTCGTCGGGCAGGAGGTGGCCGGGGCCGGGGGTGGAAACCCGATCGGCGATCGCCGCGAAGAGCGTTCCTTCGGCGCAGAGCAGCTCCTTGCGGGCGCGGACGGCGTCGGCGATGGCGCGAGTGCCGCCCGGGGCGACGATCAGGTCGCAGCGCTCCCGCTCGCTCTCCCTCGGCAGGGCGTCGGGCTGGCCGGGGTATGGCGTCTCGCGGAAGGCGGCATAGCCCCCGGTCTCGAGCGCGGCCGCCAGGAGCGGATGGAGCTCGACCTCCGCCAGGGCGTCGAGCCCGTGCACCGCCTGCTCGGCACGCAGCGCTTCCTCGCGGCTCGCCAGGCCGCGGACCAGCAGGCTCGCGATCTCGTCAGCCGACCAGGGCACGACCAGATGGTAACTCATCCATTTCTCCGGTGGAGAGGGGCGCGTCGCTCCAACCAGCCGCGTGCGTTCCTGCGCCCGAGCGAGCTCTGCGCGCCGCGCCCGCGCCGGCTGTCCGGGCAGAGCCGCCACGGCGCCGGGAAGCCTCGACTCCGCCCCGACCCCACCTTCGCCCGCTTGGTATACTCCCGCCCTGCCCGGATTCCGGGTCCCGGGCGCGTGACGGGCCCGGGAGCGATCACCATCAGAGCCACAGGTGAGCGATGAATGCGATGCTCTTTCGCTTTTTAGCGGTCTGCGTAGCAACTCTCTCGGTGGGCCTCGTCGGCGGCTGCGAGCGGGCGCCGTCGGACGGGGGCGGGGGGAACGACCAGACCAGCGGGGCGCCGGGGGACGGCGCGTCGAGCGGCGTGCTCGCGGACTCCGAGAGCGGGGCGGCCGGGCCGATCCGGGTCGGGCACTACGCCTCCCTGACCGGCTCCGAAGCCACCTTCGGGATCTCCACCGATAACGGGATCAAGCTGGCCGTCGAGGAGTTGAACGCGGCGGACGGTATCGGCGGGCGGCTGGTCGAGCTGATCACCTACGACAACCAGGGCAAGCCGCAGGAATCCGTGACCGCTGTGACGCGCCTCATCGACCAGGACAAGGTCGTCGCGGTGCTCGGCGAGGTCGCATCGAGCCGCTCCCTCGCCGGCGCGCCCGTGTGCCAGCGCAAGGGCGTGCCGATGATCACGCCGTCGAGCACGAACCCGGACGTGACCGCCGTCGGCGACATGATCTCGCGGGTGTGCTTCATCGACCCGTTCCAGGGGTACGTCGGCGCGAAGTTCGCGAAGGAGAACCTCGGGTTCATGAAGGCGGCGACGCTCTACAACCGGGCCCAGGCGTACTCGTCCGGCCTCAACGACAACTTCGTCGAGTCGTTCACGGAGATGGGCGGCGAGGTGCTGACGCAGCAGGCCTACTCCGACGGCGACAACGACTTCTCCGCCCAGCTCTCGGCGATCCGCGAGGCGGCGCCCGACTTCATCTACGTTCCCGGCTACTACACCGAGGTCGTCAACATCGCCCGCCAGGCCCGCCGGCTCGGGCTCGAGATCCCGCTGATCGGCGGGGACGGCTGGGACTCCGAGGAGCTCCGCAACGCCGGCGACGCTCTGAACGGCTGCTACTTCTCGAACCACTACTCGCACGAGGACACCCGCCCCGAGGTGCAGGAGTTCATCGCCAAGTACCAGGCGAAATACGGCAAGATCCCCGACGGCCTTGCCGCGCTCGGCTACGACGCCGCGAGGATGCTCTTCCATGCGATGGAGCGGTCGCCGTCGCTCTCCGGCGAGGACCTGGCGGCGGCGATCGCGTCGGTCAAGGACTTCCCGGGCGTGACGGGGAAGATCTCGATCGACGAGCAGCGGAACGCCACGAAGGACGCGGTGGTATTGGAAGTGGTGGACGGCGTCCCGAAGTACAAGGCGACCGTTTCGCCGGATTGACAACGCCGCGCCCGAGCCCTGTTGATCGCGTCCGACCCGGTCACCCGGGCGTCGCCACCGCCACCACCGCCGCCGGATGACACAGCTGCTTCAGACCATCTTCGACGGGGTCACGGTCGGGTGCCTCTACGCGCTCATCGCCCTCGGCTACACGATGGTCTACGGCATCCTGAAGTTCATCAACTTCGCGCACAGCGACGTGTTCGCCCTCGGGGTGTGGATGTCGATCACGATCGCCGGCTGGCTCGGCGTGGGCGCGGCCGGGGGCGACGCCCCGCCGTGGTACATGGGCCTCGTCGTGCTCGCCGGGGCGATGGCCGTGTGCGGCCTGGTCGGCTTTGTGATCGAGCGGCTGGCGTACAAGCCGCTGCGGAACGCGCCGCGCCTCCAGGTGCTGATCACCGCGATCGGCGTGTCGCTCTTCCTGCAGAACCTCGGGCAGCAGAAGTTCGCCTTCGGGCCGTACCCGGAGAGCTTCCCGACGCTGCTCGACAACCGGCCGCTCTTCAGCGTCGCCGGCGTCGAGATGTGGCTCTCGGACGTCGCGGTCATCGGGACGACGCTCCTCCTGATGGCGGCCCTCCAGTTCCTGATCTACGGCACCAGGATGGGCATGGCCATGCGGGCCGTCTCGTACAACACCCGGAACGCGAGCCTCATGGGCATCAACGTGGACCGGGTCATAAGCTTCACGTTCGTGGTGGGCGCGATGCTCGCGGCGGCCGCGGGGTTCCTGTACGGGCTGAAATACGAGGGCCAGGCCAAGCAGACCGCCGACGCGATGTGGGTGATGCTCGGGCTCAAGGCGTTCGTGGCGGCGGTCGTGGGCGGGATCGGGAACGTGCGCGGGGCGGTGCTCGGAGGTCTCCTGATCGGGCTCGTCGAGTTCTTCGGCGTGGCGTACCTCTCGAGCCAGTACCGGGACGCCTACGTCTTCGCGATCCTCATCCTGGTGCTCTTGTTCAAGCCCGAGGGCGTGCTCGGGCGGGCCACAGTCGAGAAGGTGTGACTGGAGCGTGGACGCGCCGTGAGCCGCCTCATCCGACAGAGCCAGAGCCTCGCCCCGCCCGGGTGGACAGTCTTCCCACGCGCTGCGTGGCCGCTCCTGGTCGCGCTGCTCGTCGGCGTGCTGGCGCAGTGGGTGGTGGGGGCGAACCTCGGCGGCTTCAGCTCGAAGGTGATGCTCATCGCGGGGATCAACATCATCCTCGCGGTGAGTCTGACGGTGGTGAACGGGTTCACCGGGCAGTTCTCGATGGGCCACGCCGGCTTCATGGCCGTGGGCGGGTACGTCGCCGCAAGCGTCGTCTACTACGGCTCGATCAAGCTCTTCGGCAGCGCCGACTTCGCCGGCGGCGTGCTCTCCCAGACCGGGTCGGGGGCGGACGGGGCGCCGATCCTCGGCCGGGGCGACGTGCTCTTCGTGACGGGATGCCTCGTCGGCGGCCTGATCGCGGCGGCGGTCGGCTATGTCGTGGGGCTGCCGAGCCTCCGCCTGCGCGGCGACTACCTGGCGATCGTCACCCTCGGCTTCGGCGAGATCGTGCGGGTGCTCTTCCAGGGCACCCCCGACCAGATCCAGCCGTGGCGTGCGGCGGAGGCGCAGGAGAAGCCGCTCCACGAGCTGGCGATCATGCTCGGCGGGCCCAAGGGCTTCAACCTGCTCCCCACGTACACCACGCTCTTCTGGGTCTATCTCTTCGTCACGATCACGCTCATCGTCTGCTATCGGCTGAAGACCAGCTCCACGGGGCGGGCGTTCCTCTCGATCCGCGAGGACGAGATCGCCGCGCAGGCTATGGGGGTGCACGTCACCCGCTACAAGGTCCGCGCGTTCGTTCTCGCCAGCTTCTTCGCGGGCCTCGCCGGCGGGCTGTACGCGATGGACATCGGCGCGATCAACGCCGGCGACCTCGGCTTCCTCAAGTCGTTCGAGGTCATCATCATGGTGGTGCTGGGCGGGATGGGCTCCATCTCGGGCGCCGCGCTCGCGGCGGTGATCCTCACGGTGCTCCCCGAGCTCCTCCGCGCCCCCCCGCCGGTGTGGCCGCTCGGCGCCCTGCTCGCGATCGTCGCGATCGGCCAGATCCGGCGCTCCCGCTGGCGCGTGCGCCACCTGGTGATCATCGTCGTGGTCACGGCGCTCCTGGAGGGCGGTCGGCGCTACTGCCTGGTCAAGGGCATCAACATCGCCGACTTCCGCCTGCTCATCTACGCCCTCGCCCTGGTGCTCATGATGATCCTCCGGCCGTCGGGCCTCTTCGGGCTGCACGAGGCCTGGGAGCTCCGGCTCGGGAGGCGCAAGAAGGAGGGGCCAGAGACGTGAGCGCCCTCCTCAGCGTG
Organism: Phycisphaerales bacterium; assembly: GCA_035654175.1. Lineage (GTDB taxonomy): Bacteria > Planctomycetota > Phycisphaerae > Phycisphaerales > UBA1924 > PNC22. The sequence continues at coordinate 7,382 of DASRXL010000003.1, forward strand.
GACAAGATCTCGATCGCCTTCGGCGGCCTGAAAGCCGTGAGCGATTTCTCGCTCCACCTCGCGCCGGCCAGCCTCCGCGGCCTCATCGGCCCCAACGGGGCGGGCAAGACGACCGTCTTCAACATGCTGACCGGCGTGTACCGGCCGACCGCCGGGAGCATCAGGCTTGGGGACAAGCCCCTGGTGGGGCTCCGCCCGCACGAGATCGCCGCCGCGGGCATGGCGAGGACCTTCCAGAACATCCGGCTCTTCCCCGACCTCACGGTGCTCGACAACGTGCGCATCGCCTGTCACCTGCGTTCGGGCAGCTCGCTGACCGGCGCCGTGTGCCGGACGGCGGGCCACATCGGGCGCGAGCGGGCGATCACGAGCTCGTCGCGCGCGCTCCTCGACGTGATGGAGCTGCGCGAGCGCGAGACCGAGCTCGCCCGGAACCTGCCCTACGGCGATCAGCGCCGGCTGGAGATCGCCCGGGCCCTGGCCACCGAGCCGCGCGTGCTGCTCCTCGACGAGCCGGCGGCGGGCATGAACCCGATGGAGAAGCGCGGCCTGCGCGACCTGATCCGGCGCGTGATGCGCGAGTTCGACCTCTCCGTGCTCCTCATCGAGCACGACATGGGCGTCGTCATGGACATCTGCGACCGCATCACCGTGCTCGACTACGGTGTGACGATCGCCGAGGGCCTGCCCAAGGAGATCCAGAGCAACCCGAAGGTGATCGAAGCGTACCTGGGCGAGCCCGTGCCGGTCGCCCAGGCGCACGGCCACGCCGATCCGGGCTGACCGCCGGCGCCGGCCGAGACCCTCAACACCCCACGCGAGCGACCCATGGCATTCCTCTGCATCAAAGACCTGCGGGTGCACTACGGGGCGATCGAGGCCCTCCAGGGAGTCAGCCTCTCGGTCGAGCAGGGCCAGATCGTGACGCTGATCGGGTGCAACGGCGCCGGCAAGTCCACGACGCTCCGCACGATCTCCGGGCTGCTCCGCCCCACTTCGGGCAGCATCGCCTTCGAGGATCGCGTGATCGGCGGCGCCGCCCCGCACGACATCGTGCGCATGGGGGTGGTCCAGGCCCCCGAAGGCCGCGGCATCTTCGCCAACATGAGCGTCATGGAGAACCTCGAGCTCGGCGCATTCGCCCGGCGCGACGCGGCCGGCGTCGCGAAGGACCGCGAGCGCGCGCTCGAGCTCTTCCCACGCCTGCGCGAGCGCCTGCGCCAGAACGCGGGCACCCTCTCGGGGGGCGAGCAGCAGATGCTCGCGATCGGGCGCGCGTTGATGGCCCGGCCGCGCCTGCTCCTGCTCGACGAGCCCTCGCTGGGGCTCGCGCCGCAGGTCGTGCAGCTGATCTTCCGCATTATCCGCGAGATCAACGAGTCCGGCACGACCATCCTGCTCGTGGAGCAGAACGCGCACATGGCCCTCGAGATCGCGCACCACGCCTATGTGCTCGAGGTCGGGCGCATCGTCATGTCCGGTCCGGCGCGCGAGCTGGCGCGCAGCGACGAGATCCGCAGGGCCTACCTCGGCGTGGCCTGAGCCGGCGCCCCAGTCAGGCGCGGGTGGCTTCGATCGCCTCCGCGATCGCCCCGGTCTGCTTCTGCGCCGAGGCCCGGGCCTCGGCCAGGCTCTTCCGCGCCATCGATCGCCACATCCAGGGCAGCGGCAGCACGGTCACGGGGATGTACCACGCGTAGGTGAGCCACGGCATCTCGGCCGACCACCGCCCGTAGGCGCTCCAGTAGGTCGCGATCAGGGAATCGGTGAGCCACACCCCCGGCCACACGGTGAGCAGCAGCACGAGGGCGAAGATCAGCGGCATCCGCCCCATGCGGCGCAGGTCGAGCCGCACGCGCGAGCCCCCGTCGCCGGATTCCTCGATGCGCCCCACGAGCTCGTGCGCGAAGGGCATGGCGTCCGCCTCGACCCGGAACGCCGCGGGCCCCCGCACCTCGAAGCCGGGCACGCGCCCGAGCCTCGCCGCGCGCCCGAGCCGCTCGAGGACCGCGCCGGCGGCGAGGGGAGTGTGCAGTTCCGCCGCGTGCGCGGTCAGGTCCGATATCTCTTCGCGGTTCGCGATCGGCGCCATGCGGATCTCCGGGGACGGGAGTCTACGTGCGGTTGTGGAGGGGCTGTCGGCTACACTTGGGCACACGTTTCGCATCGGATCATGCTGTCATGCGATCCACCCCCGACCAATCCCAAGATTCGGCCCAGCAGCCCGGCAGGCGGCTCCGCCTCGCCGAGGATGTCGATCACTCGCCACGCGCTCCGTCGTCCGCGAGCGACGCACGGGCGCGGACGGCGCGGGTCCGCCAGGACCGACAGGTCCACCGCGCGTGGGAGGTCGGGGCCGAGAACCGCGCCGCGGCCGCGATCTCGTCGTTCGACGCCCGCTGGGTCATGGCGGCGAGGGTGAGCGACGCGCTCGAGGGTGGCCGGGCGGCGATCCTGCGCCCCGAGGCCCGATCGCGCCTGGTCTCGGGCGCGGGGCGCATGGGCCTGCGCCCGTTCGATGCGAACATGGTCATCGCGATCGTGCAGGACGCCGCACGCCGGGGCGAGTCGCCGCTGGATTCCGACGGCGCGGACCGTCTGACGCTGGTGGGCAGGCCCGACGAGTCGGCCCGGCGCAGGCCCGTTCGCCAGTTCGTCGTCGCAATTGTGCTCGCCGTCCTGTGGGCGGGAGTCCTGCTGCGCTGGCTGATCGGCTGATCGGCGGCGCGGGCGTGGGCCGGGCGAGCCTCAACGCGCCGGCGCGCCGAGCTGGGCGTCCTCGGAGGGCGAGCGTCTGTGGGGCCAGAGCTGCGAAACCACGCAGCCGCAGAGGATGAGCGCGCATCCCGCCGCCTCCGCCCGCCCGAGCCGCTCGCCGAGCAGCGGGATGGCCAGCGCCGCCGCGAACACCGCCTCCGTGCTCATGAGCACCGCGGCGTGCGACGGCGGCGCGGAACGCTGGCCGACGATCTGGAGCGTGAACGCGACGGCGATCGAGAACACGCCGCTATAGAGGAGGGGGAGAGCGCCCCTGCCGATGCCCCCGGGGCCGGCGCGCTCCAGCACAAGCGCCAACGTCCCCGAGAGCAGTCCGACGATCGCGAACTGCACCGCGGCGAGGCGCATAGCGTCAGCACGCGGCGCCAATCGCCCCGTGATCACAACGTGCAGCGCCCAGAGGCCGGCGCAGGCGATGATCAGCGGATCGCCGGGACGCAGGCCGCCCGAGAGGTCTCCGCTGAGCAGGGCGAGTCCCCAGGCGGCCACGGCCGCCCCGACCACGTGCCCGGCGGCCACGCGCTGGCCGAAGACAAGGCCCAGCGGCGGGACGAGGAGCACGTAGAGGCCGGTGAAGAACCCCGCTCTGGCCGCCGTGGTGTGCTCGACGCCCGCCTGCTGCAGCCACG
>DASRXL010000004.1:0-4476 GCA_035654175.1 Phycisphaerales bacterium
GCCGGGTTTCCACCCGACACCGAGCCCGGAGGCGCCGAGCTTCGGGATCACGTGGAAGTGCACGTGGAACACCGCCTGGTGCGCCTCGGCGCCGTTGTTCTGGAGCACGTTGTACGCGCTCGCGCCGGTCACCTTCATCACCGCGCGGCAGATGCGGGGCAGCACCCGGCCGAGCGCGGCGGCGGAGTCGTCGGAAAGCTCGGCGAGCGTCTCGGCGGGCTCCTTCGGGACGACGAGCGTGTGGCCGCGGGCGATGGGGTAGACATCAAGGAACGCGAGCGTCAGGTCGTCCTCGTACACGCGGTGGCAGGGAACCTCCCTGCGGATGATCTTGCTGAAGATGCTGTCGCTCATGCGGAAGTGTACCGGCCGCGCACCGGCGCGCTCCCCCGCGCCAGGGGTCTCGCGGGCAAGGTGGAATCCCGCCGCGCGGGTGCGCCCGCGGGGATTGGTCGCGGCTGTAGAATGGCGGCCATGGAGCTGGCGAGCACGGAGGCGGGGGCGGTCGCGTCGGAGGGTCTGGGCAAGATCCGCCGTCTGCCCGCGCTGCTGGTCAACCAGATCGCGGCGGGCGAGGTCGTGGAGCGGCCGGCCAGCGTGGTAAAGGAGCTGCTGGAGAACTCCATCGACGCGGGCGCAACCCGCGTCCGCGTCGAGCTGGAGGCCGGCGGCATCGAGCTCGTCCGGGTGACCGACGACGGCCGCGGCATGGAGCCCGAAGACCTGCCCCTCGCGGTCGCGCCGCACGCGACGAGCAAGATCGGCCGGGCGGAGGATCTCGACCGCATTGCCACCTTCGGGTTCCGGGGGGAGGCGCTCGCGTCCATCTCGTCGGTCTCGCGCGTCTGTCTCCGCTCGCGCGCGCCCGGCGGCCAGGGCGCGTGGCAGCTCGACGCCGAGGGCGAGATTGTCGGCCAGGTGAAGCCCGCGTCCGGGGCGGTCGGGACGACGGTCACGGTGCGGAACCTCTTCTTCAACACCCCGGCCCGTCGGAAATTCCTGCGGACCTCCGGCACCGAGCGGACCCGCTGCATGGACGCCGTGCGATCCTGCGCGATGGCGCACCCGATGATCGCGTTCGAGGCGGTGGTGGACGGCAGGGCCGTGCTGGACCTGCCCGGGGGGCAGGGGCCGCGGGACCGGGCCATGGCGCTGCTGGGTGACGAGCTCGCCGACCAGGTGTTCGAGGTCCGCGCGGACCGGTTCGACGACGCGCGCGGGCTTTCTCTGTGGGGGCTGGTGGGCAAGCCGGCGATCGCCCGGGCCACGGCGCGGGCGCAGCACCTCTTCGTCAACGGACGGGCGGTGCGGGATCGGACCGTCCAGCACGCGCTGGCCGAGGCGTTCCGCGGGCTGACCGAGCCCGGGCGGCACCCGACGGCGGTGCTCATGCTCGAGCTCTCGCCGGAGGGCGTGGACGTCAACGTGCATCCGCAGAAGGCGGAGGTTCGATTCCGCGACCAGTCCATGGTGCACTCCACGGTGCTGCGGGCGGTGCGCGATGCGCTCGCGCGCGAGGACCTGACGCCGGGGTTCGCGCCGGGCGCGGGCTTCGGAGGGACGGCGATCCTCCCGGGCGGCGGGGGGCAGGGCGCCGCCGCGTCGGGGCTGGTCGATTTCCTGCGGCGCGAGATCCCCTCGCAGACGCAGCACCGCCTCTCCTACGACGCCGTGCGCGAGGCGATCGACCGCGTCGAGCGCGCCGGCGTGGCCTCGGAGCCGGTCGGCGTGGGGACGCCCCTCGCCCCGCCGGCGACGACGCCCGACGGGCCGATCTCCGGTCCGGAGGACCTCCTGCCGCGCCCGGCGCCCGCGCGCCGGGTGCTCCAGGTGCACAACAGCTATCTCGTAACGCAGGACGAGCACGGCGTGCTCATCGTCGATCAGCACGCGCTGCACGAGCGGGTCATGTTCGAGATCCTGCTCGAACGCGTCTCGGCGGGCGCGCTCGAGAGCCAGCGCCTGCTCTCTCCGGCCGTCGTCGAGGCGACGCCCGAGCGCGTCGAGCGTCTCGCGGAGCTCGCCCCGCTGCTGGCCCGCATCGGGGTCAGTGCCGAGGCCCTCGGGCCGCGCACGATCGGGGTGCACGCCTTCGCGACGTTTCTCTTCGAGCGGGGCGTCGACCCGGTCGAGTTCGTGACCGAGGTCCTCGAGAAGGCCGACCGCGAGGAGTTCGCCCCCGGCGGCGAGGACGCCCTGCGCGAGGTGCTCGACATGATGGCCTGCAAGGCCGCGATCAAGGCGGGCGACCGCATGAGCGAGCCGGAACTGCAGGCGCTGCTCGACCTTCGCGGCGAGGTGGAGCGCTCCAGCAATTGCCCGCACGGAAGGCCGACGACGGTCCGGCTGACGATCAGGGAACTCGAGCGGCTCTTCGGGCGAGCCTGACGCCACCGGCTCTGGGGGAACGCATGACGCGTACCGGCGGCGACGCCGCACACGAGAGCGACCCGGTGAAGCGGCGGCGGCTCGCGGTGGCGGTATGGGTCGGCGTGGGCGCGATGTGGGCGTGGTTCATCTTCCGCCTGTGGCGCGGGGCGGTGAACACGGCCACCGGCGATTTCAACGACTTCTACTTCGCCGCGGAGGCGATGCGCGCCGGGGCGGATATCTACGCCTCCGGACGGGGCGGATACCTGTACCCCCCGCTCGTGGCCTGGCTGCTCCAGCCGCTGGCGCCGCTCGGGCTGGTCAAGGGAGCGTTGGTGTGGGGCGCCCTCAATGTGGCGCTCACGCTCGTGTGCCTGACGCTCAGCCTCAGGGTGGCGGCCAGGGCCCTGCGCGGCCCGCGCGACGCGCTGACGATCGGGGCGGTGTGGCTGCTGGCCATGGCCCTGACGCTGGGGCCGATCCAGTCCGAGCTCGAGCACGGGCAGACCGACGGGATCGTGCTCCTGGGGCTGTGCGCCGCGCTCGCGCTGCTGGATCGCGCGCCCTCGCTCGCGGGCCTGGCCCTGGGGCTCGCCCTCCTGGTGAAGCACCACGTCGTCGTCGTGCTGGCCTACGTGCTCGTGCGCCGGCGATGGCGGGTGGGAGCTGCCGCGGCGGCGGGGGGAGCGATTTTCGCGTTCCTGCCGGCGCTGCAGCTCGGCCTGCCCGCGACAGGCGCGGCGCTGGCGCGGAGCTACGGCTACCTGTTCAGGCTCTTCGGCGGGGAGGGCGCGCCCGAGGGCGTCAACCTGCACCCCATCACCTGGGAGCTGAGCATCTCCATCACGAGCGCCGCCGCCCGGCTCCTCGACGGGCCCGGCGGCCCCCCGACGGCGCTCGTGGGCGCCGCCACAGCACCCGTCGCCGCGGCGGTGTTCCTCGCGACCTGGCTCATCTACCGTCGGTACGGCGTGCCGATGTTCTCCGGGCGCGGGCCGGCGACCGATCGCACGCGGGAGGCGGTTGTCCTGCTCGAGTGGTGCGGGGTCATCATCGGGCTGCTCGCCTTCAGCCCGCAGTCCATCACTCGCCACACCTACATCATGCTCCCGGCGCACGTGCTCGCCGCGTACGTGCTGCTCGTGAAGCGGCCGGGGGCGGTGAAGTGGCCGCTCCTGGCGGGCGTGGTCGGATACCAGCTTGCGGCGAGGCTGCCGCCCGGCGAGGACGCCTTCCGCAAGGCGCTCGAGGCGTGGCGGTACGTGAGCGGCGCCACGTGGTTCATGCTCGGCATGTGGCTCACGCTGGCCTGGAGCACGCTGAGCTTCGCGCGGGCGGGGGTCACGACGCTTCCAGAACAGGCCTCGCCGCCGGGAACGCGATGACGATCTCCGGCCTGGCTTCCGGCTGCGTGGCCGGGAGGGTCCGCACGAGCCCGGCGAGCTCGCGGGCGCGGGCGCGGATCGAGAGTGCGCGGCGGAGCATGCGCAGCCCGTCGCGCACGGGCCGGACCTGCCCGCCGTCGCGGTGCGTCCAGGCGATCCCCACCTCCTCCACGTTCACGCCGCAGGCGCGGGCGATGAGGAGGTGCTCGAGATCAAAGGCGTAGCCGTCCTCCCGCCCGTGCGCCGCGACCTGCTCGGCGAGGTCGGCGCGGTAGAGCTTGAAGCCGCACTGGGTGTCGGCCAGCAGGTCGAGGCGCATCACCCGGAGCGCGGCCTTGAAGAAAAGGCCCGCGAGGCGGCGCGAGGGGACGGCGTCCACCGCCGCCCCCGGAGCTACCCGCGACCCGGCGACGAGGCCCACCCCGGATCCCACGCGCGGGAAGAGCTTCTCGACCTCGCGGATGGTCGCCGCGTTGTCGGCGTCCATGATGAGACGCCAGCGACCTCGCGCGGCGGCGAGGCCGGTGCGCACCGCCGCGCCCTTGCCGAGATTGCGCCGGTGGCGCAGCAGCCTCAGCGAGAGCAGCGAGCCGCGCGGCCCCGCGTCGATGAATGGCATCGCGGCGGCGACCGTCTCGTCCGGAGAGCCGTCGTCCACCAGCAGCAGCTCGGACGCGCGCGAGCCCGCCGCGAGCGTCGGCACCAGGTCCTGCAGCGTGAC
>DASRXL010000005.1:0-16465 GCA_035654175.1 Phycisphaerales bacterium
CTGGCGGGTGGTGACCTTCCAGCCGCCGAGCCACGGCTCCCAGAACGTGTCGTCGCCGCTGACCCAATTGGGCATCGAGTACGTGCGCCACGCGATCGCGCCCGCCATGCCCCGGTCCTTCGAGCGGATGTCGGACGGGCAGTGGTAGATGTCCACGTTCTCGAGGTAGGGCCACAGCTTGCCGTTGCGGATGCCGCGCTTGTGGTTCTCCGTGTCCGTAGCGCGCCGGAGCTGGCCGTCGCGCATGCGCCGGCCGTCGGCGAACATGGGCCAGTCCACCCAGCTGTGATCGATCCCGAACTCCGGGTTGGGATCGCGGTTGGTCCAGGAGGAGACGATCCCGTCGTCGTTGTCGTCGGCGTACATGACGAACGCCGCGGCGAGGTTCTTCTGGGCCGCGAGGCACACCGTCGTCCTGCCCGACTCCCGCGCGTGCCCCAGGACGGGCAGCAGGATCCCGATCAGCAGGGCGATGATCGCGACCACCACCAGCAGCTCGATCAGGGTGAAGCCGCCGCCGGGCCGGAGCGATCCGCCGCCTGTGATCTGGGCCATTCCGGCAGCGTACCTCCCGGCCGCACCGGCCGCAATGGTCGCCGGCAGCAAATGAGACGCCCCGCCTTGGGGGTAGCGGCGGGGCGTCTCGCGCGAGAAAGCGATCTGGATGTGGCAGTCCGCTGCGGGCGGCGGGGTGCGCCCCGGAGCGGACTCCGGGGCGCCCCGCGCCGCGTGCGCCACCCCCCTCACAGGGCGTCGCCGCGCCGGAGGCCGATCACTCGCACCCGGCCGTGTAGGCGTTCAGGAACACCAGCACGTCCTGGGTGTTGATCGCGCCGTTGCCGTCGAAGTCGGCGGAGCCGTCGCGCGAGTTCCAGGCGTTCAGGAACGCCAGGAAGTCGAGCGTGTTGATCGCACCGTCGCCGTTGAAGTCGGCGGCGCAGGCCTCCGCGGCGACGACGGCCGTGATCGCCATGCCGGTGTTGTACGTCTGCTCGATCGCCCCGTTGTCGAGGTTCATCCTGTGGATCTTGCCGTCGCTGCCGGCGATGAACAGCCGGTCGTCCACGAACGCGACGCCGACGCAGTCCGACTGCACGTTCCAGGTGCCCTTGTAGCCGCCATGTGTCGCGTCGTAGATGTACACGGTGCCCTGCAGCGCCCCGATCACGACGTCCACCCCGTTGGTCGTGATGGAGTTCACGCTCCCGCCGCAGGCGGTGAAGAACTGGAAGTCCATCTCGCCCACCGGCGAGGCATAGACGGCGGTGCTGTGGCTGCCGGTGAAGATCCGGTTGCCGAAGAGCATCGTCGCCTGCAGCGCGTCGTGCACGTAATAGGTGTCGATGACCGACCCGTCGTCGGCGTTGAGCCACTGCATGTCGCCGTTGACCGTGGTCAGGTACAGCGTGTTGCCCCAGCGCGCCAGGGAGAGCGGCTGGCCGTCGACCGGGTAGAAGTCCTCGAACGCCCCGGTGTCCAGGTCGATCCGGTAGATCGTGCCGTCGGTGCTCGCGGCGAGCACGTCCCGCCCCTGCAACGCGAGGCCCTCCACCGTCGCCCCGCACGAGACGGGGCTGTCCATCGTGCCCGTCGCCGTGTCGAAATGCCAGATCTGGCCGGCATTCGCGGCGACGTACAGGTCGCCCGCCCCCGCGCTCCCCGCGACCCCGGCGGCCCCGGCGACCATGGCGATCCCCAGCCCGCAACGTCCGGTCCAATGACGAGTCATGTTCGTGCTCCTGCTCCCCGAGGTTTGTTCATGAGGCCCGGCCACCCGGCCGCGGCCTTCAGGAACATGATCCGCCGCGATCCGGGAGCGCAGCCCCCACCAAACGGTGGGGCCTCATGGATCGAAGCCGCGGGGAAACGGGCGTCACTTGGGGCGGTCGGACTTGGGCGCATCCCGGCCGATGAAGAGCGCGAGCAGCTCGGCCCGCCCCGCCACGTTGAAGTGGCGATAGATCGCGAGCACGTGCTCGTGGGCCGTCGCGCGGGTGACGCCGAGACGGCTGGCGAGGTCCTTCTCGCTGAGGCCCTCGAGGAGGCCGTCCAGGGCCTGGCGCTGGCGCGGGGTCATATCCCGCACCCGCGGCTCGGCGGCGGAGGCGAGGGCGTTCCCGATGAGCTTGCCGATCTCCTCGTGGATACAGCGGACGATCCACCAGTCGCGCCGGCCGAAGCCGGGCTCGCCGATCGATCGGTGCACCCAAAGAGAGTGCCACATGTCGCCGAAGGGCAGCCTCTGGATGGAGATGATGTAATCGTCGATGCCCACGCGCTTGTGCCGCTCGTTGTACGTGCGCGAGCGGTACCACGCCTCACGCCCCCACAACTGGTCGCGGGTGCGCGTGACGAGCCTGTCGTGCTTGCCGATCAGGGCCGGGTACTCGGGCGTGCGCTCGACCGGCACATTCAGGGCGTAGTCGAGCCAGATCCGCTCCGCCTGCTCGTCCGGCCAGCCCCGGCGGATAGAGCCGAGCGACTCGGCCTCTCCCGTGCCGAACTTCCGCATGTTGCCGCTGATCCCGACCTGCGCGTGGAGCAGGTCGCAGACGCCCGAGAGCAGGCGCTCCTGCCACGCAACGAAGTCGGCGCCGAGCTCCCGACAATCGCTGACGATCTGGAAGCTCGACCGGATGTCCTTGGGGCGCAGCCGCTGCGACCCGGTCACCCGCCGCCGGGGCCGGGGGGCCCGCCTCCCACCACCCCAGTGACCGGCTGGTTCACGATGCCGTCGATGGTGGAGATGCCCGTGTCCACATCGAGGCTGACATATCGCCGGCCGTTCACCACCGTGGCGGCGGTCTGCGCATCGGGCCACCAGGGGTAGCCGCCGAGCTGCCGGTGGACGAAGTCCGGGGCTCTGACAAGGAGATTGCCCTGGAAGTAGCGGATCGAGGCGGTGCCGCCGCCCGAGAGCCACTGCTCGGGCTCGACCAGGGCCTCGATGATGTCCACGACCTCTTCGGCGCGCTCGGCGATGGTCCGCCGCTCGACGTCCTGCTGCTGGTTCTGCTGGAACGGGCTCTGAGCGCCGCCGCCGCCGCCGGAGCTCTGAAGCACGCTCTGGAGATCGATCTCCGGGGCCTCGGTGTAGTTCGGAATCTCCCAAAGCAGATCGTTGATCGGATAGACCTCGAGGCGCATGTGGCGGGCGAGCAGGTTCTTCGGCCCGACTTCGAGCGTGCCCCAGTCCGTCATCTGCCAGCTGTTGCCGCCCGAGTAGACCGCGGTGTCGTCCTCCACCTTCTCCAGCACCATCTCCAGCAGCTTCAGCGCGGAGACGCGCTTGACCTGGAGCGTGACCAGCGCGTCCGGGTTCAGGCCCTCGGCGTTCTGCTCACCGACCCAGAGCGGTTCGATCTCGGCCCCGGTGATCTCGCGCACGAAACGGATCACGTCCTCGAGCCGGTGGTCCTGGAAGTTGACGTCGGGCACCTGGCGCAGCAGCTTGCTCAGGTTCTCTCGCTTGAGCTGGGCGGGGGAGGCAGCCAGACCGGCGCTCGCGGGCGCGGCCTGAGCCGAGGCCGACGCGGCGAATCCGCCGCAGACCAATACGCCGAGGGTCGCAGCACCGACAACAGCATTCCGGAGCTTCATTCGGGGCCTCCCCGGGCCGCCTGGCCCGGCGCGTCTCATCGGCCAACGGCCGCTGAGCGCTCCAACGACTCCTCCTCCACCAGTTTATCCGATGCCTTCGGACATCGGAAGTTCCTTTACCGCGGGAAACCACCGGCGTGATTGTTCACGCTTTGTTCGCCGCGCCGTTCCCCTACGCGCCGCGCCGGGGCCCGATCCCACTGGAGTTCTACGGGGAGAGCCGGCGTGGGGATGCACCACCCGCACCCCCCACCCCGCCCTTTCGGCGCAATCGGCACACGCCGCTCATTCCGCGCCGACGACCGCCCGATGCAGGTTTTGCCGGTTGGCGCCGCCGTGCCTGCGCCTTCGCGAAGGAGAGGGGCCGTTTGCAAGTTGCTGCGAAGCGGCCGCCGATAAGCGTCGCCCCAGGGGAACTCTCGTGAGGGACCAACGGCCCGCCGGGCCGCCTGACACGCCAGTCTCATGACAAGCGCCCCAGTCGGCGCATCGCGGAATCAGTGTCGCAATCCAGAGAGAAAGGAACGCCGGATGAGCACGAACTTCTGCACGCCCGTGAACACCACGCCCTGGAGCACGTTCCCGGGATCCACCTTCAACCCCGCACCCACCTTCGGCGCCGTGTGGCACGGCCCGCAGTCCGGCTACGGCCCGAACGGCTGGTGGTTCGGCGCTCCGGCCAACTGGTCGAACCAGCCCCCGGCGCCGGCGTTCAACCAGTGGAATGCGTGGAACGGCGGGACCGCGCCGTGGCAGACCCCCGGCTGGCACGCCCCCTACGCCTTCAACACGACCAATCCCTGGAGCTTCAACCAGATCCCGGTCGGCTGGAACACCACGCCATGGTTCGGGTTCAACCCCGCGTTCGCAAGCGGCGGTAACGTCCCGAGCGCCTTCGCTCCGTTCAACCCGACGGCGTGGCACTGGCAGCACCCGGTCGGGAGCTCCTTCATCCCGTCCTTCGGGTATGCGACCCCGGGGTTCACCCCCTGGAGCGTCACTCCCTCCTGGGGCGCCGCGCCGAACACGTTCGCGCCCGGCAACGCATTCGGCAACACGTTCGGCAACACCGGCGCGTTCGGTGGTCACGCCTTCGGGAGCGCGGCCCCCTGGCAGACGGGCGCCTCGTGGAGCACCTTCCCCTCCCCCGGCGCCTGGTATGCCCCCGCGTACACCGTTCCGACCGGCTACACCCCGACGCCGTTCGCGAACCCGAGCCAGGGGAACGCCGGCGTGCACGGCGCGAACTTCGGATACCCGACGGCGTTCCCGGGCGCGTTCGGCAACGGCGTGCACACCGCGCCCGCGTGCTCCGGGCGCGAAGCCGCCTGAACCCGATCGCCGGACATCTCTGATCACTCGCGGCAGCCCGGCCTCGCGGCCGGGCTGCTCGCTTGATTCGCCCGGCCACGCTGTTGTCAATCGGCCGCGTGCGCATACCGTTCAGACCATCGCCCGGGAGCCCCGTCGATGTCTCGCTTCATCCCGAAGCTGCTGATCTGCCTCCGGGAAGGCTACTCCTTGAGGCGATTCGGCGGGGACCTGAGCGGCGGGCTGACCGTCGCGGTCATCGCCCTGCCGCTCGCGATGGCGCTCGGGATCGCCTCGATCCCGGCGAACGTGGCGCGCGACCTCGCGCTCGAGCATCCCTGGCTCAGCCCGCCGGCGATGGGCCTGTACACGGCGATCGTGGCCGGCGCGATCATCTCGCTCCTGGGCGGATCCCGTGTCCAGATCGGCGGGCCCACGGCGGCGTTCATCCCGATCGTCTTCGGCATCGCGTCGGAGCACGGCTACGCGGGGCTCGCGACGGCGACGCTCATGGCGGGGGTGATCCTGATCCTGATGGCCGTGTTCCGGCTCGGCGCGACCATCAAATACATCCCCTACCCGGTGACCACGGGGTTCACGGCCGGCATCGCCGTCACGATCGTCGCCAGCCAGTTGAAGGACTTTCTCGGGCTGCGCCTCGCGGGGCCGGACGGCGAGGCGGTGTCGGTGCCCGCGGAGTTCATTCCGAAGGTGCAGCTCCTCGCCGAGCACATCGACACGCTCGACTGGCGGACGTGCGCCGTCGGCGCCGGCTCGCTCGCGCTCCTGATCGTGATCCGCCGGTTCGTGCCGCGCCTGCCGGGCGCGATCGTCGCGGTCGCGCTGAGCTCCGCCCTCGTGGCGCTGCTGGGGTGGGGCGCGGCCGACGGCGGCGCGGTCGAGACGATCGGCTCGCGGTTCGGCGGCATACCGAGGTCGCTGCCCTCCCCGCACACACCGCCCCTGAGCTGGCAACTGGTGCGCGAGCTCTTCCCGGCCGCGACGACCATCGCGGTGCTCGCGGGGATCGAATCGCTGCTCTCGGCGGTCGTCGCCGACGGCATGACCGGCTACCGGCACAAGTCCGACTGCGAGCTGGCCGCCCAGGGCGTGGCGAATATCGGGTCGGCCCTGTTCTTCGGCGTGCCGGCGACGGGGGCGATCGCGCGGACGGTGGCGAACATCAAGAGCGGCGGCACCACGCCGGTCGCGGGCGTCCTGCACGCGGTGTTCATCACGATCTTCATGCTGCTGCTCGCGGATTGGGCGAAGCTGATCCCGCTGGCGTCGCTCTCGGCGGTGCTGGTGCTGGTGGCGTGGAACATCTCCGAGATCGGGCACTTCCGGGCGCTGCTGCGGGCGCCAAAGAGCGACGTGACCGTGCTGCTCACGACGTTCGGGCTGACCGTGCTCACCGACCTCACGGTGGCGGTCGCGGTGGGCATGGTGCTGGCCTCGATGCTCTTCATGCGGCGCATGTCCGAGGTCTCGGCGATCGGCGCTATCCGCGACGAGCTCGCCAACGGCAAGGACGAGGCCGAGCGCGCCGGCCTGCGGGCCGAAGCGCAGAAGCACCGCGTCGTGCCGCCCGGCGTGGAGATGTACGAGATCAACGGCCCGTTCTTCTTCGGGGTGGCCGACCGGCTCAAGGACACCCTCAGGCAGTTCGAGCGTCCGCCCCGCGTCTTCATCCTGCGTCTCAAGAACGTGCCGGCCATCGACGCGAGCGGCATCCACGCCCTGGAGGAGTTCCACGACAAGTGTGCGCGCTCGGGGACGCGGCTGCTCCTGGCGGGGCTCCACGCCCAGCCGCTCTTCGCGATGACCCAGTCGGGCCTCCTGGACAAGATCGGGGAGAGCAATCTCTGCGCCGACACGAACGAGGCGCTGCGCGTCGCGCGGGTGCACCTCGGCGCCGATCAGGCGTGAAAGCCCGGGGGCCCGCCCTCCAATACGATTGATGGACGCGATCCTTCACCCGCACGGGCGCACGCACGCCGGGAAGAAGGCCGGAGACGCCGGATGCCATACCGGATCGGGATGCTCGCATACCCCGTGTTCCTGTTCCTCACCGTACGCCAGAAAAACTCCGCCGCGAGCAAGTTTCTGGCCGCCGGCGCCGTCTCCCCCGAGACGGCGCGCCGGCCGTCGACCCTGGGGATCCCGCAGACGCTCGGCCTGATCCAGTCGGGCGTTCGGCAGGGCGTCCTGGTGGCGATGGAGGACGGACGGTACTACGTGAACACCCGCGTCTATCGAAGGCGGCGGAACCTGCTGCTCGGATCGCTGGTCGGCGGCTCGGCGCTCTTCGCGGGCGCTTTGGCCTGGCTCCTGCTCTCAGGGGCATGAGAGGGGCCCGGCACGCGACCGCTACCATGGCGGCATGCCAGACCGCGTACGGATCACGGACGTTGCGCCCCGCGACGGGCTGCAGAACGAGCCCGGCTTCGTGCCCACCGCGCAGAAGGCGGCGCTGGTTCGTGCGATCGCGGCCTCGGGTGTGGACGAGGTCGAGATCACGAGCTTCGTCAGCCCCAAGCGGGTGCCTCAGCTCGCCGACGCCGCCGCCCTCTGCGATCTCCTGCGTGAAGACAAGCCCGCGGGGGTGCTCTTTTCGGCGCTGGCGCCCAACGAGCAGGGGCTGGGCGGGGTGCTCGCGGCCAACGACCGCGCCGGGCGCCGGCTGATCGACAAGGTCAGCGTCTTCACGGCGGCGAGCGAGTCCTTCAGCCGCAACAACACCAACGCCACCATCGACGAGACCCTCGCGAGATTTGCGCCGGTCGTCAGGACGGCGCACGGCGCCGGGCTCGTCGTCAGGGGATACGTCTCCTGCGTCGTGGCGTGCCCGTTTGAAGGGCCGATCGATCCCTGGGCGGTTGCCGCGGTCGCCGGCCGGCTCGCCGATCTCGGCATCGAGGAGATCGACCTCGGCGACACGATCGGGGCGGGCTCGCCGGAGACGGTGGGACGCGTGATCTCGACCGCGCTCGAGTACCTGGACGAATCGCACGGCTGGTCGGACGCATCCCGGCTCACGCTGCACCTGCACGACACCGGCGGACGCGCTTCGGAGTGCGTACGGGTGGCGCTCGAGCTTGGCGTGCGCTCGTTCGACGGGGCCACGGGCGGGCTGGGCGGCTGCCCCTACGCGAGCACGCCAGGCCGGCGGGCGCCGGGCAACCTCTCGACCGTCGACCTGGTCGACGCCGTGGAGCGGGCCGGCCTGCGCCATCGGGTGGATCGCTCCCGCCTCGATCAGGCCGAGGCCGCCGCGGCGGACTGCCTCGGGTCGGCGCGGGGGTCGGGAGCGCGGCCATGATCCGCGTCGAGCGACGGGACGCGATCGCCGCCGTGGTCCTCGCCCGGCCGGAACGGCGCAACGCCCTGACACCCGAGATGCTCTCGGAGCTCGCGCGGGCGATCACCCAGCTCGGCGCGTCGGCCGGTTGCGTGCTCCTCTGCGGGCAGGGGCCCACCTTCTGTTCAGGGTTCGATCTCGCCGCCTGCCGAGACTCACCGGATGGATCGGCGATGCGGGAGCTGCTCGTCGGGCTCGACTCGGCGGTCCGGGCGCTGCGCTCGTGCCCCGCGCCGGTCGTCGTCGCTTGCCAGGGCGGCGCGATCGCGGGCGGGTGCGCCCTCGTCGCTGGTGGCGACTTCGCCGTCGCCGACCGCGCGGCCAAGCTGGGCTACCCGGTGGTCCGCCTCGGCATCTCCCCGGCGGTTTCGGGCCCGACCCTCCTGCCTCGGATCGGGCCGGGCGCGGCACGGGTCAGGATGCTCGACCCCGGGCTGATCGATGCCGCGGAAGCACTCCGTCTGGGGCTTATTTCATCGGTGGTCGAGACGCCCGAGGAGGTGGGACCAGCGGCGGAGCGGCTCGCCATCGAGCTGGCCGCCAAGCCGCGGGCCGGGATGGTCGCCACGAAACGATGGCTCAACGAGCTCGACGGCACGGCCGCCGCCGATCGTCGCGCCCTGGAGGTCTCTCTCGGGCTGGCGGGCGGGCCGGAGGAGGCCGAGCTGCTCGGCGCCTTCTGGGCTCGGCGGGCGACCTGACCGGCGCCGCCGGCGGTGCGTCGGCGCGGCCCGGCAGGCCGGGGGGCGGAGGAAACTGAGGGGAAACGGAAGAATCGGAACCCCGGACGCTCCAGGATCGGATATTCTGTACCCAAAGTACGGGCCCGGCGAGGCCGAACGGCCGCGACGCCAGGGTCCAGCGCCTGGCGTGCCCCCAGCGGGCAATGCCGCCGGGCGGTACTCTGCCAAGCTGGATATGGTGCAGAGTCCACTGCTGTACCGGGAGACGATGTTATGCCGCTGAGCCGTTCTGTCCGTGATCGGGCCGTCGATGGTGGTGCTTGCAGGGTGGTTCGCGCGGCGGGGCGTGACGCTTCGCTCTTCGAGCATCTCGAGGCGCGGGTGGTTCTCGCGGCCGATTGGTCCGGGGCGGTAGCGCCCGAGCTCGCGTTCGGCCCGGAATCCTCGCCGGGGATGATGGACGTGGCGTGGCGCGGCGGCTCGACCAGGGCGGTGGCCAACTCCTGGCTCCTGACCTTCGACGACGCATACGGCTCCGCCGAGGCCGAGCGCCTGGCCCGGCAGGTGGTGGAGGCGACGGGGCAGCCCGCCGCGAGCATCAAGCCGGCCGGGCGCGGGCGGTGGGCGAGCATCACCTTCGAGCGGAACCCCAGCGACTGGGCGATCTCGCGAGCGACGGGCGCGTTCGACTGGCTCGAGGCCTTCGAGCCGAACGCGATCTACGCGGACCAGCGCGTGCCCGACGACGAGCTCTTCGGGAACCAGTGGCAGTTCGACAATACGGGCCAGAACATCGGCGGCCAGGTGGGCACGATCGGCGCGGACGTCAACATCCTGCCGGCGTGGGACATCACCGTCGGCTCGCGCGACATCATCGTGGGCGTGATCGATTCGGGCATCGATTTCAACCACCCCGACCTCGCCCCGAATATCTGGACGAACCCGGGCGAGATCGAGGGCAACGGCATCGACGACGACGGGAACGGCTTCATCGACGACGTGCACGGGTGGGACTTCTCCGGCGCCGACAACAACGCGCAGGACGAGGAGGGCCACGGCACGTTCGTGTCCGGACTCATCGGCGCCGCCGGCAACAACGAGATCGGGATCACCGGAGTGAACTGGGACGTCTCGATCGTTCCGGTGAAGGCCTCGTCGGGGGGCTTCTTCACGCTCGAATCGCTCGTCAGCTCGCACGACTACCTCACGATGATGATCGAGGACTACGGCCACAACATCGTCGCGTCCAACGGCAGCTACCGCGGGATCAACGACACCTTCTACGAGGACGCGCCCGAGGGCTTCAGCGCCGAGCGCGACGCGATCGCCAGGTTCGTCGCCACCGGCGCCGCCTTCGTCGCCGCCGCGGGGAACGACAGCTTCGACCTGGACAACCCCGATTTCACCGCCTTCCCGGCCTCCTACAACATCCCGGGTCTCATCTCCGTCGCGGCCACGGACAACCAGGACGCGCTGGCGGGCTTCAGCAACTGGGGCGCCAAGCGGGTCGATTTCGCGGCGCCCGGCGACCTGGTCTACTCGACCGTCCTGGGCGGCACCTACGGCTTCGGCTCCGGCACCTCGTACTCGGCCCCGATCGTCACCGGCGCGGTCGCGCTGCTCAAGTCGTTCCGCCCGGACGCCTCGGCCACCGAGATCCGGCAGGCGCTCATCGACGGCTCGGACATAGTCCCCACCCTGCAGGGGCGCGTCGTGGCGGGCGGTCGCATCAATATCGCCCGCTCCCTCGAGATCCTCGGCACCGACGGGCCGGTCGCGATCGCGTTCGAGCCCGGGCCCATCACGTCCAGGACCGACCCCGACACCGGGCTGCCCGTCGACACCATCACCGTGACCTTCAACAAGGACATCGAGGGCGGCACGCTGGACGCCTCGGCGGCCCAGCTGACGTTCGCCGGGTCCGACGGCGAGTTCGGCACCGACGACGACAGCACCACGCGCGTGCCGATCCTCGACGTCGCGCTCCGCGCCGGCGAGACCCGGATTGTGGACATCACGCTCGACCTCACCGGCGTGCCCCAGCAGCGCCTGCCGCTCGGACGCTACCGCCTCACCCTCTTCCCGGGCACCGCGGCCGATCCGAAGTTCCAGGATGTCGACGGCAACCTGCTCAACGGCGACAGCGACAGCGGCTCGGAAGAGGAGTACGAGTTCGAGGTGGTCGGCGTAGGCGGCAACCTGGAGCCCAACGACACCCTGGCGAGCGCAACCCCCGTCACCTTCAGCGGGAGCGGTGACGCGGCCTTCCGGAGCATGACCCTCGGCGACGGCCTGGCGGCCGAGCTCGACGTGGACCTCTACGCGATCAGCATCCCCCGCGGCGGGCTGATCACCGCAGAGATCGTGGCCCGGCGGCTCGACCTCCCCTCGACGCTCGACTCCTACCTCCGTCTGTTCGACGCCCTCGGGAACGAGATCGCGAGCAACGACCAGTTCTACGGGCGCGATTCGTTCCTCGACTTCTTCGTCACCACGGGGGGCACCTACTACATCGGCGTCTCCGGCTTCCCGAATACGGACTACGACGCCACGCTCTCGGCCAGCGGGCGCAGCCAGTCGACCGGGACCTACGACATCGAGATCGGCTACGAGCGGATCGCCGACGACCGGCTGACCATCGAGAGCGACTTCAACGAGCCGCTCCCCATCCCGGCCGAGGGCACGCAGGGCGTGCAGAGCACCACGCTCAACGTGACCGACGCGCGGGCGATCAAGGACCTCAATCTCCGCCTGGACATCGACCACAACTTCGTCAGCGACCTCGAGATCACGCTGATCGCGCCCGACGGCACCGAGCAGGTGGTGTTCAACCAGCACGGCGGCGACGGCGACGACTTCGAGAACGTCCTCCTCGACGACGAGGCGGCCGCGAGCATCGTCGACGCGGAGCCCCCGTACTCCGGCAGCCTGCGCCCGACGAACGGCCTGAGCCGGTTCGACGGGATGTCGGCCCTCGGCGCCTGGACGCTCCTGATCCGGGACCGGCGCGCGCTCACCAGCGGCGTGCTCAACAGCTGGGCCCTTGAGCTCACCCTCGAGAACAACATCTTCGGCCCGTTCGAGTCCAACGACACGCTCCCGACCGCCAGAGAGCTGGACGAGATCGCGGGCACCGGAACGGCGACGCGCGACGCGGCCATCGGCGACGGCGGCTTCGGCACGCTCGACCGGGACCTCTTCCGCTTCACGGTCGACGCAGGCGCCACGCTCGACGCGACCGCCACGGCGATCCCCCCCACCGGCGGGGGCGCCTCGACGCTGAACACCGCGCTGCGGCTCTTCGATGCCGAGGGCAACGAGCTGAAGGCCTCCTCGCCCGACGGCACGCTGAACTCCTCGATCACGAGCTTCGTGTTCCCGGCCGGCGGCGTGTACTACATCGCCGTGAGCGAGGCCTCGAACCTCGAGTACGACCCCTTCGACGTCACCAGCGGCGAGCCGCTCCAGACGACCGGCAGCTACCGCCTGAGCGTGACGGTCTCGCCCGGGATCTCCGACGGCGAGACCGTCTTCGACGGCGAGGACCTCGACGTCGGCGTGGACGGCGACGGCACCTTCGGGTCCTCCGACGAGAACGGCACGCCGATCGGCATCGAGTTCGACGGCACCGATTTCCTGGCGGACACCGAGGACGGCGACGGGCTGACCTCGATGTACGGCCTCACGGCCTCCGGGTTTGACTTCCTCAACGACGGCTCGCGCGGGCCGAGCTCCCTTCCGGTGGCGCTGACCAACCAGAGCGGGCCGCTGAACAACCGCATCACCGCGTCCGGCCTCTTCCGGGGCATGAAGGTGACTCGCACGCTGACCCACGGCGTGTCGGACAGCTTCCTCGCGCTCGACGTGGTGCTCACGAACACCGGCCAGAGCGACGCGACCGACGTCGTCTGGATGGAGGCGTTCGATCCGAACCAGGGGCTGAACCTCGACGACCGCGGGCCCGAGACCCGCAACGACGTGGACAGCGGCGGCAAGTACGCCAACGCGAGCGTGATCACGAACGAGCACCCCGCCGGCCTCACCATCGCCCTGGCCGCGCCGGCCTCCGACGGACGCGCCGTGGCCACGTTCGTCGACCTCGACTCGGTGGTGCTGCGTGACCCGAGCCAGCTCCTCGCGCTCGGGATCAACGACCCGAACGGGACGAGCGACGACCTGCTCATGGCGCTCGCGTACGACCTGGGGACGATCTCCCCCGGCGAGTCGGCGTCCTTCCGCTACTTCATCTTCCTCGGCGAGACCCCGTCGGCGGCGCAGGCGATGTACGACCAGGTCAACGCCGGCACCGGCGAAGGCCACCTCACGGCCGACCCCGCCACGCCCGAGACCGAGACGCTCTCGAACGGCGAGGAGGCGCCGACGCTCTCCCACCGGTACTACTACCCCGCGGGCTTCTCGAGCCCCTTCATCTACAGCTTCGTGCCGATGATCAACCCGCACGACGAGGCGACGCGGGTCGTGGTCATCGCCAGGTACGAGCAGGGCGAGCGCGACGACATCATCGCGGACTTCACGATCGAGGGCCAGGCCCGCGGCGGAATCACCGTCAACACGCCCGAGCTCTACGAGATCGGGTTCGGCAACCCCGGCGGGTCGCTGGTCCGGCCCGACGAGCCCTACGCGCTCGAGATCCGCGCCGAGCGGCCGATCGCCGCGACCTTCAGCTACTTCGACACCTTCCTCCTCGCGGGCGAGCGAGCGGCGGTGGGCGAGTCGTTCACCGCGACCGCGAGCGACACCTGGACCTTCAGCTCGGTGGGCAAGGCGCCGGGGCGCTTCGACTTCCCCGTCTATATGAACACGACCGGGGAGACGATCAAGGTCACCACGACGCTGCTCCCGACCGGCGGCGGGGACGAGATCGTTCTCACCCAGGAGCTCGGGGCGCACCGGCGCGGCGGGTGGAACCTCTCCGCGCTCGACAGCGTGCCCGAGGGTACGTACGGCATGATCATCGAGGCGCAGGGCGCGATCGTGGCCTCGCACCAGAGCTACGACTCGGGCCTCAGCACCGGCGAGATCTCGGCGGTCGGCTCGATCGGCCTCCCGAACCTCGGCTCGACGACCGGCGTGACCCCCGAGGGCGAGATCGGGCTCAACTCCGAGCGCGAGATCGTCGGCGTGACCAACGCCAACGACAGCTCGACCCGCGTGACGTTCTCCTTCCTGTTCGAGGGCGGCAGCGCCTACCGGACGGTGCTCGACGTTCCCGCCCGCTCTCGCGGCGAGCTGGACGTGAGCACGCTGCCGGGCTTCCCCGCCGGGCAGCCGTACTCCATCTCCTACTCCTCGACCCTGCCGGTCGCGATGTCGCTGCCCACGCTCATCTTCAGCGACGGCGCCGGCACCGTGTTCACGGACGAGGCCCACACACTCTGGGCGTTCGGCGCCGGGTTCCGGCCCCAGAACGGCCACGAGGACGCGGTCACCGAGTACCTGCGCCTGTTCAACCCGTCCGACACGCCGGTGGTCATCGAGATCACCATCCGGTTCGACGGCGAATTCGTCGGCACGGACGAGCCGCTCGGCCAGGAGACCTTCCGCCGGGTGCTCGATCCGCGCCGCGTCGCGGAGTTCGACGTGCACGACTTCGTCACCGGCTCCCGGCGCGAGCAGGATGTCTTCTACGGCCTGACCGTCAAGGCGGCGGAGCCGATCGTCGCGTACCTCGGCCGGTTCGACGCGTTCTTCCCGGGCGCCTTCGGCACCCTCGGCGTGCCGCTGGGGATCAGCGGCGCGATCTGACGCGGCCCTTCGCGCGAAGCCAAGCTCCTCGACGGCCTCCCCCGATCCGCGGGGGAGGCCGTTTGCTATAAAGGAAGCATGACACTCGCTTCCCTCGAGCTCCGAGGCCCCGCCGCGACGCTCACGCTCTCGCGCCCGGACAGGCGGAACGCGCTGTCGTTCGAGCTGATCGCGGCGGTGCGGGAGCGGGTCGCGCAGCTCGCCGCGATGGGCGAGACCGGCCCGCGGGTCGTCGTCCTCTCGGGCGACGGGAAAGCGTTCTGCGCCGGGATGGACCTCAAGGCCGTGCTCGATGATCCCGGTGCTCCGGAGCGGCTCCTGGGCGGCCTCGCCGAGCTGACGCTGGAGCTGCGCGCTCTGCCGGCGGTGGTGCTGGCGCGGGTGCAGGGGGCGGCGATCGGTGGCGGGTGCGGGCTGACGTGCGTGTGCGACATGTCGCTCACGCACGACGACGCGAAGGTCGGCTTCCCGGAGGTGGACCTCTCGGTGTGCCCGGCCGTGGTTGCCCCCTGGGTGGTGAGAAAGATCGGGGCCGGGCGGGCGCGCCAGGTGCTCCTGCGCGGAGGGCTGATGAGCGGGACGGAGGCCGCGGCGATCGGCCTCATGGACCGCTCGCTGCCGACCTTGGAGGCGCTCGACGAGGCGGTCGGCGAGTTGGCGGCGCGGGTGGCGACCGGCGGTGCGCGGGCGCTCGCCGCGACCAAGCGGCTGCTGAACGAGATCGACGGATCCGCCGACTCGGGCGTGGTTCGCGAGGGCGCGCGCCTGTCGGCGGAGGTCGTGGCATCGGCCGAGGCCCAGGCGGTTCTGCGGGCCAGATTCGGCGGGTGAGCACGCGACAAAGAGGGGCGGTTTCGTGCCCGGAAGGGCGGTCGGCGCTATAGTGCCGCCCAGCCTTGGGGGACGCGCCGGTGGTCCGCGCACCCGGGGTCTCGTGGGAGCGGAGCGCCCATGACGACGAGTCCGTTTGCCCTCGAATCCGACAGCTCCGGCCCCTTCGCCGGGGTGGTCGTGATCCGCCTGGAGCAGGCCGGCCGATCGGTCGTCGTGCTCGACGAGGCGCTGATCAGGAGGCTCGAGGCGACGCTCAAGGCGCTGCCGCGGAACTCCGTCGGGCTGGTGCTCGCCTCCGCGAGCGAGCGGGTGTTCGTCGCGGGGGCGGACCTCAAGACCATCGTCGAGCTGGACGATCCGCAGCTGGACCGCTACCTGGCCTACGGGCAGCGCGTGTTCGGCATGCTGGCGCGGCTCCCCTTCCCGACGGCCGCGGCGATCGGCGGCGCGGCTCTCGGCGGCGGGCTGGAGCTGGCGATGCACTGCGACGGTCTCGTCGCGTGCCCGGCGGTCAGCGGCAAGCCATACCCGGTGGGGCTGCCCGAGGCGGGGCTCTCGATCTGCCCCGGCTGGGGCGGAACGAACCTGCTCCCGGCCCGGATGGATCCCTCGGAGGCGATCCGGCGCACGGCGACCGGGGCGACGATGCCCGTGGAGGAAGCGCGGAGCGCCGGCGTGTTCGACGCCTTCGCGACCTCTCCTGAAGAGCTCTTACCCACCGCCAAGCGCTGGATCATCGATCGCGCGAGGGAGGGGCGCGCCGAGCGCGACGACGCCCCGAGCCGGTGGATCGGCAGGCCCGCCCTCGCCGCCCGGTGCCTGCGCGCGCTCGACGCCTGCCGTGACGAGCTGGCGCCGACGGGGTCGTCGGCGGCGGTGCTCGACGCGATCAACGCGGGGCTGACCCAGG
>DASRXL010000006.1:0-16377 GCA_035654175.1 Phycisphaerales bacterium
CTCCCCTGAGAGCCTTCGCGCCGCCGTCGCCGAACGGCGGGGCGTCTACTACTCGCGCTCGCGCCAGGCCCTCTGGCGCAAGGGCGAATCCTCCGGCGATACACAGGACCTCCTCCGCATCGATATTGATTGCGACCGCGACGCGCTCCGCTTCACCGTGCGCCAGCGCGGGCGCGGCTTCTGCCACACCGGAGCCCGCACCTGCTTCGGCGACTCCCGCGGCCTGCACGCCCTCGCCCGCCGGCTCGCCCAGCCGCCCGAATCCCGTGATCCCGCCTCCTACACCTCGCGCCTGCTCCGTGATCCCGCGCTCCTGGCCAGCAAGCTCCGCGAAGAGGCCGCGGAGCTCTGCGACGCGCAAGCGCCCGACGACATCGCCCACGAGGCCGCAGACGTCCTCTACTTCACGCTCGCCCGGCTCGCCGCGGCCGGGGTCTCCTTGGACGCCGTTGAACGCGAGCTCGACCGTCGCGCGCTGAAGGTCAGTCGGCGGCCGGGCGACGCGAAGATGCAACACGGAGAGCACGGAGAGCACGCAGGCAGGAACACGGAGGCAAACACTCCCGCTCCTGCATCGACCCCGTGTCCCCCTGCGCCCGCCGTGCTCAAGCGCGGAGCCGCTCACACCAACCGCCTGCTCCGCACCGTGCAACCGTCCGACGTGCCCACTCTCCGGCGCACCGCCATCGATCCCGAAACGCTCACCGCCGCGTCCGCCATCGTCGGCGACGTTCGCCGCCGCGGTGAGCCCGCAGTGCGCTTCCACGCCGAGCGGCTCGGCGATGTAGCCGACGGCGCGCCGCTGGTCATCGACCGCGCCGAGCTCGCCCGCGCCCTCGACGCGATTGATCGCGAAGACCGCGCCGTCCTCGAGCGCGCCGCCGCCCGCATCCGCGCCTTCGCCGATGCCCAGCGCGCCAGCCTCCTCGGGCTTGTCCTCCCCATCCCCGGCGGCCAAGCGGGCCACTGGATCGCCCCCGTCGAGCGCGCCGGCTGCTACGCTCCCGGCGGCCGATACCCGCTCCCCTCGAGCGTCCTCATGACCGCCGTCACCGCCCGCGCCGCGGGCGTGCGCGAGGTCTTCGTCGCCTCGCCGCGCCCGACCCCCATCACCCTTGCGGCCAGCGCGATCGCCGGCGCCGACGCCCTCCTCGCCGTCGGCGGCGCGCAGGCCATCGCCGCGCTCGCCTATGGGTGCCCGCCGCTCCCGCCCTGCGACATCGTCGTCGGCCCGGGCAACCGCTACGTGACCGCCGCCAAGCAGCTCGTCGCCGGCCACGTCGCGATCGACATGCTCGCCGGCCCGAGCGAGCTGCTGGTCATCGCCGATGACTCCGCCGATCCGGCCGTGGTCGCCGCGGACCTGCTCGCCCAGGCCGAGCACGATACCGACGCCTGCGCCGTTCTCGTCTCAACCAGCGCCGACCTTCTCGAAGCCGTCGAACGCGAGCTCGCGGCACAACTCCAAACCCTCTCCACCGCCGCGACCGCCCGCGCCGCCCTCGCCAACGGCTACGCCGTCGTCGCCTGCGACATCGACGAAGCCATCGCGCTCGCCGACCGCTTCGCACCCGAGCACCTCGAGATCCTCACCCGAGATGCCGACGCCATCGCCCGGCGCTGCGCCCACTACGGCGCGGCCTTCGTCGGGCTCGGCGCCGCGGAAGTCCTCGGCGACTACGGCGTCGGCCCCAATCACACCCTCCCCACCGGCGGCACGGCACGCTCGGGAGCGGGTCTCAGCGTGCTCCACTTCCTCCGCACGCGCACCTGGCTCTCGATCGACGACCCCGCGCAGGCGCGCGAGCTCTACCGCGACACCACCCACCTCGCCCGCCTCGAAGGCCTCGAAGCCCACGCCCGCTCCGCCGAGCGGCGGCTGCAATAACTGCAATAGGTCCTATAGGCCTATGAGTCATATGCCGGGAAGGCCCGCTCACCCCACCCCCATCACCCTCCCCATCACCCTCCCCATCGCCTTCCCCATATCCGCCGGGTTCTCCGCGACCTCGACCCCCGCCTCGCGCAGCGCCTCGATCTTGCTCTCCGCCGTCCCCTCGCCACCGGAGATGATCGCCCCCGCGTGCCCCATGCGCTTGCCCGGCGGCGCCGTCCGCCCCGCGATGAACGCCGCGACAGGCTTGGTCACGTGCTGCTTGATGTACGCCGCGGCGTCCTCCTCGTCCGTCCCGCCGATCTCGCCGATCATCAGGATCCCGTGCGTGTCCGGGTCCTCCTGGAGGAGCTTGATCGCCCCGATGTGGTTCATCCCGCGCACCGGGTCGCCGCCGATCCCGATGCACGTGCTCTGCCCGAAGCCCAGGTTGCTCGTCTGCCACACCGCCTCATAGGTCAACGTCCCCGAGCGGCTCACGATGCCCACCGCCTTGCCCGTTCTCGCCTCGCTCACGTGCGTGTGGATGTACCCCGGCATGATGCCGATCTTGCACCCCGCGCTCGTATAGGGATCGCTCCCCGACTTCCCGCCGCCGGTCTTCGGCCCCGGCGTGATGATCCCGGGGCAGTTGGGACCGATCAGCGTGATGAGCTGCTCCGCCGGGTGCACGTCCGCGCCCCGCGCGCTCAGGTTCACCTCGTCCAGCACCGCCCGCACCCGCACCATGTCCTGCACCGGCACGCCCTCGGTGATGCAGCAGATCAGGCGGATGCCCGCGTCCGCCGCCTCGAGCACGGCGTCGGCCGCGAACCCCGGCGGCACGAAGATCATCGTGGCGTTCGCCCCGGTCTCCCGCACCGCCTGGTCCACCGTGTCGAAGACCGGCAGCCCGTTGGCGTCTTTCGTGCCGCCCTTGCCGGGCGTTACGCCGCCGACCATCTTCGTGCCGTAGTGCAGGCAGCCCCGCGTATGCACCGCCCCGAACGAGCCGGTGATCCCCTGGCAGATGACGCGGGTGTCCTGATCGACGAGCACAGCCATGGCGGCCTCCGTTCGGGTTGCATGCCGGGATCGACAGTGTATGCCGCACGCGGCCGCCGACCGTGCCCCGACGGTTCTCTCCGGCGCCAAGGGAGGCGCCCGCGAGGGACGATGCGGGCGGAGCGCCCGCCCGCGCCAGCGCTCGCGCCGGATCCGGCGTGTCCCCGAATCGGAGCCAGCTACCGCGGCCGGCGCGCCCTCGCCGCCAGCAGCGCCAACGCCGGCACAGCGAACGCCGCCGGGCCCGGCCCCGGCACCGTCGCCATCACGAGCACGTCGTTCAGGCCACCGCCGCCGGCGAGATCCACGTCGACGACCAGGAGTACGTCGCCCGTGTCGTTGAGCGAAACGCCGCCCCGCTGCAGCGACTGCACCGTGCCCCACCCCATGTCGGTCAGGATCGGATCACCCACGCCCGCGACGCGCGCGAACGAATCGCCGTCGGCCATGTAAACCGCGTCGGTCCCGTTGAGCAGCTCGGCGCGGAATGCCACCCAGCCCTCGTCGTTGATGATCGGGACCTGGGGCTCGATCCGGCGGAAAAGGTCCGAGCCGATTCCGCCGAAGGTCAGGTCCACGAGGCGCTCCGCGCCGTCGTCGCCGCTCCTGAGGAGCACGTCTTCGCCGGGCATCGCCGCGACCTGCCCGAGATCGTTCATCCAGAGCAGGTCGATGTATGTCCACCACGCCCCGGCCGTCGGAAGCATCGTGGTCGTCCCGTCGGGCTCCAGGCGCTTGAGCCCCTTGTCGTGCCCCTCGTCGTAATAGGCGATCTGCCCCGCATTGTTCAGCGCGGCGCGATCGCCCAGGCGCACGCTCCAGCCATCGCCCTGCACCACGATGCGCGACTGCCCGGTCGCCAGATCGTGCGCGTTGATCGACTCGTGACCGTCCACCGCGCCCCCGTACACGACGAGCCCCGCGTTGTTGATCACGGGGTTACGCTTGCTGTAGCGCGTGTCCGGCCCGTTGGTGACGAACCCGCCAGTGCCCGAGCCCGTGTCGTACGAGAAGACCCCGCCCTGCCCCGTGCTCACCGAGCCCGCCCAGACCACCGTGCCCAGGTCGTTGATGCTCAGGCCGGAGTGCGAGCGGTTGTAGCCGCCGCCGTCGAGCAGCACGCCGTTCACCAGCACGCCCCGGTCTGTCCCGATCGCCCAATCCCCACGGCGGTTCAGCGCCGGCGTGTCCTGATCGAACCGGAGCTGCCACGGCAGCCCCCCCTGCCCCGGCCGCGCGAGCTGCACCAGCTCCCAGTTATCGGGCAGGTCGGCGCCGCGCGCCGCGCACGTGCCGAGCAATGACACAACGATCGCACCTTGGGCCAGACTCCTCATCCCGTATCTCCTCTGCTGAGAACTCCGCGACGCGTCGTCCCGAGACGCTTGTCCGATCTCTATACCGGCAGCCAATCGCGATGTTGCACGCGCGGCGCCCCATCTTTCTATAGTTCCCCGTCCGGGGGCAGCCACGAGGGGTCGAGCGCATGCGAGCGATCATCACCGGCCAGGTCGGCATGGAGAAGAAGCCCTACCTGGAGCGCGTCCGCGACTTCGCCGGCCAGCAGGGCGAGCCGCTCGACATCTACAACGTCGGCGACATCATGTACGCCGAGGCCCCGGACGTGCGCCCGGGCAAGATCCTCGACCTGCCCATCAGCCGCCTCAACTCCCTCCGCCGCGCCGCCTTCAAGGACGTCATCGCCGACTCGGCCGGCAAGCCCAACGTCATCGTCAACACCCACGCCACCTTCCGCTGGCGCCACGGCCTCTTCTCCGCCTTCGACTACGACCAGATCGAACGACTCGACCTCACCCTCTTCATCTGCCTCGTGGACAACATCGAGGTCGTCCACCACCGCCTCCACGCCGACCACGTGATCGACGCCACGCTCAAGGACTGCATGGTCTGGCGCGAGGAGGAGATCCTCGCCACCGAGCTCATGGCCAAGGCGGTCCGCGGCTCGCAGTTCTACATCCTGAGCCGCGGGCGCCACACCGAGACCATCCGGTCGCTCTTCCGCCTCGTCTGCCGGCCGGGCATGAAGAAGGTCTACCCCAGCTTCCCGATGAGCCACGTGGTCGACATGCCCGACGTGCTCGCCGAGATCGACCACTTCCGCGCCCAGCTCGCCGAGCACTTCATCACCTTCGACCCCGGCGACGTAGACGAGAAGATCCTCCTCGACCGGGCCATCGCCGCGGCGAAAGAAGGGCGCATGGACGCCTTCCTCGAGGTGACGCCCCACACCTTCGGGGGATCGAAGTCGAGCCGGGAGCCCATCCGAGTCCGCGTGCGCGAAGTCCTCGACATCGCCGGCGACATCGACGGCCAGATCTACATGCGCGACTTCAAGCTCATCGACCAGTCCGACATGATCGTCAGCTACATCCCCGAGCTGCCCGGCGGCGTGCCCGGCCTCTCCAGCGGCGTGGAGCGCGAGCTGCAGCACGCCTTCGAGCACACCAAGGAGGTCTACGTGGTCTGGAAACCGCGGAAATCTCCCAGCCCCTTCATCACCGAGACGGCCACCCGGGTCTTCGCCTCCGTGGACGAGGCCCTCAGCCACTTCGAGGCCGAGGGCATGTTCGGCGAACGCAACCTCTTCGGGCACTGACCGGGGGAACGCCGGCCCTTCGGCGCGACCGCCCAGACCCGCGGCGGGCGGTCGCCGGCGCCCGAGCGACTCGGTGCCGGCGACCGTCCGGGAGCGGCCTCGCCACCGCTACGCAATTCCCGTCCAAATCACACAAAGTGCTGGCAAATCGCCGGTTCCGTGGCATCATTCCCACGCCGCAGGGAGTCCGCGAACGGGGCGGCATCCGCGCACTCTCCGCGTCACAACCACGCTGCCCACTCACGCCGGGCGGATGGGACCTCCGAGGCTCTCCGCCCGGTTCTTTTCATTGGTCCAGGGCGCGCGGTTCCCGACAATCCCCCACGATCGGGTAGGTCCGGGAACATCGCCCCGCGCGATCGGGTACCCTCGTCGCGCCCCTTCGCACCGGCCCGCTCCCGCCGCAACCGCGGGCCCGGGATTCCCAAAGATCGCGCGGGAGGGGCCCAGCGATGGCCGCGATCAGCATGAACGAGTTCTCCACCAACGCCCAGAACCGCATCGTCGACCTGGATGCTTCCGAATCGGAGCGCGGCTGGGCCATGTGGATGCACCTGTCGCTCCTGGCCTACCCCATCACGATGGGGCTGGTCTTCATCGCCCCGCTCGTGATGTGGCTGACGCGCAAGGACGACTCGCCCTTCATCGACGACCATGGGAAGGAGACGGTCAACTTCCACATCTCCCTGTTCCTCTACAGCATGATCTGCACGGGGCTGGGGTTTCTGACCTGCGGCGTGGCGTGGGCCCTGATCCCCGCCGTCTACGTGCTCGGGATCGTCGGGATGATCCTGGCCGCCAAGGCCGCGAACCGGGGCGAGTACTACCGCTACCCGATGACGCTGCGCCTGATCCACTGAGCGACGAAGCGCCGGAGCGACGAAGGTGAGGGCACCCCCGCCTTTCTCCAAGCCCTGGTCGCACTCACGCACCCACCCACTCACCCTACACTCCCCTCCCGTGCCCCTCCTCGAGGCCCAAAACCTGCGCAAGAGCTACGCCGGGCGGGCGGTCGTGGACGGCGTGAGCTTCCACGTGGACCGCGCGGAGATCGTGGGGCTTCTAGGGCGGAACGGCGCCGGGAAGACCACCAGCTTCCGCATGGCCATCGGGATGATCGACGCCGACGAGGGGCGGGTGGTCTTTGACGGGGCCGACGTCTCCGGGCAGCCCATGTTCAAGCGGGCCCGCCTCGGCATGGGCTACCTCAGCCAGGAGCCCAGCGTCTTCCAGAAGCTCACCTGCGAGCAGAACCTGCTCGCCATCTTGGAGACGCTGCCGATCCCCCGCCACGAGCGCAAGCGCCGGGCCGGGCAGCTCCTCGACCGTTTCGCGCTCAGCCACAAGGCCCGCCACGCCGCACGCACGTGCTCCGGCGGCGAGCGCCGCAAGCTCGAGATCGCCCGCGCCCTGGTGACCGAGCCCCGCTTGATCCTCATGGACGAGCCCTTCAGCGGCGTAGACCCCATCGCCGTCGAGGACCTCCAGAAGGAGATCCGCCAGCTCGCCGACCATGGCATCGCCTTCCTGATCACCGACCACAACGTCCAGCAGACCCTCCGCGTCTGCGACCGCGCCTACATCATCGATTCCGGCAAGAAGTTCGCCGAGGGCTCCCCGCGCGAGCTCATCAACGACGACATGGTCAAGCGCGTCTACCTCGGCTCCCTCTTCCGCGGCGACGAGTTCGACCACTTGCCGGAGCGGCGGCTGAACGGAGCCGGCCGCGCCTGATCGCAGGGTGGCCGAGCCCCTCCGGGTCTGGATCTTTGCATTGCGGCCCCCGCCGCCTAGCGATCCGGGCTGCGCCGCGCGGTGTATCGAGCATTGGAGAAGGAAGAGGAGAGGGAGCCGTTCCGGAGGAGCGGGGTACCCGCGAGGCTCCGGTCCGACACGGCCCGGCTCGCTCGGAGGAACGGGGATGGCGGTCGGCCGAGCACCCCGACCTTGGAGCGCTCGCAGGCCAACCCCCGAACGCCCTCTTGAGCGCCCGATGCCTCAACGCCCGCTCGCCTCGCTGCCTCCCTGCTTCGCTGCCTCGCTGTTCCCCCTCCATATACTTGTTCCAACAGATGCCCTCGCTCCGCGAAGAACTGAACAAGCTCCGGGCCTTCGACGACCCGGCCGTGGAGGCCGCGCTCAACATCGAGCGGACGGCGGCTCTGTTCCGTGCGCAGGTGCAGCGGCTGCTCCGGCCGCACGGGCTGAGCCCGGCGGGGTACAACGTGCTGCGGATCCTTCGCGGCCACGCGCCCAACCCGCGCGAGCCCAAGCCGCGGACCTGCACGCAGGTACGGGCAGACATGGTGACGCCCGTGCCGGACCTGACCCGCCTGATCGACCGGCTCGCGGCGGACGGGCTGGTCGAGCGCTGCGCCTGCCCGAAGGACGCGAGGGCGGTGCACGTGGCCATCACCGAGGCGGGGCGCTCGCTGCTCGCCGAGCTCGACGAGCCGGTGCAGCGCCTGCACCGCGACCAACTGGGCCATCTCACCGAGCGCGAGCTGGCCCAGTTGAGCAGACTGCTCGAGAAAGCGAGAGGCTAAGCGATAAGCGACGAGGGGACAGAGCGACGAAGGGGAGACCCCCACCCAAAGGCGCGACCCGCCCCCGACTCACCTACTCACCCCCTCACCCCCTCACCCCCTCACGCTACCCTACACCCATGCCCCTTCTCCGCCTCACCGCGATCGCCGTCCTGGCCGCCGGGCTCGCCGGGTGCGTCGAGCGCCGGCTGGAGATCACGAGCGAGCCGCCCGGGGCGCTGGTCTATGTGAACGACCAGGAGGTGGGGCGCACACCGACGGAGGCGTCGTTCCTCTTCCACGGGGTGTACGACGTGCGCGTGGAGCTCGAGGGCTACGAGCCCCTCCGCACCACCGCCGAGGCGGAGGCGCCCTTCTACGAATACGCGCCGCTGGATCTCGCGGCCGAGGCGCTGCCGACGCGGATCCACAACGTCCAGCATTGGCACTTTGTCCTCGAGCCCGCGCTCGAGCTCGCGCAGACAAAGGAAGAGCTAGAGGCCGGGCTGCTCGGGCGCGCGGCGACGATGCGCGACGAGCTCGCCGCGATCCCCCGCCCGGAGGGCGCCAAGCCGGCCGGTCCGGAGCCCCAGGACGCCGAAGCGCCGCCCGCCGATGCCGCTGCGCCCGCGGGCGATGCCGAGCCGGCGCGAACGGACGACCCGGGCTAACGCGGGCCGCGCCTTCGCTCAAGCCCCGGCCAGCGCCCTCGATACTCCCGCACCCGAGCAGCTCCATCGCCGCGCGGCGATCAGGGTATGCCCCGGCGTTCTCCCTTCCAGAGTGGCGGATTATGCGGCTTCGGGGCCTCAGCCAATGGAAATCCATTCATCCCGGCTGGGCTTCCTTGATCTTTTAGCGATATTCAGATATATTTAGAAGCTAGTACATTAAACCGCTTACAGAGGCGCCCATGACCGCGCTCAGTCCGCTCACCACGCTCGGAGACATCGTTGCCAGGCATCCCCAGACCGCCCGGGTGCTCGAGTCGTTGGGGCTCGACTACTGCTGCGGCGGGGGAAAGCCGCTCGGCCAAACCTGCCGCGAGAAGGGGCTGGACGCGGGAGCGGTGCTCGAGCAGATCCGGGCCAGCTTGGCGGAGCCCTCGCCCGAGGGGGATTGGGTCTCGGCCACGATGACCCAGCTCGCGGACCACATCGAGCAGACGCATCACGAGTACCTCCGCCGGGAGTTGCCCCGCCTGACGGGCCTGCTCCGGAAGGTGGTCGGGGCCCACGGGGACCGGCGCCCGGAGCTGGCCGCGCTGCAGGAGGTTTTCGCGGGCTTTGCCGAGGAGCTGGCCGACCACATGATGAAGGAGGAGCGGATGCTCTTCCCGTGGATCCGCCGGCTGGAGGCCGGGGCGCCGGCGGCGCAGCTGCCGGGGTGGAGCGTGGCCGGCCCGGTGGCGTGCATGATGCACGAGCACGACGGCGCGGGCGACGCGCTCGCCCGGATGCGGGGGTATACGGACGGCTTCACGGCGCCCGCGGATGCGTGCGGCACGTTCCGGGCGCTGTACGCGGCGCTGGGCGAGCTGGAGCGCGACATGCACCGCCACGTCCACAAGGAGAACAACATCCTGTTCCCCCGGGCGATCGCGGCGGAGGTCGCGGCCCGAGCCCGGACGGCGGGGTGCGCGGGCGCCGCGACAGGACAGCAGGAGGGATGCGAACATGGCTGTGACCATCGGATCGACACCTGACGCGGGCTTCGACGAGCCCCTGCGACTGATGGCCGACTGCCATCGGCGGATCGAGATGTTCCTCGGGGTGCTCTCTCGCCTTGCGGCGGAGGCGGAGTCGATCCTGTCGCCCCAGCGCGGGACGCGCTCGAGCGGGTCCTCACCTACTTCTCGAACGCGGCGCCCCGCCACACCGAGGACGAGGAGCGTTCGCTCTTCCCGCGGATGCGCGGGAGCGGCGATCCGGACGCTGGCGCGGCGCTCGCGGCGATCGACGTGCTGGAGGCCGACCACGAGCGGGCGGCGGCGATGCACGAGGAGGTGGATCGCCTCTGCCGCAACTGGCTGCGGTTCGGCTTCCTGGAGGCGTCCCGGGCCGAGCAACTGCGCGCGAGGATCGCCGAGCTGACGACGCTGTACGCATCGCATATCCGGACCGAGGAGCAACTGGTTTTCACGGCGGCGGCGAGGGCGCTCGACGGAGGCCTGCTCCTGGAGATCGGGCGGGAGATGGCGCGGCGGCGGGGGCTCGCGTGGGACCCGGCGCCCACGGCGCCGTGATCGCCGGGCTCAGCGGCGGCTGCGCGAGGCGAGCTCGGGGCGCGGCGAGACCATGAAGTCCGGGTGCGGGAGCGGCCCGAACTCGATCCAGCGGACCGAACCGTCGAAGGCGGCCATGTTGCCGGAGGGTGAATCCTCGTCGTGCCAGCGGGCGTCGAACGCCCGCTCGCCCGACTGCTGCGGCTGGCTGGCGAAGTACCACACCGGATCGGCGACCAGCAGGAGCCGGCTGGGCTGCGCGGTGATCTCGGCGACCTTGAGCGGGCGGTGGAGCTGGTCGATGCCGGCGGCGGTGGAGTCGAGCAGCTGCATGTTGGCCCGATAACTGGTGCCGAAGGTCTCGTAGCAGTTGGCGCCCTCGGGCAGGATGCTGCGGAGCGGCTCGCCGCGAAGAGTGATGCCGATGTCGGCAAGGTCCTCGAAGACCTCGAGGGCGCGGGCGTCCTGCGCGGCGGCGTCGGTGTCGAGATAGGCGTTGATGGGCCGGGAGGCGTCGGCGATCGGCGTGTCGTCGGGGCCGACGAAGCGGACGCCGCCGTAGGCCCAGTCGGGCTCGGCGGTGTGACGGGGGAGCTGCTCGGTCGCCTGCATGTAGGCCTGCCAGGCGAGCCCGACCTGGCGGAGATTGTTCGCGCAGATCGAGCGGTGCGCGAGCCGGCGGGTGCCGGCCAGCGCGGGCAGCAGCAGGCCGACCAGCAGCGCGACGATCGCGAGGCTGATGAGCAGCTCGAGAAGGGTGAACGCACGCGCTTGGGGACGGCACTGTCGCATTGGGGCACCGGGCCCGGGGGCCGGCGCTCAATCGTAACGCCATTCGCGTCCCGAAGGAAGCGCGGACCGCAACCCGGAAGGGCTCTCTCTACGTCCGGATAGACGCGACCGAGGCGAAGGCCACGGGGAGGAGGATCAGCACGGGCAGAAACACGCCCACCTGGGGAGGAACCCCAGGTATAGGCGCGGAGGCGCCGAGCACTCCACCCATGAGCGCGACGATCGCGACGGGGGCGCAGCGGAGGGCCCGCACCACCGCGCTGCCGGGCTCCTTGCGCAGGAAGAAGGGCATGGAGATGGTGAGCGCGAGGAGGCTGGCGAGGATCATGGAGACGCGCCCCCAGCGGATGCGCTCGAGGCGGGCCTTGTCCGCCGCGGTGCGCCCGGAGCCGGGGTCGAGGGCGTCCACCGCGGCGACCATTTCGCCGATCTGGCGCCAGGAGAGGTTCTGGCTGTAGCTCTGGAATCGGCGGACGCGGAGCTGGGTGGGATCGAGATTGGTCTTGAGATGGGAAATGGGCTGGGGGCTGCCGGCGCTGTCGGCGGCGGGCTGGACGACGCCGCCGATCAGGCTCCACCCGTCGCCGCTCCAGCTCGCGCCCTCGGCGTAGTAGCGCGCGGTCGGCTTTCCCTGGGCGTCGCGCTCCCAGACGTACACGCCCTGGAGGGTGCCCTGGTCGGCGTCGAACGATCGGGCGTACCACACGCGCCCGAGCCCGTCGCGGGTGAGCGGCACGTGCGCGGCGCCGAGCTGGTGCGTGCCGGCGTCGCCCTGATCGCGCGTGAGGAGCGGCGCCAGGCGGGGGAGCACGAGCTCCTGGTTGAGCACCTGGAGTCCGGTGAGGCCGATCGCGACCGCCAGGATCGGCATCGCCACGCGCCGGAGGCTCTGCCCGCTGGCCAAGACCGCGACGAGCTCGCGGTGGCGCACGAGCTGGCTCAGGGTGAATCCCATCGCGCCGGTCATCACCAGGCCGAGGACAAAGCTGAAGAGCTGGAGGAGACGCGGCCACCACAGGTCGGCGATGAGCAGGAGGGTGATCACGCCGGTGCGGAGGCCGGACGGCTCCTGCTCGTGCTCGCGGACGAGCTCCTTGGCGCGTCCGACGAAGCGGTCGACGTTGAGGGAGAAGTCGATGGTGACCACGAAACAGGAGAGGATCACCAGGAGCGCGAGCACGTTGGTGAGGTAGAGCCTCGCGATGTAGCGGTCGAGCGTCTTCAAGCCGTCCCCTTGCGTGGCGAGCGCACGCCGAACGGGCGCGCCAGCCCCCAGGCCGCCAGGAATCCCAGGACGATACCCCCGTAGACGTCGGTGGCGAAATGGGCGCCGGTCAGCAAACGGGTCAGGGCACAGCCGCAGGCGAGCAGGAGGACGAGCGGCCCGACGGCGGGCGCGAGCATGGCGAGGGCGAAGGCGCCTCCGAAGGCGGTGGCGGCGTGGGAGCTGGGGAAGCCGAGGTTCGAGCCCTCGGCGAACCCCGAGAACAAGCCGCGGAACACGGGGCCCTGGTAGACGAGGACACCGTCCTGGAGGACGGCGGGTCGCTCGCGGGCGACGATGAGCTTGAGCAGCTCGGCGCCCAGTCCCGAAGCGGCGGCGGCGGCCAGGACGAACAGGCCTCGACGCCAGGCGTTCGGCTGCACGCGCGCCGAGCGCGGGGCGAGATCGATGCAGATGAGCGCGAGGGCGACAACGAGCCAGGTCCAGTAGGTGCCGGTGATGCGCAGCAGCCAGTACCAGTCCTTCTCTTCGAGGGCGCGGCGCGATGCGGCGGATGGGTCGAGGGCGCGGTAGACGACGGGATCGAGCGCGAGCAGGAGGAAGAACACGCCGACGGCCGCGGCGGTGGTGATGAGCGAGGTGCGGCCGATTCGGGTCACGGGGCGGGCTCTCCGGCGGCGGGTCCGGCGCCGAAGCCGCGGAACCCGTAGGCCAGGTAGATCCTTCGGCCCTTCTTGTGCTCGCCCTGGAGTTGACCGGCCTGCTCGACCCGATCGAAGGCGGGGAGCCAGTGGTGCGGCTCGCCGCCGACGAGGAGGGCGGGCCGGGCTCGGAGAGCCGCGAGCGTGGCGGGGTCGGCGAGATCGGTCTGTGGCCAGACGTCGTACTGGGTGGTGCGTCCGCCGGTGTGGGCGCTGGCGGAGTAGACGGTCGGCCGGCCGTGTAGGTAGTAGGCGAGCTGCGAGGCGCGCCCGTAGTGCTGGGCCATGACGAAGGGCTCGAGCCCGGTGGAAGCGCGGAGGTCGGCGAGGATGCGCTCGGCGTCGCGGGCGCGCACGTCGGCATACATCAGGCGGCCGAGCGGGACGTAGCGGCCGATGCCGGGCAGCTTCGCGGCCCAGTCGGCACGGGCCGCCCCGATCGCGACGATGATCCCGAGCACGTAGGTCGCGCGCCACGCGACAATGCGCCCCATGCGCGGGCGGATCCCCGGCGCGCCCGTCTCGCGCCACGCCCGGAGGCGCCGGCGGTATTCGGGCAGCGCGCCCAGCACCCCGATGGCGCCGAGCGGGGCCGCGGTGACCCACGCGGCCAGAGGCCAGTTACCCTCGGCGTGGGTCACAAGCGAGATCGCTGTATAGAAGACGAGCACGGGAGCGCCGCAGCTGATGAGGAATCGCGCGGCGGCCCAGGCGGCGGGATCTTCGGCGCGGGCGCGCCGAGCGTGCTGCGCCGCGAAGACGGCGAGCAGGATGGCCGGCCCGGCGAGGGCCGCCTGCGTCGCGAGTAGCTCGGGCATCCAGAGCGGCGACCAGGGCTCGCCCTGCGCCGGCGCGACATCGCCGCCGGGGGCGCCCAAGTGGCCGAGCAGGTGGCGCACCGTGGCCCAGTCGTGGCGGCTGTTCCAGAGGACGACGGGGACGAGCCCGAGGGCGGCGATGAGCGTCGCGATGAGCAGGCCGGCGGGCGCCGGGAGCCGGCCACCGAGTGGCTGGGCCTGCGTAGCCCGCGCCCGGTCGCCCCGGGCCGCCCACCAGGCAAGCGCGATGCCGGGCACGAGCAGGAGGATCGTGTACTTGAAGAGGAATCCGGCGCCGATGGCGAGCCCGAGGGCGCCCCACGCGCCGGGGGAGCCCGAGCGGAGGGCGCGCCACGCGGCCCAGCACGCCGCGGCCCAGCAGGCAAGGTAGGGCCCGTCGATGGTCATGATGGCCCCGAGCACCAGGAACGCGGGCATCGAGAGGTAGATCGCCGCGCCGACGAGCCCGGCGCGCGGGTGCGGAGAGACGTCGCGAGCCAGCCCGGCGGCGCACCACGCGCCGAGGGCTCCGAAGATCGCCGCGGGCAGGCGCACGCTCCACTCGTCGGCGCCGAAGAGCCCCGTGGAGGCGCGGATGACCCAGGCGACGCCCGGGCCCTTCGAGTAGTACGAGAGCTCGGGCCTTCGGGACCATTCCCAGTAATGCGCCTCGTCCTCGATGAGCGTGTAGGGGCAGAGCCAGAGCAGGTACACGATCCGCGCGGCGGTCGCGAGCGCGACGAGGAGCAGCCCGGAATACCAGGCTCGGGCCAGCGCGGAGCCGCCGGCGGGTGTCGTCGCGGGGCCGCGGCGGCGCACGGTCAGTGCTTCCTGATCCCGAGGAACGTGAGGAAGGTGTAGGCCCCGAGGGCGGCGACGCCGCCCCAGAGCAGGAACAGGCCGGGCGCTCCGGAATCGTGGGTGAGCTGCTGGCCGCCCATGACGGTGATCACGGCGCCGAGGGCGGGGAAGAAGCTCCAGAGGTAGACGGCGAGGGGTTGGCTGTCGCGCAGGCGCACCGCGGTGACCGCGCCGGTGATGACCATGATCAGGCAGCTCGCGGCGAGGGCCCAGCGCTCGTTCTGCTTGCTGGTGATCTCGCGCTGGAGCTTGGCGAGCTCCCCCCGCAGCTCCGCGGCCGGCTCGGCGAGCGGCCCTGCGCCGTCGCGCTGGGCGATGCGGGGCTCGGCGATGGCGAGCAGCTCGTACGCGGGCTTCTGGAGAAACTCGGCGAGCGGGTCGTAGACGAGGCGGAGACCCTCGATGACCAGCTCGGCGCGCCTGCTGCCGCCCTCGGCGGCGATGTCCTCGCCGACGTCGGTCGCGGAGCTGTCCACGCGCGCGTCGAGCAGCTCGAGGCGGACGGTGACCTGGCCGTCCACCTGGTCGTGCACGATGGGTCGGGGGAAGTGCGCCTCACGCGGCACGATGCGGGTGATGCCGCCGCCGCCGGCGGAGCCGTCGGGGCCGAGCTTCCACCATTCGATCTCGATGGCGCCGGACGCGGGGTCGGCGAGCAGCACCCAGCGCTCGAGCTCGTTGCTCCACTGCGCGTCGCGGGCGCGGATGACCATGGTCTCTCCGCCGGGCGTGACGAGCTTGACCTGGCCGGTGGTGCGCAGGTCGGTGCGGATGGCGCTCTGCGTCGCGCCCTGGGCGAGGGCGTAGGCGAGGGTGCGGGTGCGGGCGTGGACGAAATCCATGCGGTCGGGGTGGTCGCGCAGGGCGCGGAGCTCTCCCCAGGTGAGGAACTTGGGGTCGTCGTGGAAGGCGTCGGGGATGGGCAGGGCGAAGGGGTCGATGTCGGTGCTGCGGACGACGGTCCCGTCCTCGCGCCAGCCCACGCCGTCGCGCACGACGACGGAGGCGACGCGCTCGCTCCGGCCGTCGGCCTCGGGGTTGGGGATGACGTAGACCTCGGCCTTGCCGACGACCACGCTGTTCTTGACGCGGCCTTCCGAGTCGGTGTCGATGAAGACGACGCGCCGGAGCTCGAGGGCGTCGGCGATGCCGCGGTCGCGCAGGGCGCCGCGGGTGGCGGCGTCGGGCACGACCACGTCGTCGGCGTAGACCATGAGGTTGTTGTGCTCGACGGCGCGCCCCTGCTCGATGTTGCTGACCATGAGCTTGGTCAGGTCGCGGGCGATCAGCCGCTCCATGGACCGGAGGAACCTCGGGATGATGTACTCGTTGAGGCTGGCGAGGGTGAGGAAGAGGGCGAGCCCCGTGGCGAAGGCGGGGACCAGGAGGGAGCGGTGCGCGATGCCGCCGGAGTGGGCGGCGAGCAGCTCGTTGTCCTGGGCCATGCGGTGGTAGGCGAGGGTGGCGGCGAAGCCGGCGGAGAAGGGCAGCGCGTAGGCGAGCATCGGCGGGACCGCCAGGACCATGAACTTGATGGCCTCGGCGGGGCCGAGCTTGCCGTCGGCGAGCGGCTTGACCGCCGCGGCGAAGGCGATGACGGTGACCAGTACGGCGACGGTGAGGAGGAGGAGGCGCCAGAGCTCGGCGGTGATGTGTCGCCAGAGGATGAGGGGGGA
>DASRXL010000007.1:0-2109 GCA_035654175.1 Phycisphaerales bacterium
CAGCACACGGACGCCCCGGCGAGTTCGAGCTCTTGTGCGAGAAGTGCGGGTACTCCATCGACGGCCTGCCCGGCGCGGGGAGCTGCCCCGAGTGCGGGCGGCCCGTGGCGGCGAGCCTTCCTGCCGCCCGCGCCGGAACGCCGTGGCAGCGCAGCCGGACTCTCGGCGCGTGGGTGCGCACGAACCTGCGCCTGCTGGCGCACCCCTCGGGCGTGTTCGGGGGCATGTCCATCGAGCGGCGGAGCGCACGTGCGTTCGGGCGGCTGAACATCGCTGCCGCCGCGGCCGCCCTCACGCTCGGGCCGGCGGTGCTCACGGTGGTGCAGCTCGCACGCGACGAGGCCCCGTTCATGCTGCGGGACCTGACCTGGCCCGGGGCCGCGTCCGCCGCGCGTTGGACGCTCACCGGGGGCACGGTGCTCGGGCTTTGGATCTGTGCGGCGGCGGTCCTGTGGCTACTCACGACCATCGAATCGTGGGGCATCCGCTCGTTCGGCCGGGTCCACAGATCCCGCATCACGCCCACCATCGCCGCTCTCATTACCGCGCACGCCACGGCGGGGTGGTTGGCCGGAGGGCTGCTCGGCGCAGGCGGCTACGCGGCCGGTCTCTTTCTCCACGAGCGCGCCATGCATCACAACGTCGGGGATGTACGCGGCGCGTTTCTGCTTGCCCCGGCGCTGCTGCCGATGCTGGGGGCGGCGGCAGGCCTGCTCTGGTTCGAGGCGATCGTCTATGTCGGGGTCGCCGGTTGCCGGTTCGCCAACCGGACCGCGCCGCGGGCGGGTCGCTGACGGACTCGACGGCGCGCCCTCACTGCCCGTGTGGCGCGGCGGCCGCGTCCGAACACGCGGTCTGCGTCGCGCGTACCGGGTGCGGAGCCCGGGTCCTGAAAGGCCCGACCCGGGCCCGCCCTCCTACGATCGTCACCCATGCAGCCCCGCCGTCCAACCCGCCCCATCTACGTCGGCGACAGCCGCACCGGGATCGTCCAGATCGGCGGCGGGAAGCCCGATTCGAGGGGGCGCGAGACGGCTCCCGCGCCGGTCAGCGTGCAGACGATGACCGCCGGGTACACGCACGAGGTCGACAAGTGCGTGGCGGAGATCCACCGGCTCCACGCCGCGGGGGCGGACATCGTCCGCGTCGCCGTGCCGGAGAAGAAGGACACGGCCGCGCTCAAGGAGATCCTGGCGCAGACATCCGTCCCGATCGTGGCGGACGTGCACTTCCACTTCCAGCGCGCCCTCGAGGCAGTCGAGGCGGGCGTCCACAAGATCCGTCTCAATCCGGGGAACATCACCGATCGCGAGCAGGTCAACGCCGTGATCGACGCGTGCAAGGCGGCCAACGGCGGGCGGGGCATCCCCATCCGCGTCGGCGTGAACGAGGGCTCGATCATCGAGCGCCGCGACAAGCAGAAGCGGGCCAAGGAGCTCGGCGCCGTCTTCAGCGATCACAAGCACGGCTACCTGCTGGCCATCATGATCGCCAAGCTCGAGGAGTATCTCGACATCTTCTCCGACCGGGGCTTCTACGACATCGCGATCAGCGCCAAGAGCATGAGCGCCCCGATCGTGATCGACGCCTACAGCGAGATCGCCGCGCGGTTCGACCATCCGCTGCATCTCGGGGTCACCCACGCCGGCCCGCGCGAGACCGGGTGCATCCGCTCCGTCGTGGCTCTCGGCACGCTCCTGGCGGGCGGCATCGGCGACACCATCCGCATCAGCTACGCCTCCGACCACGTCCACGAGGTCGAGGACGGCCTCGAGCTGCTCTGGTCGCTGGGCCTGCGCGAGCGCGCGGGCGCGGAGCTCATCGCCTGCCCCACGTGCGGGCGCATCCAGGTCGATCTCTTCAGCCTCACGCAGGGCGTCCGGCGCAAGCTCGCCGCCGAGATCACGGTGCCCATGAAGGTCGCGGTGATGGGCTGCGTGGTCAACGGGCCCGGAGAGGCCGAGGGGGCGGACGTCGCGGTCTTCGCCGGCGACAGGCGCGGCATCATCTACGTGCAGGGCGAGCGCGTCGCCAACGTCCCCGAGGAAGAGATCCTGGACCGGTTGCTCGCCGAGTGCAAGGCCTTCCAGGCACGGGTGCAGGCCGGGG
>DASRXL010000008.1:0-31415 GCA_035654175.1 Phycisphaerales bacterium
GATCCCCAACCTGGTGGAGACGGTCAAGGGCTACGCCGGGCACGAGAAGGGGACGCTCGAGGCGGTGATCCAGGCGCGCCAGCAGGCGGTGGCGATCACGTCCGACTCGGCGCACGCCGCCCAGAAGGCCGAGGCGGAGAACATGATCAGCCAGGCGCTGGGGCGGCTGTTCGCGCTCTCCGAGGCATACCCGCAGCTGAAGGCGGACGCGAACTTCCGCCAGCTCCAGGAGGAGCTGACGAGCACGGAGAACAAGATCGGCTTCAGCCGCCAGCACTTCAACGATTGCGTGGGCAGGTACGAGGAGAAGCGGCAGACCTTCCCGACGAACCTGATCGCGGCGCTCTTCAACTTCGCCAAGCGCGAGTACTTCAACGTGACCGACGCGACCCAGCGCGAGGCGCCGAGGGTGTCGTTCTCGTGAGGAGAGGGGGAATCGACACGGAGAGCACGGGGGCCGCGGAGAGCGCACGGAGAAGAGCCGAGCGCGAGCCGTGTCTGTCCGTGCAATCTCGTGCCGGTGATTCGCTCTCCGTGCTCCGCTCCATGTCCTCCGTGCTCTCCGTGTTGAAGGGATCGCTGCAGCGGGGTTGGGCGTGAGCGACGCGGCGGGCACATCAAGGTCGGAACGGCTCGCGCGGGAGATCCGGGCCTACCCGGGGACGATCACGTTCCACGACCTGATCCGGAAGAACAAGCGGCAGAGCGTGGTATTGATCGTGATGATGCTGGCGCTCGGGGCCGTGGTCGGCGGGGCCCTCGGGGCGGTTGGCGGGGCATACGCCACGGGAGCCGCGCGACCGGAGGAGCTGATCCCCTCGGCCGCGATCGGGCTTGTCGCGGCGGTGATCGCGGGCGGGCTCGGCGCGACGTGGAGCTGGTTCAGCGGCTCGACCGCGATCCTGCGGATGATGGGCGCTCGCGAGGTCGGGGCGCAGGACGACCCCGTGCTCTTCAACGTGGTGGACGAGATGCGCCTGGCCGCGGGGCTGCCCATGCCCCGCGTGTACATGATCGAGGACACCGCGCTCAACGCGTTCGCGACCGGGCGCGATCCCGAGCACGGGGCGGTTGCGGTGACCAGGGGCCTTCGCGAGAGGCTCACACGCGACGAGCTGCAGGGCGTGGTGGCGCACGAGATGGCGCACATCCGCCACCTGGACATCCGCTTCGCGATGCTGATGGCGACCATGGTGGGGCTGATCGTCTTCGCGTGCGACGCGTTCTGGCGGATCGTGTGGCACGCGGGTGGGCGCGGCGGGCGGCGGCGGCGGAGCGGGGGCGACGGCGGCGGCGGTGCGGCGATCATCGTGGTGCTGGTGATCGCGCTGCTCCTGGCGATCGTGGCTCCGCTCATCGCCAGGCTCATCCAGATGGCCTACAGCCGCGAGAGGGAGTATCTCGCCGACGCGGGGGCGGTCGAGCTGACCCGGAACCCGGAGGGGCTGGCGTCGGCGCTCCGGCGGATCGCGGGCGACGACGAGCCGCTGGTCGAGGCGGCCAACCGCGGCACGGCGCACATGTTCATCTCGAACCCGCTCAAGAAGATGCGCGAAGCGCACCAGAGCCTCGATTCAGCGTTCGCCTCCCACCCGCCCATGGAGAAGCGGATCGCGCGGATCCTCGCCCTGACGCGGTGACGAGTCCCCGCTTGTAACGCGGAGAACGCAGAGAACGCAGAGAGGAACGCAGAGGCCGCAGAGAAAGGCGCAGAGGCCTGAAACGTGTGCTGATCCTTCCTGCCTCCTCCGCCAATTCGTTCGACTCCGGGCTCTCTGCGCTCTTCTCTGCGGCCTCCGCGTTCGCTTCTTGCCCCGTTTGCATTGGCCCCGCACCTCTGCAATGATCTGCGACCCATGCTCAAGGCCATCTACAAGCAGCTGCCGTGGATGCTCGCGCTGTTCGTGCTCGGGCCGATCGCCGGCCACCTGACCGCCGGCCTGCGGGCGGCTGACGGCTCCGGAGACGCGACGCTGCTCGTGGGAGCGAGCCCGGGCATGGGCGTCCTCGCCGGGGTGGTCACGCTGGCGTTCGCGGCGGCCGCGGGCGTATTCGCGGCGAGGGTGAACGGATGCCGGTCTGGCCTCAACTCGGCGGGCCTCGTCCTGGCGTGGGCCGCGTCGCAGACGGCGACGGTCAAGAGCATCCT
Source organism: Phycisphaerales bacterium (assembly GCA_035654175.1). GTDB lineage: Bacteria > Planctomycetota > Phycisphaerae > Phycisphaerales > UBA1924 > PNC22. Next base: position 2,150 of record DASRXL010000008.1, read on the forward strand.
CAGGCTTGCGGAGGGGCCCGGGCCGCTCGTCCCGCTGGCCGCCGAGGGGCTGGTGTTCTGCCTCGCGGCGGCGCCGGTCGCCGCGGTGATCTGGCAGGCCGGGCTCGGCCGGGGGCTGCACGCGGCGGCACACCCATTGCCGGACGGCTCGCCCGCCCTGCGCGCGTGGCTCACGCGCGGGCAGCACGGCGCCCGCGGGCTGCGCGGGGAGCACGAAGCGCTCGCCGCGGCGCTGCTCCGGGCGGTGATCAGGCCCGCGGGGCTCGCGGCGATCGGGATTACCGTGGCCGTCGGCGCCGGCGTGTGCTGGCTCGTCGCGCAGGACACGCTGAAGGGGCAGGCGATATTCGCCGCCGCGGCGGCCGGCGTCGTCGCGGTGCCGCTCGGCAGGCTCGCGGGCGAAGCGCTGGGCGAGCAGCCCCCGATGGCGGCGTTCTTCCTCGGCACGGCGCTGCTGGCCCTGCTCGGGCCGCTCACCGCCTACGGCGTGCACGGCGGGAACGTGATACCGACCCTGTACAGCGGAGACCTGATCGGCGTCGCGGCCCCGGTGACTCTCGACTGGGCCGCCGGGGCGTTCCTCGGGATACCCATCGGAGAGGCGTGGTTCGTGTCGATGTTCCGCCAGCATCCGGCCCCGGCCGCGGCATCGCGCTAAACTCCCCAAGTGCAGCCTTGCGGCGGCCGGTGGCTCCTCGGAACCGAGTTCGGGGCGAGGACAGCTCGGCCCGAGCTGGGCGGCCAGGCCCGCCGGGCCGAGGAGTGCGCAATGCCGGCATCACTTGTCAAGGGGATCCCCGTGACCAGGCCTCGCTCCGTCGATCAACCAATGCCCGATGTGCAGGCGATGCCGGACGTGCGGCAGGTGGCGATCGACCGCGTCGGGGTCAAGGACGTGACGTACCCCATGCGTCTGCACAAGCGCGGCGGGGGCGAGCAGACCACCGTCGCGAGAATCAACATGTACGTCGCGCTGCCGCACTACCAGAAGGGCACGCACATGAGCCGCTTTCTGGAGGTGCTGAACGAGCAGGTCGGCGAGCCCGTGTGCCCGGAGCGGATCCCGGAGATCACGAGGGCGATCCGCGAGCGCCTGGAGGCCGAGGAGGCGCACTTCGAGGCCGAGTTCACGTACTTCATCCCGAAGCCGGCCCCCGTGACCGGCCAGGTGGGGCTCATGGACTACCAGGTGCGCTTCGCATGCACGGCGAACGGGGAAACCGATTTCGTCATGACGGTCGCGGCGCCGGCCGCGAGCCTGTGCCCGTGCTCGAAGGAGATCTCGAAGTACGGCGCCCACAATCAGCGGTGCCGGATCGAGGCGGCGGTGCGGACCAGCGGCATGATGTGGATCGAGGATCTCGTGGAGCACCTGGAGGCCGCGGCGAGCGTCCCCGTGTTCGCGGTGCTCAAGCGTCCGGACGAGAAGTGGGTGACCGAGAAGGCGTACGAGAACCCCAAGTTCGTGGAGGACATCGTGCGCGACCTGGCCGGCCATCTCGATGACGACGAGCGGGTGACCTGGTACACGATCAACTCGGAGAACTACGAGTCGATCCACAGCCACAACGCGTACGCGCAGCTCACCCGCGCGAAAGTCACCAAGGCGTAGCCGCATACCGGGTGGGGGTTATCGACGCTCCCGCCGGCGCTGCCGCGGGTGCGGGCCCGGCGCCCGCTTCGGCCGGGCCGGGCGGCAAGCGGCCGCGGGACGTCTCTCGACCCCCGGCCGGGGATGGCAATGAGGGGGCTCGGTCGCGGCGACCGGCGACCGGCCCCGGCCGTGCCGCGGGACTTCGCGAGGATTCGCAACAGCGCGGGGCGTCTCCGCCGATCCATAGCATCCGGGACGCACGGAGGGCCCGGCTCGCACATGGCACGGAACCTGACTCCCAGGGCGGCGTTCCGCCGCCGGCTGATGCTGCTGATGGGTGCTTTCACCCTCGCCGGCGTCCCCATGGCCGGGCAGCTCGTGCGCCTTGGAGTCGGGCGGGCGGAGGCGAGCCTGGCGGAGGCGGAGCAGAGGCTGTACCGGGAGCACTGGATCCCGACGTACCGGGGCCGGATCTTGGACCGGCAGGGGCGGGTGCTCGCGCAGAACCGGCCGGCCTACGAGATCGCGGTGGAGTATGAGGTGCTCTGCGGCGACTGGGCTCGGGAGCGCGCCAAGCTTCACGCCCGCCGCCTGTACTCCGGGGTGTGGGGGCTGCTGGACGAGGAGCATCGGCGGCGGCTCGCGGCCCGGTTCCTGCCGCTGTACGAGGCCCACGTCGCGGCGATGTTCGAGCGGCTGGCGCGGACGATGGAGGTCGAGCCATCGGAGCTCGAGCAGCGGCGGAACGAGATTCTCACGCGCGTCGCCGAGCTGACGGACACGATCTCACGCTACCGGTTCCGGCAGGAGGTCATCGAGCAGGCCAAGCTCGGGCGGCAGTTCACGCCGGAGCTCCTCGCGCAGCTGGAGGAGCGGGCGTCGGAGGGCGAGCTCGCCGAGCACACCCAGCCGCACGTGCTGGGGATCGCGCCCGATGAGGTGGCGTTTACGCTGATCAGCATGCAGGAAGTCCAGGCGCGCATCAGCCCGGAGGGGCTTGCGCCGCCCGACCCGGAGGAGGGGCTGGGGGAGGAAGCGGAGCTCGTCGCGCTCATGCCCGGGCTGGTCGTCCGGCGCAGCGAGGAGCGCGAGTACCCGTGCGACGAGGTCGTCGTGACGCTCGACCGAACGAGCCTCCCCGGTCCGCTCAGGAGCGAGGAACCGCTCACGCTCGAGCTCGGCGGCGTGGGGGCGCACGTGCTCGGCTGGATGGGCGGGCGGGCGCTCGGCGAGGACGTCGAACGGCGGCGGGCGGCGATCGCGGACGACCCGGCCCTTCAGGATTGGGCGCTGCTCGAAGCACGCGAGCGCGGGCCGGCGGACGAACGGGTGATGATCGACCGCGGGCGGTACCTGCCGGGCGATGCGCTGGGCCGTGCGGGTGTGGAGTGGTCGCACGAGATCCAGCTTCGCGGCCTGCGCGGCCTGCGGGTGGACCGCCTCGACACCGGTGAGCAGCAGCTCTCGCCCCCCGAGCCCGGACAGGACGTGCGCCTCACGCTCGACATCGCGCTCCAGGCGCGGGTGCAGGCGATTCTCGACCCGCGCCTCGGGCTTGCGCAGGTGCACCCGTGGCAGGGCCACGACCTCAGCATGCCGGTGGGCACGCCGCTCAACGGGGCGGCGGTCGTGGTGGAGGTCGACTCGGGCGACGTGCTGGCGCTGGTCTCGACGCCGGAGTTCTCTCGCGAGCAGGTGCGCGAGCGGCCGGAGGAGCTCATCAGGGACGAGATCAACCAGCCCCTGGTGAACCGCGCGATCGCCGTGCCGTACCCGCCGGGCTCGATCCTGAAGGCGCTGATCCTGAGCGGGGCGGAGACGCACGGCAATTTCCGGGAGGGCGAGCGGATCGAGTGCACCGGGCACCTGTACCCGAACCGGCCGGACATGCTCCGCTGCTGGATCTACCGCGAGCAGTACGGGATGACGACGCACAGCGCGCGGTACGGGCACGACCTGAACGCGGTGGAGGCGCTGACCGTCTCGTGCAACATCTTCTTCTACACGATGGGCCGGCGGATGGGCCCGCGCACGATCGCCGAGACGCTCCGGGAGTACGGGGTTGGTGAGCGGTGGGACCTCGGGATCGGGCCGGAATTCCCCGGGAGCGTCGGGATGATGCGCGAGGACCAGGAGGGGCGCAGGTACTTCCTGAACGACGGTTCGGACCTCGCGGAGTTCGACGCGACGCTGATGGGCATCGGGCAGGGACCGGTCTCGTGGACGCCGCTCCACGCCGCGAGCGCGTACGCGACGCTCGCGCGGATGGGGGTCTACATCAAGCCGCGGGTGGTGGACGACGGCCGGGCGCCGGAGATCCGGGAGACGAGCTTCGATCGGCGGGGGATCGACCTTGCGCTCCAGGGGCTCGACGGGGTGGTGAACGACACAGCGATGGGGACGGCCCACGCGCTGACCATCGACGGCAAAAGGGAGCGGATCTTCAACGCCCCGGGGGTGCACGTCTGGGGCAAGACGGGCACGGCTACCGCCCCGCCGCTGATCCCCTCGAACGCGCCGCTGGACCCGAGCGGCAAGGAGATCCCGGCCCGGGAGGGGGACCACGCCTGGGTGACCGTGCTGGTCGGGCGCGAGGGAGAGCGGCCGCGCTACGCCATCAGCGTGATCATGGAATACGCGGGCTCCGGCGGGCGGGTGTCGGGGCCGCTGGCGAACCAGATTATCCATGCCCTCATCGCAGAGGGGTACTTGTGAAGACGGAGGCGGAGCGCCGCGTGCGCAGAGATGCGCCGCGAACGTGGAGCCCTCGCCCGGTCTCTGCGAGCTCCGCGCATCGCCGCCGCGCGCGCGTACTCCCGGCTTGTGAAGGGGATCCGTGAGCACGTTCGTCGATCTCATCAAGGGCTCCTCGTCGCCGGTGCGCTCGGTGCGCTCGACGATCCGGCTCGCGCACGCCGGCTGGATCGCCCTGTTCGCCGCGCTCGCGCTGAGCCTGGCGGGAATCTACGCCATCGACGTCTCCACCAACCACGATCCCCACGGCCTGCTGGACCTCTCGGCCCTGGCGTGGAAGCAGGTCGTGTTCCTCATCGTGGGTCTGCTCGGGGCGGTGGTGATGGCGCTCCCGCACTACAAGCTCTTCATGCTGATCGCCTGGCCGCTCGCGGCGATTGCGCTCGGGCTGCTGGTCTTCCTGCTCGTGCCGGGCGTGCCCTCGTGGCTGGTCGCTCCGATCAACGGGGCCCGGGCATGGATCAACCTGCCGCTCTTCAACCTTCAGCCCAGCGAGCCGGCGAAGATCGCCTACGTTCTCGTGATGGCGCTCTACCTGCGCCAGCGGGAAGCTCCCGAGAGATTCCTCGACCTGATCCCGCCGGGCCTGCTCACGCTGGTGCCCGTGGGTCTGGTGACGCTCCAGCCGGACCTGGGCACGGCCTGCCTCTTCGTGCCCGCGCTCTTCGGGATGCTCGTCACGGCGGGGGCGCGCCTGCGCCACCTGGCGCTCATCGTCGTGGCCGCGGCGATGACCGCCCCGATCGCGTGGCCATTCCTCATGCCCCACCAGAAGGCTCGCTTCGAGGCGCTGGTGCAGCAGATCGAGGGCGATCGCTCGCGTGAGCACGACATCAATTTCCAGGGCTTCACGGCCCAGCGGCTCATCGGGGCCGGCGGCCTGACCGGCCAGAGCGACGCGAAGGCCAGGGCGCTGGTCTACTTCAACCGCCTCCCGGAGGCCCACAACGACATGATTTTCTCGGTCATCGCGGCGCGCTTCGGCGTGCTGGGGGCGATGGCCGTGCTCGGGCTGTTCCTGGCGTGGTTCGGGGGAGCGCTGGGCGTCGCCGCGATGTGCAAGGACCGGTTCGGGCGCGTGATCGCCGTCGGGCTCGCCGGGTTCATCGCGGCCCACGTCGTGGTGAACGTGGGGATGAACATCGGCCTGCTGCCCATCATCGGCGTCACCCTGCCCTTCGTGAGCTACGGCGGCTCGAGCATGCTGACGTGCTGGCTCATGACCGGGCTGCTCTTCAATATCGCGATGCGGCGCGAGCTGACCCCCTACAACCCCGCCCCGCGCTACCCTCTCGGGCAGCAGCCGTATGACCGACGCGCATGATCCATCCACGCCGCCCGAGTCGTTCGTCCGCGCCGCGGCGGAGATGGGCGTGGAGTTCGAGCCGGGGGACATCGAGCGGCTCGGCGCGTTCCTCGCGCTGCTCCTCGACGCGAACACGCGCACGAACCTGACCGCGATCACCGATCCGGCCGAGGCGTGGCACAAGCACATCCTCGACGCGCTGACCCTGCTCCCCATGCTCGCCGAACTGCCCGGGGGCGCGCTCGTGCTCGACGTCGGCTCGGGCGGGGGCGTGCCGGCGATCCCCCTCGCCATCGTCTGCCCGCACCTGCGCTTCACCCTGCTCGAGGCGACCGGGAAGAAGGCGGACTTTCTGCGGCGCGCGATCTCGTCGCTCGGCCTCGCCAACGCCGACGTGGTGCAGGAGCGTGCAGAGCGCGCGGGCCAGGACCGCGGGCAACGCGCGCCCGACGGGGGGCGGGAGGGGGGGATGCGCGAGCGGTTCGACGCCGTGACGGCGCGGGCCGTTGGACGCCTGGCCGTGGTGGCCGAGCTGACCGCCCCCTTCGCCCGGACGGGCGGGCTGGTGCTGCTGGTCAAGGGCCAGCGGGCCGACGAAGAGCTGGCCGAGGGCGGGGCGGCGCTCCGGATGCTCGGCGCCGACCACGCGGGCACGGTCGACACCCCGACGGGACGCATCGTGGTGCTGGAGAAGGTGCGGAGCACCCCCCGGGATTACCCAAGGCGGGAGGGCGAGCCGAAGCGGGCTCCGCTGGGCCTGAAATTGGAGCGGCGGAACCGCACCGGCGCCGGAGGCCGGAGCGCCGCGAGCGACGGGGGAGACGCCGACGCCGATGCCGGCGGGGGTGGCCGGCGGGGGACTGAGGCCTAGACTTGGGGCCCTCCGCCGGCCGGGAACCAAGCCCGGGCGAGCCTGCCCGCCCCGCCTCCGGTGAGGACGAAAGGACCGACCCATGTACGCGATCATCGAGGAATCCGGCGGCCAGCGCAAGGTCACCGAGGGCGAGGAGATCCTGATCGACCTGCACAAGGGCGGCGAGGCGCCGTCCGGCGAGGCGATCACGTTCGACAAGGTCCTGGTCGTGGGCGATGTCGGAGGCGACGCCAAGATCGGGCAGCCCTACGTGGCGGGCGCGAGCGTCTCGGCCGAGGTGGTCGAGCCGGTGGTCGTGGGCGAGAAGGTGCATATCTACAAGTTCAAGCCCAAGACCGGGTACCGCCGCAAGACCGGCCACCGGCAGCGGTACACCCGGGTGCGCATCACCGGGATCAATGGCTGAGTTCGCCCGAACGAGCGTTCCCAACCCCGCGCGACGAGCCCGGGGTTTTTCGTGCGCACGTGGCGCGGCGGTGATCGTCGGCGCGGCGGTGCTGGGGGCTGCGCTCGGCTGCGCGCGGGAGCCGGTCACCGAGCCGGCGGCGGCCGCGCGCGAGCCGGTCACCGTGCGCGTCCTGAAGCCGCGCATCGTCGAGATGCGCCGCACCGTGCGCGCCACCGGCACGCTGCACGGCGATGAGGAGACCACGATCGCGGCGAAGGTGGCCGGGCGCGTCGTCGAGTGCAGCGCGGACCTGGGCGACCGGATCGAGCCGGGCGAGCTGTTGGCCACCATCGACCCGACGGACTACGAGCTGGCGCGGGACGAGCGCGAAGGGGCGTTCCGCGAGGTGCTGGCCTCGATCGGCCTCGGGGCGCTGCCCGAGGGCGCGTTCGACGTGGACGCCCTGCCGACCGTGGTCCGGGCCCGGCTTGAGGCCGAGAACGCTCGCGTGCGGTACGAGCGCGGCCGCGCGCTCGCCGAGCGCGAGCCGCCGCTCATCGCGGCGCAGGACTTCGCGGACCTCCGCACCGCCTGGGAGGTGGCCGAGAGCGAGCTCGGCGTCGCCCGGCTGAGCGCCGAGGCGACGCTCGCCGAGGCGCGCACGCTCGCGGCCCAGGTGCGGATCGCGCAGCAGCGCGTGATCGACACGGTGCACCGCGCCCCGGGCGCGGCGACCGCCTCCGGGCCGGCGGGAGCGCGGGTCTACGAGGTGGCCGAGCGCATGGTCTCGGTGGGAGACTTCGTCCAGATCGGCACGCCGCTGTTCCGCCTCGTCGATTCGGATCCGCTCAAGCTCCGCGTGACGCTCCCCGAGCGCCGGCTCGGGGCGGTCCGCGCCGGTCAAGCCGTCGAGATCTCGGTCGAGCCGGGCGCCGACGACGCGAGAGGGAGCGTGTCCCGTGTGAGCCCGGTCGTGGATGTCGAAACGCGGAGCTTCGGCGTGGAGGTGCTGGTCCCTAACCCCGAGCACAGGCTCAAGCCCGGCTCGTTCGCGGCCACCGGCATCCTCGTCGGGGTCGAGCCGGGCCTGGTCGTCCCCGAGGAGGCCATCGTCACGTTTGCGGGCGTGCACAAGGTTGTCCTCGTCGTCGGGGGTAAGGCCGACGAGCGCGAGGTCGAGCTCGGCGAGCGGCAGGACGGGATGGTCGAGGTGCTGCGCGGCCTGGCGGAGGGCGACCTCGTCGTCGCCGACCCCTCGCGCTCGCTCGTCACAGGCGTGCCCGTCACGATCGCGGCCGACGGCGGCGCCGCTGTCCCCGCCAGCGATACCGGTGGGCCGCCATGACCGGGCGCGGGCGCCCACGGCGCCGGCTCGCGGCGGCGGCGATGGTGGGGGCGATCGCCGGGTGTGCCGTCGATGAGGGCGCGGAGGTGGCGGCGTACCGCGACGTGCTCGAGCGCGGGCTCGACCAGGACGCCCGGGCCCCGAGTGTGCACGGGCCGCTCACGGTTGTGGACACGATGCGCCTGGTCAACGCCCGCTACGAGCCGCTCTCGATCGGCGGCGAGGACTATCTCCAGTCGCTCATCGAGGTCCGGCGCGCCGCCGCGGCGTTCCTGCCCGTCGTGAGCCTGTCGCCCAGCTACCGCTGGGAGGAGAACACGGGGGGCGACGACAGCCCGGCGGCGCTCGACACGGCCGTCGGCGCGGACATCGACCTCAACCCGGTCGCGGACATGGCGCGGGTGCGCCAGAGGCGCGCCGCGGCGGGGCAGACGCGGGCGTTGCTGCTGGACCTCCAGGACACGGTGCTGCTCGACGCGGCGAGGGCCCACTACGAGGTGCTGCGGGCCGAGCGCGCGGTGCGGGTGCTGGAGAGCTCGCTCCAGCTCCAGCGGGAGCGGGTGGCGGACGCCCGGGGCCGGCTCGAGGTGGGGGTGGTGCGGCCGCTCGACGCGTCGCTGGTCGAGTCGCAGGCCGCCCAAACCGCCGTCGACCTGATCGCGGCGCAGAACGCCGTGGCCACGGGGCGATCGCTCCTGGGCTTCCTGACGGCCGAGCCGCTCGGGGGCGTCGAGCTGGTCGACGAGCTCGGCGCGCCCGCCGCCGCGCCGGGGCCGCTGCCGGAGCTCTGGGCGCTGGCGGAAGCGCGCCGCCAGGACGTGCTCGCGGCCGAGCAGCGGATCGTCGGCGCGAGGCGCGCGGTCGAGAGCGCCTACGGCGAGTACTTCCCGCGCGTGTCGCTCGGCGTGCAGGCGTTCCTCCAGCGCGACAGCGAGCCCACAGACCTCGATATCGCGGGGGTGATCAGCCTGAGCCTGCCGCTGTTCTCCGCCGGGCTGATCGAGGCCGATGTGCGCACCGCGCTCTCGCAGCTCCGCCAGGCCAAGCTCGACGAGGCGCTCACGCGCCGCGCCGCGCGTCGCGACGTGGAGATCGCCGGCGACAACCTCCGCTACAGCGCCGAGCGCGAGAGCCAGCTGCGGGTGCAGGAGCGGGTGGCGCAGGAGGCGCTCAACCTCGCCGAGGCGGCGTTCCAGGTGGGCCTGGGGACCAACCTGGAGCGTGTCGAGGCGCAGGACCGGCTGCTCTCGACGCAGCTCCAGCTCGTGAACGCGGAGTTCGACCGCAAGATCGCGCACCTCGACCTGCTGCGCACGACGGGACGGCTGCACGAGCTGCTCGGCCTGGAGCGGGCGTCGGCCGGGCCGGCCACCGGCGCCGGGGAGGGCGGCTGATGCAGAAGCTCGCGGAGATCTGCATCAGGCGGCCGGTGTTCGCCGCGATGCTGAACCTGGCGCTGGTGATCGTCGGCGCGGTGAGCTACATGCGCTTGGGCGTGGACCGGCTGCCGACAGTCGACCTGCCCACGGTGCGGGTGAGCGCGACGCTGCCGGGCGCCTCGCCGGAGGAGATCGAGACGCAGATCACCGACCCTCTGGAAGAGGCGGTGAACACCGTGGAGGGCATCGACGAGCTGCGCTCCGTCTCGAACCCCGACCGCGCGTTCGTCGCGGCGAACTTCGGGCTCGATCGCGACGTCGACGCCGCGGCCCAGGACGTGCGCGACCGCGTCTCGGGCGTGATGCGCGATCTCCCCGACGACACGACGCCCCCCAGCGTCTCAAAGGTGGACAACGAGGGCGAGCCGGTGCTGACGGTCGCGATCTCCGGCCCCCGCACCATCCGGGAGCTGACGGAGCTCGCGGACAACCTGGTGCGCATCCGCCTGGAGCGCTCGCCGGGCGTGGGCGAGGTGCAGCTCGTCGGAGAGCTCGAGCGCACGATGAACATCTGGCTCGACGCCGACCGGCTCGACGCGCTGGCGCTCCCCGTCACGGCGGTGCGGGACGCCGTCGCGGCCCAGAACGTGGACGTCCCGGGAGGGAACGTGACCGCGCCGGACCGGGAGCTCACGCTCCGCACCGCCGGGCGCTTCCTCGGCGAGGAGGGGTTCCAGAATCTGGTGATCGCCACGCGCGACGGCGTGCCGATCCGCATCGCCGACGTGGGCCGTGCGGAGGACGGCACCGCCGAGCAGCGAACGATCGCCAAGCTCAACGGCGAGCCGACGGTCGTGCTCGAGGTCGTCCGCCAGTCGGGCGCGAACTCGGTCGAGGTGGTGGAGGGGGTCAAGGCGGCGCTCGCCGGGGTGCGGGAGGAGCTGCCCTCCGACGTGCGCGCGACGGTGATCCAGGACCAGTCCCGGTTCATCTACGCCGCCCTGCACGAGATCAATCTGCACCTGATCCTGGGCAGCATCTTCGCGAGCGTCGTCGTGCTCTGCTTCATGCGGTCGTGGCGGTCCACGCTCATCGCCGCGGTCGCGATCCCGACCTCCGTCGTCGCGACCTTCGGCGTGATGCACGCGCTCGGCTTCACGCTCAACAGCATCACGATGCTCGCGCTGGTGCTCATGGTCGGGGTGGTGATCGACGACGCGATCGTGGTGCTCGAGAACATCTACCGGTTCGTCGAGGAGAAGGGCCTGTCGCCGATGCGGGCGGCGCGCGAGGCCACCGCCGAGATCGGCCTGGCCGTGCTCGCGACCACGCTCAGCCTCGTCGTCATCTTCGTGCCGGTCTCCTTCATGTCGAGCGTCGCGGGGCGGTTCCTGTACCAGTTCGGCATCACCGCCGCGGCGGCGATCCTGGTCAGCCTGCTCGTCTCGTTCACGCTCACGCCCATGATGGCGTCGCGGATGCTCCGCGCGGGGGCCGCCCCGCACGGCCACGCGCCCGCGTCGCGTCGCGGGTTCTACGGGCTCCTCGACCGGGCGTACGAGCGCATGATCCGCTGGTCGATGCGCCGCCGGGCCCTCGTCGCGCTTCTCGGGCTCGCGGTCGTCGCCTCGTCGGTCCCCGCCTACATGGTGCTCGGGCGCGAGTTTGTGCCGGCCGACGTCGACGAGGCCGAGTTCGGCGTCAGCGTGTCCGCCCCCGAGGGCACGAGCGTCGCCGCGATGCGCCGGGTCATGGACGAGCTCGACGCGAAGATCCGCTCGGTCCGCGGCGTCGAGACCACGCTCATGACCACGGGCGGATGGGGGGGCTCCACGGCCAACCAGGGCAACTTCTACGTGCGCATCGCCCCCCACGAGGAGCGGGTCTTCTCGATCGGGCGGCTCGTGCGCGAGACCCTGCGCGGCCGGCCCATGGCCGCCTTCGACGGCAACTACGCCCAGAGCGACGTGATGACCGAGATCGATGCCATGCTCGGCGAATACGACGAGCTCCGCTGCTCGGTCCGCAACTTCCAGTCGTTCAACATCGGCGGCGGGCCGTTCGACGTGAACTTCATCATCAAGGGGGCCGAGCTCGGCCTGCTCTCCGAATACGCCGAGGAGCTGCGCGACCGCGCCAACGCCGTGGGCGGCTTCCGCGGCCTGGACACCACCCTGCGCCTCAATAAGCCCGAGCTCCGCGTCGAGATCGATCGCGACCGCGCCGCGGACCTGGGCATCGAGGCGCGCGACATCGGCGCCGCGCTCCGCCTCATGGTCGGCGGCGACGAGGAGGTCACCCGCTTCCGCGACCCCGGCACCAACGAGCAGTACGAGGTCCGCCTCCGCCTGATGGAGAAGGATCGGAACCGCCCCGACCTCATCGAGCAGCTCAAGCTGTCGAGCGCGGACGGGCGGCTCGTGGAGCTGAGCGCCGTCGCCGCCGTCGAGGAGGTGCTCAGCGCCTCGCGCATCGACAGGCTCGACCGCCAGCGCGTGGTCTCCGTGCGCGGCGGCGTCGCGCCGGGCTACGACCTGGCGGGGCGGATCGAGGTGCTCCGCGGGCTCTCCGACGAGCTGGGCATGCCCCCGGGCTACAGCACGGACGTGACCGGGCGCAGCCGCGAGCTGGAGCGCACCTTCACCGAGTTCGCCCTGGCGTTCGCGCTCTCGATCGTCTTCATGTACCTCATCCTGGCCTCGCAGTTCGAGAGCCTCTCGCACCCGCTGACGATCCTGATCTCGCTGCCGCTCTCGGTCCCCTTCGCGCTGGTCTCGCTCTGGGCCACCGGCGGCACCCTGAACGTCTTCAGCGCCCTGGGCATCCTCGTGCTCTTCGGCGTCGTGAAGAAGAACGCGATCCTCCAGGTCGACCACATGAACCGCCTGCGCGCCCAGGGCATGGAGCGCACCGAGGCGATCGTCCGGGCCAACCGCGACCGCCTCCGCCCGATTCTCATGACGACCCTCTCGCTGGTGGCGGGCATGACGCCGCTGGCCCTCGGCACCGGGCCGGGCGCCGAGGAGCGGCGCGCGGTCGCGGTCGTCGTGATCGGGGGCCAGTCGCTCTGCCTCCTGCTCACGCTCCTCGTCACTCCCGTGGCGTATTCGTACCTGGACGATCTCGGCAGGCTCTTCGGACGCCGGGCGCGCGTCGCCCCCGCCGACGCGCCGGACCTGGACCGCGCCCAGGCCTGAAAGACGCGCCCCTCAGCCGCCGGCCTGCCGCACGAACGTCGTGCGGTCGCGATCCTTCGTCACGCCGGGGAACGCGAGCGCCCGCCCGTGGGCCACGCAGTACACGCCGGGCGCCAGCACGCCGGCGGCGAAGATCGCTTCCGTCAGGTTCTGGAGCGCGTCGGTCCGAGTCATCTCAAAGGGGCGCATCGCCCCGGTGAGGATGATCGGGATCCGGGGCCCGGGGATCGCCGCCAGGAGCGCCTCGCCCGTTCTCTCCAGCGTGTCCGTCCCGTGCAGGATCACGATCCCGGTGGTGGGGGTCTCCAGGCGCGGCGAGCCGCCGAGGGCGTGCACGGTCTCGACGATGCGTTGCCGGTCGACGTCGTCCATGAGCAGGCTGTCCTTGCTCATGAGCTCGACGACGCTGATCTGCGTGTCCTCCAGGCGCAAGCGCCCCAGCATCCGACGCACGATCGAACGCCGGTTCTCGAGCGAGCCGGTGCGCTCGTCGTAGGTCTTCTCGATCGTCCCGCCGGTCGTGATGAGGCTGATGTGGCGCATGGGATCGCTCAGGAACGAACGCGGAGGCGCAATGCGGAACGCCAGGGACGCGAAGATGGCAAAGATCGCGAAGCGGGTGATACGGCGGTGCGCATCTCGTTCATCCAATCCCCCTTCGCGAACAGGGTTGTCCGGGGCTGCGGCTGCTCCACAGGCATCGCGATCGCCTCCACTCAGCACCCCGTCGCGCACTCCGCCATTTTCGCGTCCTTCGCGTTCAGGTTTCCATGGTGCGAGCCAAGGCTTCTGCGCGTTACCAAGCGTACGCCACCGGCGCCTCGCCCCCCGGCCCCGGCCAGATCTCGTCGAGTCGGGCGAGCGTCGCCCCGTCGAGACTGATCTCCGTGGCGCGGAGCGCCGCTGAGAGCTGATCCATGGTCCGGGGCCCGATGATCGGCGCCGTGACCACCGGGTTGGCCAGCAACCAGGCGAGTGCGATGTCGGCCGGCTTCTGGCCCAGCTCCGCGCACAGGCCCTCCCACGCCTCCAGCCGCGGCCTCATCTCTTCGATCCGCTGCCTGGCCCGCTCGTCCGTCCGGCGGGCGCCGTCCACCTTGCCCAGGACTCCGCCCAGGAGCCCCCCGGCCAGCGGGCTCCACGGAATGATCCCGACCCCATAGTGCCGGCAGCACGGCACGACCTCGAGCTCGATCATGCGGTCTTTGAGGTTGTAGAGCGACTGCTCGCTCACGAGGCCGACGAGCCGATGGCGCGACGCGACCTGGTTCGCCGTCGCGATGTCCCACGCCGCGAAGTTCGACGAGCCGACGTAGACCACCTTGCCCTGGCGGATGAGCGTCTCCATCGCCTCCCAGATCTCGTCCCACGGGCACGAGCGGTCGACGTGGTGCATCTGGAAGAGGTCGATGAAGTCGGTCTGGAGGCGCCGGAGCGAGTCGTCGCAGTGGCGGATGATCTTGCGGGCCGATAAGCCCATCGTGCCGCGGTTGGGCTCCGGGTGCTTGTCGGGCATGGCGTGATAGACCTTGGTGGCGAGCACGACCGAGTCGCGCTTCGCCGGCGAGCCCTTCCACCAGCGCCCGATGATCCGCTCCGTGTCGCCCCGCTCGCCGCCCCAGCCGTACATGTCGGCCGTGTCGAAGAAATTGATCCCCAGCTCCAGCGCCCGGTCCATGATCGCGAAGCTCTCGGGCTCCTCGGTCTTCCACCCGAAGTTCATGGTGCCGAGGCAGAGCGGGCTGACCTTGAGGCCGGTGCGGCCGAGATGCACATAGTCCATTGCAGGGTCCCTCACGAGTTTGCGCCGCAGAGGCACAGCGGACGCGGAGAAGGCAAGAGCGGACATAACCACAGGTGAGCACAGATGGACGCGGATGAAGAAGTGACCACTCCCCTTCTCTGCCTTTATCTGTGCCGATCGGTCTTCATCTGTGGCCCAAATGTCTTTCCGCCCGCGCTGCGCCTCGGCGGTGCGCGTGCGTCACCCGATCCGTTCCATGCCGTTCATATACGGCCGCAGCACCGCCGGCACCGTCACGCTCCCGTCCGCATTCTGGTACAGCTCCAGGATCGGGATCAAGATCCGCGGGCTCGCGGCCACCGTGTTGTTCAGGGAGTGGCAGAACGTCGTCGCGCCCTTGCCCTTCTCCCCGCCGGGCCGGTACCGCATGTTCAGCCGCCGGCACTGGTAGTCGTACAGACGGCTCGCCGAGTGCGTCTCGCCGTAGCTGTTGCGCCCGGGCATCCAGCTCTCGATGTCGATCATGTCCGCGTTCTTGGGGCCGAGGTCGCCCGTGCAGCACTGGAGCAGGCGGTGGGGGATCTCCAGGCTCTTCAAGAAGTCCTCGACGATCCCGATCATCTCCTTGTGCCAGCGCCGACTCTCGGCGACATCGGCCCGGCAGATCACCACCTGCTCGACCTTGTCGAATTGGTGGATGCGGTACAAGCCCGCCGTGTCCTTCCCCGCGGCTCCGGCCTCCCGCCGGAAGCACGTGCTCACCGTGCACAGCTTCAGCGGCAGCTCAGCCTCATCCAGGATCTCGTCCATCCGCATGCCCATCAGCGAGACCTCGCCGGTGCCCGTAAGATACAGGTCCCGGCTCCTGTCGGTGGCGCGGCCGTCCCCGCCGTGCGCCTTCGGGGACGCGGCCGCCGGCCCGGGCGCAGGCCGGCCGTCGCTGATCGATCCCGCCCGCGGAGCCGCCGCGCTTTCCTCATCCGGCGACTGCCTCGTCGTCTCGTCGATGTGGTACGCCTGCTCCCGCCCGCCCGGGAAGAACCCCGTCCCGATCATCGCCTCCTCGCGCACGAGCACCGGCACCGTCACCGGCGTGAACCCTCGCTGCACGATGAAATCCAGCGCGTAGCGGAGCACCGCGTTGTGCAGGCGGGCGCCGTCGCCCGTGAGCAGATAGCTGCGCGAGCCGGCGAGCTTCACCCCCCGCTCGAAATCGGCGAGGCGGTGCTGGCGCACCAGGTCGAGGTGGGGCCTGGGGGCGAAGCCCCTGTTCTCCTGGAACGAGCGCTCCGGGTCGAACCCCGCCGGGCTCCAGCGACGGAGCTCCACGTTGTCGTCGCTCGAGGTCCCCACCGGCACGTCCTCGTCCGGCGGGAGCGGCACCTGGAGCAGCAGGTCCCGCAGGCAGGGCTCGATGTCGCGGATCTCCTCCTCGAGCCCCGCGATCTCCGTCTTCAGCATCGCCGGCCGGTCCTTGAGCTCCTCAAGCTGCTCGACCAGCCGGTCGCGCTCCGCCCCCTCGGCCTGCTTAAGCAGGGCGCTCAGGCGCCCGATCTCGGGGCCCGTCTCCTTGGCCAGCCGGTTCTGGTCGGCGCGCATCTGCTCGATCTGGACGGCCAGCTCGCGCCGCCTGGCGTCGAGGGCCAACAGCCGGTCGATATCGACCTGGATGCGCTTCTTGCGGGCGCCCTCCCGGAAGGCCCCGGGGTTCTCTCGGAGGAGTCGTAGATCGATCATGGAGGGGATCGTATGCGCTGGTCCCGCGACGGCGTTACGATGGCCCTCGCGGCAGGGGGCGGACGATGATGGCAAGATTGCGGCTGAGACAGACCGATGCCGACGCCCGGCCGATCCGGCTCGGGGCCGATGCGATCACGATCGGGCGCCATCCCTCCAACTCCATCCCGATTACGGATGAGAAGGCCAGCCGCAAGCACTGCGTCGTGGAGTCCGACGGTCGGGGCGGCTTCCGCGTGCGCGACCTCGACTCGCGCAACGGCACGCGCCTCAACGGGATCCAGGTCCGGGAATCGCCCCTCGCCCCGGGGGACGTCATCGAGATCGGCAGGACCGAGTTCCTGATCGAGGAAGCGATCGGCGACGCGCCCGACGGGGAGCCCAACGGCGAGGCGGGCGCGGGGCGCCGGGGCGGGGAGCCGGAGCCCGACTGGGCCGGCGACCTGACCCGGGTGCTCCGCGGGCTGCCGCCGCGCGACGCCGAGCCGCCGGAGGTGCAACTCGTCTTCGCCGACGGCCAGACCTCCGAGGCCCTCTCCGGGCAGGGCGAGGGCACGCGCGCGATCCGGCTGATGCTCCAGACCGCCTCGAAGAGCCGCGCGACCGACATCCACATCGAGCCCAAGACCGACATCATGCAGGTGCGGATGCGCGTCGACGGCCAGATGATCTGGATCGCCGACCTGCCCAAGCGCGTCGGCGAGCTGGCCTGCGGGCTGGTGCGCACCACCTGCCAGATGAAGTCCGCCGCCGCCGACGCGGTGCTCGACGGACACTTCTCGGCCCGCTTCCCGGATCGGCGCGTCGAGTACCGCGCCAGCTTCACCCCCACGATGCAGGGCGCCAAGCTCGTCGTCCGCGTGCTCGACGAGCGCGGCATCCCGCACTCGATCGGCGAACTCGGCCTCGCCTCCTACATGGAGGACCGCGTCCGCAAGACGTGCGAGCAGAGCCAGGGCATGCTGCTGGTCTGCGGCCCGACCGGCTCGGGCAAGACCACGACGCTCTACAACTGCCTGCGCGCCGTCGATCGCGAGAAGAAGAACGTGATCACGATCGAGGATCCCGTCGAATACCAGATCGACGGCTGCACCCAGATCCCGATCAACGAGAAGCGCGGCAACACGTTCTACTCTCTCCTCCGCTCCTGCCTCCGCCAGGATCCCGACGTCATCCTGCTCGGAGAGATCCGCGACGAGGAGACGGCCCGGACCGCCATGCAGGCCGCGATGACCGGGCACCTGGTCTTCTCTACGCTGCACGCCAAGGACACGATCTCGGCCGTGTTCCGCCTGCTCGATCTCAAGGTGGAGCCCTACCTCGTCGCCAACGCCCTGGAGCTCATCCTCGCGCAGCGCCTCATCCGCGTGCTCTGCGAGAATTGCAAGCGGCCGATCGCGGTCTCCCCCGGGCAGGCGACGCGGATCGGCCGGTTCCTCGGCGGCAAGGCGCAGGTGTTTACCGCCGTAGGCTGCCAGGCGTGCCTCAAGACCGGCTACCGCGGCCGCCGCGCCCTCTTCGAGCTCCTCGAGTTTAACGACGACCTCCGAGATGTGATCCTCACCGACCAGTCGATCCACGGCATGCGCAAGGTCATCGAGCAGGGCCTGTTTACGACGCTCACCCAATCGGGGTGGAAGCTCGCGGCCGAGGGCGTGACCAGCCTCGACGAGGTGGACCGCGTCTCCGGAGGATAACACCTATAGTGCTCGCGAAAGGGGTGCGATATGCCTATCCGATTCCTGGCGGCGCTTCTGGCTTCCTGCGGCTTGCTCTGCGCGTGCGAGAAGGAGGAGCCCCCGGCGCAAACATCCGAGTCTCTCGGCGATGCCCTGGAAAGCGCGGCCGACGACGCCGCGGATCGCATGGAGGACGCCACCGACGATCTCGGCGAGGCCGCCGACGACGCGGCGGAGAACCTGGAGGACCGCTCCTCCGAGCTCAAGGCGCAGGCTGTCGCCGCCGCCGAGGACCGGATGACGGCCTTCGAGACGCAGCTCGACGGCCTGGAGGCCAGGCTCGAATCTGCTTCCGAGGAGGTTAAGGTCGAGGCCAAGCCGCTCGTGGATTCGGCGCGCGCGCAGTTCGACGCGATCGGCGCCAAGATCAACGAGCTCCGCGCCGCGAGTGCGGCCGAGTGGGAATCGGTGAGCGGAGAGCTCATGGCCGCGCTGGACGCCCTCGGCAACTCGATCGCCCAGGCGGCGGCGAAGCTCGGCGGCTGAAGCGCGCGGGCGCCGTCCGCGCCTCACCCGATCTCGCGCAGGCGAAGGTCCCGCAGCGCCGGGAACCGCTCCCGCCACGCGCGCAGCTCGCCCATCTCCAGCGAGACCGTGAGCACGGCCTCCTCGTCGCCCAGCTCTCCGATCACGCCGCCAAGGGGATCGACCGCGATCGAGCCGCCGGCGTAGCGCAGGTGCGGATCGGCGCCGGTGCGGTTCGCGGCGAGCATGAATGCCTGGTTCTCGATCGCCCGTGCGATCGCGAGCGCGCGCCAGTGGTGCTGCCGCGCCTCGGGCCAGCACGCCCCGAGCGCGAACACCTCCGCCCCGCGCGACGCGCCGATGCGGAACAGCTCCGGGAACCGCAGGTCGTAGCACACCGCCGGGCACACCAGCGCGGTCTGGCCTCCGGAGCGCCACGCCCACGTCTCCACGCGCCCGCCCCCCTCGAATTGCTCCGGCTCGCGCCCGAAGCTGAAGGGATGCACCTTCGCGTATTCGCACGCGAGCGAGCCCGCAGGATCCAGTACGCTCATGCGATTCTGCGCTTTCGCGCAGTGACAGTCCCGCACCGTGCGTCCGCCCTGCACGTAGCACCCAAGGTCCTCGGCGAGGCGGGCCAGAAAGGTGAGTGTTTCCCCGTGCTTATCGGCTGTGACGTCCGTGTGCAGGCTGAACCCGGTGGCGAACATCTCCGGCAGAAGAACGAGGTCCCCCTCCCGGATATCGGCCCCGCCCAGGAGCGCCTCCACGCGCCGGAAGTTCTCTTCCGGCCGCTCCCACGCGATGTCGAGTTGCACGAGGTGCGCCCGCATTGCAAAGAAAGCGTAGCGTGCGCGGCGGCGCCCCGTTGCGCCCGCACCGCGCGGTAGACTGCTCAGGATTCGCCCGGATGCACCATGGCCCGCGTCATGCTCGCCAGCTCCTCGCCCCGCCGCCGCCTCCTGCTCCAGGAGGCCGGCGTCCCGTTCGATTGGGCCGACCCGGGCGTGGACGACGGCCTGCTGGCGCGCGGAGAGGTCACGCCCGCGCAGTGGGTCGCCTCGCTCGCCTTCCTCAAGGCCTCCGCGGGGATCGAGCGCCTGCCCGTCGGCGGCCCCAACGCGCGCTGGATCGTGCTCGGGGCCGACACGCTCGTGGTCAAGGACGGTGAGCTGATCGGCCAGGCGCGGAGCGCCGACGCCGCACGGCGCACCATCGAGCGCCTGCGCAACGGCTCGCACGAGGTCCTCACCGGGGTGGCGCTGATCGACATGCACTCGGGGGAGCGTCGGCTCTTCGTAGACGCGGCGTCCGTCCGGGTGGGCGAGCTGACCGACGATCAGGTCGCGGCGTACGTGGCGACCGGGGGCTGGCGCGGCAAGGCCGGGGCGTACAACCTGAGCGAACGCCTGGCCGATGGGTGGCCTATCGAATACTCCGGGGACCCGGCGACCATCGTCGGGCTGCCGATGCGCAGGCTTATCCCTGTGCTCGGCGGCCTGGGGGTCGAGATCGGGGCCGCCGTATGACCGTTGGTCAAGGCGTGCTCCCGCCGGCCGTGGTGCTGCCGCTGGCGTGCCTGGCGGTGCTCGTGATCGCCGCGCACCTCGCCGCGCTCGGCGGCGCGACGGCCATGCCCCTCAGCCGCAGACGTATCCGGACCGCCTCGGGTGTCGTGATGCTGATCACGAGCGCGGTGCTGGCCTACTCGTTCGCCTACGCGCCGGTGAGCGATCCGCGCCGCTTCACGATGGCCTGGTCCGCCTCGGTCATGCTCCTGGCGGTGGTGTTGGGGCTGGGCGGGCTCGACGCGATCAATAATGTGCGGCTGGCGCGGCTCCAGGGCGGTCGGCTCCGGCGTGCGGCCGGATCCCTGGAGCGGCGGATCGTCGACTCGATCGCCGCGGGTCCGCGGCCGGGAAAGGCGGGGCCGGGCAGCGATGACGAGCCGAGGCTCACACTCCGGGGCGATGACCACCGCCCCGACGCCTGACCCGCCCCTGGTTCCCGGCCCGCCGGGGCGGCTGCTCGCGCGCCTGTACACCGCCGTTGTCGAGCGCCGCAACCAGCGCTTCGACTCCGGACGCGGCGTCGTCACGCTCGACCGGCCGGTCATCAGCGTCGGCAATCTCTCCCTCGGCGGGACGGGCAAGACCCCGATGGTCGCCCGGATCATCGACCTGCTGCGGGGCGCCGGGCACGACCCCTGCGTCGCGATGCGCGGCTACGCGTCGAAGCGCAATGCCGACAGGCGATCGGACGAGGCCGAGATCTATCGCGCCGCATTCGAGGACCTCCCCATCGTCGCCCAGCCCGACCGGGTCGATGGCCTCATCGCGCTGTTCGGCTCCGAGCGCGGCGAGCACGTGGATTGCATCGTGCTCGACGACGGATTCCAGCACCGGCGCATCGCCCGCCAGGTCGACCTCGTGCTCGTGGACGCGTCGCGCGACCTGCTCGCCGGCGGCGTCTTTCCCGCGGGCCGGCTGCGCGAGCCCGCGCGAAATCTGGGCCGCGCCACGCATGTGACGCTCACGCACGCCGAGTCGGTCGCGGATGCCAGGCTCGACAGTATCCGGGAGAACGTCGGGCGCCTCGCCCCCCGCGCGTCCGTGTCGGTCGCGTGCCACGAGTGGTCGAGCCTCGGCGTCCTGGAGTTCGGAGCCGCCGGAGAAGTATCCCCCGGGTCCGTCGCCCGCAGGGTTGTGGCGAGCGAGGCGCCGGTGTCCTGGCTCCGGGGCAAGCGCGTCGTGGCGGCCTGCGCCATCGGGCGCCCCGGCCCATTCCTCGGCGCCATCGAGCGGGCCGGGGCGCTCGCCGCGGAGAGCTTCGTCCTGCCCGACCACCACGCCTTCGGCGCGGCGACAGTCCGCCGGATTTCCCGAGCCGCGGTCGCCCGGGACGCCGAGGCGATCGTCCTGACCGAGAAGGATTGGACCAAGCTGGCCGATCGGCCCGTGCCTTGGCCGTGCCCGGTCGTCCGTCCGCGGCTGGAGCTTGCCTTCCGGTCCGGCTGGGACACGCTGGCCGCCGACCTGCTCGCCGCCGCGGCCTCGTCCCCCGAGTAACCGGCGTCGGCCCATCTACCATTGGTCCGGAGAAGCGCCGCATGGGAAGCCTGCTCGAGCATCTCGGGGCGTGGGAGCCCTTCCGGGCCGTCGTCGTCGGCGACTTCATGGTCGACGAGATGGTCTATGGCGACGCCGAGCGATTGAGCGCGGACGCGCCCGTCCCGGTGCTGCACGTCCGGCGCGTCGAGCGCAACCCCGGAGGCGCGGCGAACCTCGCCCTGGCCCTCGCCGCCCTCGGGGGGAAGGTGGCCGCGGTGGGGGTCGCCGGACGCGACGAGGCCGGCGACCACCTGCGCGACGCTCTGGACCGCGCGGGCATCGACACCGGCGGGATCGCCCGCGACGGCTCGGGGCGGCCCACGACGGTGAAGCGGAATCTTGTCGGCCTTGCCCAGCAGCGACACCCCCACAAGATGTTCCGCGTCGATTACGAGTCGCGCGAGCCGGTCTCCGACGCCCTCGAGCGCGAGCTGACCACGTCGCTCCGCCGCTCGATGGCGGCGGCGGACGTCGTCTGCATCGAGGATTACGGCAAGGGCGTCTGCACGCCGGCCCTCTGCCAGGCCGTGATCGCCGAGGCCGAACGCATCGGCGTGCCGGTGTTCGTCGATCCCGCCAAGCTCACGGACTACTCGCGCTATCGAGGCTGCACCGCCATCACTCCGAACCGGAACGAAGCGGAGGCGGCGACCGGCCTCCAGACCCACACCGAGGGCGAGGCCTCACACAACGCCGACCTGGCCCTGGCCCTGCGCCGGCAGCTCGCGTGCGAGGCCGTCGTGCTCACCCTCGACCGCCAGGGCGCCTTGCTGCTCGAGCGCGGCGGCGACCTGCTCGCCGTCCCGACCGTGGCGAGGGAGGTCTACGACGTGACCGGCGCCGGCGACGTGTTCCTGGCCGGCCTCGCCGCGGCACGCGCCAACCGCATGAGCTGGCCCGACTCGGTGCGCCTGGCGAATGTCGCGGCGGGCCTGGAGGTCGAGGTGTTCGGCGCGCAGCCGATCCCGATCGAGCGGGTGCATCAGCAGGTGCTCGCCGAAGCCTCCTCACAGCACGGCAAGCTCCGCACGCGCGAGCAGCTCCTGATCGAGGTGCGCGCCTGGCGTCGCGACGGCAAACGCATCGTTTTCACAAACGGCTGCTTCGACGTGCTGCACTCTGGGCACGTCTCGCTGCTCGAGCGCGCCGCGGCCCGCGGCGACGCTCTCATCGTCGCGATCAACGACGACGCGACGGTGCAGGCGCTGAAGGGGCCCGGCCGCCCCGTCAATACGCAGGCCGACCGCGCCCGAGTGCTCTCGGCCCTAGGCTGCGTCGACCGCGTTGTGATCTTCCCCGAGCCGACGCCCGCCGGGTTGATCGAGGCGGTCCAGCCCGACGTCCTCGTCAAGGGCGACGAGTACTCCGTCGAGCAGATCCCGGGCGCCGAGGCGGTCCTCGCGCGCGGCGGCGAGGTCGTGCGCCTGCCCATGGTCGAGGGCAAGAGCACCACCGCGACCGTCGCCCGCATCCGCGCCCACAACGTTGTGGAATAAGCCGCTCTCTTTCACAACGTTGTGGAAACTACGACAATTTACACCGGTTTTGCGCGCAAGCCCCTTGACATCAACGGAGTTAGGTCCGATTCTCTCGCCCGAATCGGGCGGCGCGTGCGGCCTCGCGCCCCCGCGGGCATCGGACGGGGAGGTCGCCGGCGGGGGACAGAGCCGCCCGGCGTGGGAGCCGGGCGGCTGATCGACAGCCCCGGGGCGAGCCCGGTGCTCGTCGATCCGCCGACGACCTCCCCGTCTCTCGCCGCGATCGTCCGACCCCCCGTTCACGACCGCCAGTCGATCACGATCTTGCCGAACTGCTCGCCCTGCTCCAGGCGCTCGTACGCCGCGCCGCAGTCGCCCGGCGCGAAAACGCGGTCGATGGCCGGCCGGATATGCCCCGCGCGGAACAGCGACGCGACCTCCTTGAACTCGTCGTTGGAGCCCATCGTCGAGCCGAGGATGCGGAGCTGGTTCCAGAAGATCCGGGCGAGGTCGGTCGTCGCGTCGGCCCCGGTCGTGGCGCCGGGCGTGACGTACGCCCCGCCGCGGGCCAGGCTCTTGATGCACGCGAGGTGGGTGGCCTTGCCGACCGAATCGACGGCCATGTCCACGCCCCGCTTGCCCGTGATCGCGCGGACGTCGCGCGACCAGTCCTGGCCCTGATCGAGAAGGGCGTGATCGGCGCCGAGCTCGCGCGCGCGGTCGAGCTTCCACTGGTGGCGGCTGGTCACGATCACCGGACACCCAAGATGTTTCGCGATCGCAAGCGCGCTGGTGGCGACGCCGCCGCCGATGCCCGTGATGAGCACCGATTGCCCGGCCCGGAGATCGCCCTTGGTGACCATCATCGAGTAGGCCGTGAGCGAGCACAGGCCGAAGGCGGCCGCCTCGGCGGGGTCGCACCCGTGGAGAGCGGCGAGGTTCTCAACCGGGGCTCCGAACTTCGCGCTGTGAGCCCCGAAATAGTGCTCCCCGATCAGCTCATACTCCGGCGCGAGGGTGGATCGCGCCGGCTCGTCAGGCCCGGGGTGACGCTCGACGCGCAGCGCCGCGTTGTAGGCGACCTGCCGGCCGATCCATTTCGGGTCCACGCCCTCGCCGACCGCCTCGACGACGCCGCAGGCGTCGCACCCCGAGACGCGGGGGTACGCCAAGTCGAGCCCCGGCACGCCGCGCCCCACCCAGAGGTCCATGTGGTTGAACGCGGAGCAGAGCGTGCGCACGACGGCCCAGCCCGGGCGCGGCGGCTCGGGCTCGGGCCAGTCGGAGCGGAGGGAGACGTTCGGCGCGACGGGGCGGCCCTGCCTGGAGACGACGATCGCGTGCATGAGCGGAGGGTACCGCCCGGGTCGGCCGCCGTCGCGCCGAGGGGCCTCACGGGCTGTTCGAGGCGGAAGGCTCCGTCAGATCGCTGAACCGCCGCAGGACCCGGTCCTCGAGCTTCACATCGTGCAGGGCCCGCGAGAGCTCGGCCATGACAAGCACGACCCCCCCGCCCATGGCCAGCAGACCCAGCCCGAACGCCCAGAGTGCGAGCGACCAGAAACGTGGGCTGGCCAGGGAGAGGCCGATTGCGCCGGAGCTCGCCAGCATCAGGAGCACCCCCGCGAGAAGCGACTGCAGCGCGGCGCGGATCAGGACGGCGCGCTTGAGAACGCCCGAGGCGTGGGACTCGAGAGCCTCCAGGCGCAGCCGGTCGAGCGACGCTCCGACGGCGCCCGACGCCGGATGGTCCAGAGAGCGGAGAAGATGGACGCGCTCGGCGGCGAAGGCCCGCGAGCGGGCGACGACCGCCGCGAGCCGGTTGAAGAGGGCGAGGCACAGAAGGCCCGCCGCCGAGATCATGACCACGGGCGCCGCGAGCTGGCCGATGACGTGTGCGGTCTCCGACTGCATGGGTGGCCTCGGCGGGCATCCTACGCGCGGGAGCCGGGAACAACGCCGCCCCGCGAGCGGTCGCGGGGCGGGCAGGAGAATGCATTCGGTATGCCGCGGGTCAGCCGACGGTCTTCTGACCCTCGACGTGCTTGAGCCCGCGCCGCCGGTCGCGCAGGCGGCGGCTCTTGCCGACGCGGTCGCGGAGGAAGTAGAGCTTGGCGCGCCGGGCGTCGGCGCGGCGGACGACCTCGAACTTCGAGATCATCGGGCTGTTGATGGGCCAGGTGCGCTCGATGCCCTCGTTGTCCACCACGCGCCGGACGGTGATCATCTCGGTGATGCCCCGGCCCTTGCGGCTGATGAGCACGCCCTGGAAGACCTGGATGCGCTCCTTATCCCCCTCGACGATGCGCACATGCACGTTGATCGTGTCGCCGATATCCATGATCGGCAGGTTGGTCTTGAGGCTCTCGGCGTTGATGCTCTCGAGAATCTGCTGCATGCCCATGGTCGCACCTCTGCACGGCTCGCCCGGCCCGGACGCGCGGAATCGGCCGGAATCTGTTCGGAACTCCGGCGGGAATGCCGGGTGGCAAGCCTAGGTGGGCCACTCTGCGCTTTCCAGCAGTTGGCGCGCCCCCCTCGCTACCCGCCCGGCTCAACACCGGGGACCGCGCCGGGCGCATCGGTCCAGTCGAGGGGCACGCCGGGGATCACGATCTCCTCCGCCCACACGCGCTCCGCCAGCCCGACCCGTCCCGCCTCCGCGAGGTCCGGGACGATCACGACGTCCACGCTCTCCAGCCGGGGCAGATCCCGGGCGAAGAACTGGGTGCCGACGCCCTGCGGACCGGCCTCGCCAGCCGGAGCGAGCGCGATGTAGGCCGGCCCGGACGCGACGCCCTGCCGGAAGCTTCGGGCGAGAGGCCACGACCGATCGCCGCTCCGGAGCACGACCCGCCCGATGATCCACGGCGTGCCCTCCCGGGCATCGTCGCGGTGCAGGCTCATCGTGAGAGCGAGACACGGGCTCGGAGTATCCGGCCACTTCCGCACCTGGATGCCGCCCTGCATCGGTGCCGAGCAGCTCGGGTCGAAGCCCGCGGCTTCGTCCGGGCCCACCATGCGGACGAAGGAAGCCGGCGAGGCGTGGACGGTGAGACGGTGCGACACCCGGTGCGTGAACTGCGTGGTCGGTTCTGCGCGCTCACCGGTCTGCACCAGCGTCAGGCTGTCGCCGGCATAGCCGCGGACGGTGTACACGAGCACGAGCTCGTGCTCGCCGGGCGGGAGGGACCAGGATGCGGGCCGGTGCGGCGGGAACGGCGTCGGCACCAGCTCCATGCCCGAGAAGGAGCGGAAGCCGAACGCGCCGCCGGGCAGCACGGTGATGATTCCCAGGCGCGAATCCCACTGCCCGTCGGACCGTTGAGGTCCGGCGGGCTCGAGCGGGAGCGGGGCCCCGTCCAGCGTGGCCGATTCGAGCGTCGCGATGTACCCCACCGCGCCCGCGGGCACGGCGCGCTCGCGCAGGGAGGGGAAGCGCAGGTCAAGCGGGTAGAGCCGCGCCGGCCAAGGCTCGCTCGCGACGGCATTATTCGGGAGACCGACCGATGGATCGCTCAGCGCCGCGCGCACATAGCGGGCGAGGTTCTCCCCGCTCACCTCATCGGCCACGAACGCGCCCTCGAGCAGCGGCCACCACGGGCTGTTCGGCCAGTCCACGTTCGGGTCGGCCTGGGCGCGGAGCGCGCCCGGCACGATCCTCGCGAGGGAGCCCGGCGCGAGAGGGGCGGTGTTGTGCCTGTCGAGGAGCTCGGCCGCGGCGGCCTGGCTGACACCGCCTCGGAGCATCGAGGCCTCCGCGAGCAGGAGCCAGGTCGGCTTCGCGCCGTTGAGTCTCGCGTTTGAAGCGACGAGGGCGAGGGCGAGAGCGCCGCACGCGAGGAGCACTCCCGCCACGCCGAGCGATGCAACCACATGGCGGCGCTGCTTCACGCCGATCCGCACCGCGCGCCGGGCGCCCAGATCGCGGCCGCATTCCGGGCAGCGGGGAGGGCCGTCGGATTGCTCCGCGTCTGCGTCCGTTTCGATTCCCGTGAGATCGAAACCGCAGCGCCGGCAGTGGGGCGCGTCACCGATGTTTCGGCCGCGGAGGCCGACGCCCAGGAGCGCGAGGCCGACGAGCAGCGAGATTGTCGCCAATAGCCAGATCATCCGGTGCTGCTCACCTGTCTCCATCGTCCTCGGGGCGGCTTCTCACCGACGGTGAGGCGATCGGGAGCCCCATCGCTTGCAGCGGTATCGACCGGAGCACGATCTCCTTGTCCCAGACCGGGCCGACGATGCCGCGTCCCGCTGCCTCGTCAATATCCGGAACGAGCACCAGGTCCACATGGTGCGATGCGGGGAGCTCGTCAATGTGCAGAGTGGTCTCGCGCAACGCGCGCCCGGGCGCGCTGATCAGGCATGCCGGCTCAAATCCCGGCTCGCTTGGCTGAAGACCGTTGCCGGAGAGCGGCCACTCGTACCCGTCGGCTCGGAGGACCAGCCGTCCGACGAGCCAGACATCCGATGTATCGAAACGCCCGATGGGGCATGTGAGCACGTAATCGCAGCGGGTGTTGTCGCCGGGTGCACAGGGGATCGCGTACATTGCGCCTGGACCGCCGTCACGATCGACGAAGAGGCGCGGAGTGCGTTGCTCATCGCGAATCCCTCTGACAACATCCACCACGTCGGCCGACGTGCTGCCCGCCCGGACATGGTGCGAGCCATTCCACGTGAAGGCGGCGCTCGGCTTCACGTCGGGCACGATCGGGCTGACGGCGGAGCCGATTGGGGCGAGCCTGAAACCTTCGATGCGCCACTGAAAGTCGAGCTGGTGCTGTCCGGGTTCGAATGTGAGGCGAGGAAATCCGAGATTGCGTTTTGCGGTTGGCAGCATCCCGGCAACTGCGCCGCGAGGCCCGGACAGACTCGAACCGTTCGGGTGGATGACTGACTCGTATTGCCCCCAGTGGACGAACCACCGGCCACCCGCGCCGAGCTCCTCGAGGGTAACGGTTTCTCGATCGACGCTGAGCTGTTGCAGGTACGCGGCGAAGCCGATGGGTGCGAACGGCACAACGCGCGGCGCTGAAATCGGGCGCGGCGAAATCTCGAACAGCTCGGTTTCCCAATGACTCCCGCCCAGAGCGACCGCGGGAGCGTGGATCTCCAGCGTGCCGATCGCCTGAGCCGTATAGCGGCTCTCCTGTCCGGGGCTAACAGCGCCGGCGGCGAAAGCCGCATCCAGCAGATCGAACCAGGGGGAGCCGAGCCATCGGCTGTTCGCATCCGCCTGGGCATCGAGCGCGGCATCAACCAGCGCGCCGAGCTGTCCGGGAGCAAGTGGGGCCGCGGCATGGCGGGCGCTGAGCTCGTCCGCCGCGGCCTCCCGGGCCGCGCCCCGAAGGCGCGTCGCTTCGATCATGAGGAGCCAGGTGGGCTTGAGGCTGTTGAGATCGGTGCGCGAGGAGGAGATGGCAAGGCCGGCGGCGCCCGTTCCGCCGAGCAGCACGAGCGCGCCCACGAGCGCGAGCGCTGGTCGCCCGCGGCGGAGGCCCGTCGCGACTGCCCGCGGCCGATCGAGCGTGCGACCGCATTCCGGGCAACGCGGCGGCGCCGGCGCACTCGGGATGTCGGCCGGAGGTGCGATGCCCGTGAGATCGAAGCCGCAGCGCCGGCAGTGAGGCGCCTCGCCGATGCGCCGGCCGCGGAGGCTGAGCGCGAGGAGGATCGCACCGCAGAGGAGGAGGATTGAGGCGACCCCCCAAAGCATGAGGACAGCTTACCTCGCGATCACTCCAGCAGATCCGGCCTCCGCGCCCGCGTCCGCTCGAGCATCTGCTCCAGCCGCCACCGCGCTACCGCCCGGTGATCGCCGCTGAAGAGAATTCCCGGCGCCTCCATGCCCTCCCACACCCGGGGGCGCGTGTAGTGCGGGCAATCGAGCAGACGCGCGCCCTCGCGGATGCCCAGCTCGCGCGCGAGCTTGGGGGGGAGCGGCGTGCCGTTGGGGCCGGTGGCCGGGACGGGGCCGAAGCTGTCCTGGGCCGCGGAATCCTCGTCGCCCAAGGCGCCCGGGAGCAGGCGGATCACGGCGTCCATGAGCACCATCGCCGCGAGCTCGCCGCCGGAGAGGACGTAGTCGCCCACCGAGATCTCGAGCGGCCGGAGCTTCTCGATCACGCGCTCATCGATCCCCTCGTAGTGCGC
>DASRXL010000009.1:0-24929 GCA_035654175.1 Phycisphaerales bacterium
AAAGTCCGCGAGCAGATCGAGCACGAGCTCGCCCTCATCGCCGAGCTGCGATACGAGCCCTACTTCCTCACCGCCATGGCATCGTCGATTTCGCCCGCTCCAAGGGCATCCTCTGCCAAGGGCGCGGCGGGGCGGCGAACTCCGCCGTCTGCTACTGCCTCGGCATCACCGAGGTGGATCCGGCCCGCTTCAACCTCCTCTTCGCCCGCTTCGTCAGCCGCGAGCGCAACGAGCCGCCCGACATCGACATCGATTTCGAGCACGAGCGCCGCGAGGAGGTGATCCAGCACATCTATCAAACGTACGGGCGCGAGCACGCCGCCCTCACCGCCGAGGTGATCAGCTACCGCGGGCGCAGCGCCGTGCGCGACGTCGGCAAGGCCATGGGCCTCTCCCTCGACTGCGTGGACACGCTCGCCAAGCACCTGGACTACTGGGGCGGCGCCCCCAGCACCGAGCGCGTGCGCGAGGCCCGCCTGAATCCCGACGATCCAACGATCCGCCTCGTGCTCGGGCTCACCACCGAGCTCATCGGCTTCCCCCGCCACCTCTCGCAGCACGTCGGCGGCTTCGTCATCACCCGCTCTCCGCTCTCCGACCTCGTCCCCATCGAGAACGCCGCGATGGAGGACCGCACCGTCATCGAGTGGGACAAGGACGACATCGACGCCATGGGCATGCTCAAGGTGGACGTGCTCGGCCTCGGCATGCTCACCTGCATCCGCAAGGCCTTCGAGCTTGTCAAGGGGTGGC
The DNA here is from genome assembly GCA_035654175.1 of Phycisphaerales bacterium. GTDB lineage: Bacteria > Planctomycetota > Phycisphaerae > Phycisphaerales > UBA1924 > PNC22. Next base: position 754 of record DASRXL010000009.1, read on the forward strand.
GCGGCGAATGCCTCTCGATCTCCCGCATCATGACCGAGTACGCCGAGGACCCCGCCGTCTACGAGATGATCCAGCGCGCCGACACCGTCGGCGTCTTCCAGATCGAGTCGCGGGCCCAAATGTCCATGCTCCCGCGCCTCAAGCCCAGGTGCTTCTACGACCTCGTCATCGAGGTCGCGATCGTCCGCCCCGGCCCCATCCAGGGCAAGATGGTCCACCCTTACCTGCGCCGGCGCGAGGGGACCGACCCCGTCACCTTTCCCAACCCCGAGATCGAGGACGTGCTCGGACGCACGCTCGGCGTGCCGCTGTTCCAGGAGCAGGCCATGCAGCTCTCGATCGTCGCCGCGGGCTTCAGCCCCGACGAGGCCGACAAGCTCCGACGCGCCATGGCCGCATGGAAGCGTAAGGGCGACGCGATCCACGCCTTCGGCGAGCGGCTCATCGCCGGCATGCGCGCCCGCGGCTATCCACAGGACTTCGCCCAGCGCTGCTTCGAGCAGATCAAGGGATTCAGCGAGTACGGCTTCCCCGAGAGCCACGCCGCCAGCTTCGCCATCCTCGTCTACGTCTCCAGCTGGCTCAAGCGCTACGAGCCCGCGGCGTTCGCCGGCGCGCTCCTCAACAGCCAGCCCATGGGCTTCTACGCCCCCGCCCAGATCGTCCGCGACGCACGCGAGCACGGCGTCGGAGTCCGCGAGATCGACGTGAACTCCAGCGCGTGGGATTGCTCGCTCGAGCCGGCAGAAAGAGACGAAGAGACCGAGAGACGAAGAGACGGAGGGGCTGACGTGCCACTGGCGGCTTGCCCGCCAGCGCGAACACCCCCGACAAACGGCATCGACGGACGAGCCGCCAGTGGCACAACGAGAGACCCGAGAACACCCCCCGCCCTCCGCCTCGGCCTCCGCCTCGTCAAGGGCCTCTCCGAGGCCGATGCCAACCGCATCGCCGCGGCCGTCGCGCGCGACGGCCCCTTCGATTCCATCGACGCCCTCCGCTGCGCCGGCGCCGTCTCGGTCGCCGGCCTGCGCAAGCTCGCCCGCGCCGACGCCTTCGCCTCGCTCGGCCTCTCTCGCCAGGCCGCCCTCTGGGCCGTCCGCACGCTCCGCGACGAATCCGCTCCCCTCTTCGAGAGCGGCCCGGCCGTTCCGGCCGGGAGCCAGGGCGCCGAGCGCGAGGGCGCCGAATCGCTCCGCGCCCTCTCCCCAGTCGCCGAGGTCCACCACGACTACGCCTTCACAAGCCTCTCCCTCAAAGCCCACCCCATCAGCTTCATCCGCGAGGCTCTCGACGCCCGCGCCGTCATCCCCGCCGCGGACCTCCGCTCCGAACGCCTCTACCCCAACGGCTCGCGCGTCGCCGTCGCCGGCATCGTCCTCGTACGCCAGCGCCCCGCCACCGCCTCCGGGATCGTCTTCTTCACCCTCGAGGACGAGACCGGCATCACCAACATCGTCACCATGCCCGACATCTACGAGCGCTACCGCAAGGTCGCCGCCGTCAGCCGCACCCTCCTCATCCGCGGCGTCGTCGAGCGCCAGGGCGAGGTCATCCACATCCGCGCCCGCGCTCTCAAGTCTCTCGACGAGGAAACCCCCGGCCTCTCGGCCACCTCACGGGACTTTCACTGAGGGCCGCGGAAAGCATCGGGCGAGCCTTCTCGACGCCTTCCGGATGCGCCCGAACGACACCTCTCACGACCAGCCGGCCCACATCATTCAAGACCTTGAGCTCCCCTCAGATGAGCCGGATTTCACTCCCCTTGTTCCGTCCTCAAACTTCCCATGAAACGATGACGGGGCCGCTTCCCAAGAGCATCTGCGCACCCGTCGCGCGGCACGGACAGGGAGGTCGTATGACAGGGAGAGTCACCGTCGGGGCGCCCAGCACCTTCTCGCGCGTGCTCCTCGTCGCCGCGTGCCTGCTCGCCCTGACCGGCGACCCCGCCTCCGCCCAGGAAGGCCCCCTCCGTTCCTACTACACCGCCAACGGCCTCCTCAACCGCGGCCTGTACGAAGAGGCCGCCGCCGAGTACCAGGCCTTCCTCGCGACCGAGCCCACAGGCTCCGAAGCCGCGACCGCCCGCTACGGCCTCGCGCTCTCCTTGAGCCAGCTCGGCCGTCCCGACGAAGCGCTCACCCATCTGCAAAGCCTTGACGCGCCCGACGACTTCCCCTTCGCCTTTGAGAGCGACCTGCTCCACGGGCAGCTCCTCTACAGCCTGACCCGGTTCGACGATGCCGCCCGCGTCTTCGGCCGCCTCCTCCGCCGCGCGTCCGACGACCCACGCAGCGCCGAGGCGGCCGGCCTGTTGATCGAATGCCTCTACCGTCTCGGCCGTCACGACGAGGCGGTGAAGACCGCCCAGGACCTCGCGTCCGCCTCCTCCGGGGATGGCGGCGATCTGGGGCGCGCCGTGCTGTTCGCGGCCCTCTCGCTCAGCGCGCAGGGCCGGACCGACGACGCCTCGGCGATGCTGCAAGATCTCCTTGAGCGGGACGACGAGATCGGGCGCAACGCCGCCCTCTCCGCCGCCGACCTCTTCGCCGCTCGGGGCGAGCTCGACGAAGCCGCGGCGCAATACCAGCGCCTCGTCGCCCTGAAAGACCCCCGCTGGTCCCCGGCCGCGCACCTCGGCCTCGCCCGCGTGAACCGCGCCCAGGGCAAGTCGCCCGCGGCTCTCGCCAATCTCCGCGAGCTGCTCGAGCGCTATCCCGATGCCGAGATCAAGGCCGACGCCTCCCTCGAGCTCGCGATCAACCTCGTCGAATCCAACGACCACGACGCCGCCCGCCGCCTGCTCGCCGACCTGCGCGCGGAGTCCGGCGGCGCTCTGGCGGACTACTGCGACTACTGGACCGCCAAGTCGCTCCTGCGCGAGGGCAACGCCGCCGACGCCGCGGCCCTGCTCGCGACCGCCCTCGAGGCCCACCCCGACTCCTCGATCCGCCCCGAGATGCTCTACGACCGGGCGGTCGCGCTGAGTGCATCCGGCGAGGCCGACGCCGCCCTCGAGCTCTTCGGGCGTCTGCCCGAGGAGCACCCCGACCACCGCCTGGCCCCGGCCGCGAATCTTGCCGGAGCGACCACGCTGCTCCAGCTCGGCCGCTTCGACGAGGCGATCACCCGCGCAGAGGCCATCGAGCCCTCCGCGCCCGAAGCCGCCGAGGCGTCACTCGTGATCGCAGAGGCCGACGCGATGCAGGGCCGTCATCCCCGCGCCATCGCCCGCCTGCGCCGGTGGCTCGGGGATCACCCGCGCTCCCCCGCCGCCGACCGGGCCCGCTACCGACTCGCCCTCAGCCTCGCCGCGACCGGAGAGCTCCCAGAGGCCGAGGCCACCGCCGGCCCCCTGCTCGAGCGCAACCCGGTCGATCCGCGCTTCCGCTCCGGGCTGCTCGTCCTGGGCGACGCGGCCTTCGCCGCCCAGGACTGGCCCCGCGCCGAGCACTGGTACTCCCGCGCCGTCGAGCAGCAGGCCGAGCCCCGCGCCGCGGCGAACCTCAAGCTCGGCCTCGTCCTCGCCCGCCAGGAAAGGCATGCCGACGCCCAGCGCCAGTTCGAGCTCGCGGCCGAGGGCGACGGCGACCAGGAGGCTTCCCTCCAAGCCGTCTTCGAGCTCGGCCAGTCTCGCCTGGTCTCCGGCGACGAGCAGGCCGCAGCCGCCGCGTTCCAGACGCTGCTCGACCGCGCTCCCGACTCCCGCTTCGCCGGCTACGCGCTCCAGCACTTGGGCGGCATCGCCGAGCGCGCCGGAGACGCGAGCGCCGCGGCCGCCCTCTTCGCCCGCGCCGCCGAGTCCGAGGGCGACCTCGGTGCCGCCGCGCAGCGCGACCGCGCGCGGGCGCTGCTCGCCGCCGCAGACTACGACGCGGTCCGCGAGCTCGCCTCCGAGTCCGACGATCCCGACCTCCGCGCCTACGCGGCGATCGCCCGCGCCCGCGCGGGCGACCACGAAGGCGCGATCGAGCAGATCGACCGCGTCGCAAGGTCGCGATCGCTCAGCGACGACCTCCGCCGCGCCGTCCTCTTCGAGCGCGCCTGGTGTCAGCGCCGCCTCGGCGACGATGAGGCCGCTGCCGGCTCGCTGCGCGATCTCGCGGAGGGGCCGACGCCGGACCGTTTCACCGCCTACGCCGCGCTCGAGCTCGCCGCGATCGAGCTCGACTCCGGCGACGCCGCCTCCGCCGCCCCTTGGCTCGATCGTGCCGCCTCGCTCATGGGATCGTCACCCGCGCTCGTCGAGCCCGGCATGCAGGCCCAGCTCGATTTCCGCCTGGCCCAGCGCGACGCCGCCGAAGGCCGCCACGAGCAGGTGATCGAGCGCCTCGCAGACTTCGCACAGCGCCACGGCGACAACCCCCTCGCCCCGTCCGCCGCGCTCCTGCTCGGCGACGCCTACACCGCGGCCAACCGTCCGCGCGACGCGGTCCGCGCCTTCGAATCGGCCCTCGAGCGCGCCCCCGAGACCGTGCAGCCGGCGGCGATGCTCCGCCTCGGCGACGCCCTCGCCCGCGCGGGCGATTGGCAGGCCAGCCGCGAGCAGTTCGAGCGGTACCTGGCGAGCCACGGCGATTCCCCCCACGCCTACGAGGCGCAGTTCGGCCTCGGCCAGACGCTCGAGCACCTCGGCGAATACGAGCTCGCACGCGAGGCCTACGCCGGCGTCGCGTCGACGCACCAGGGCCCCACCGCCGCCCGCGCCCAGTTCCAGATCGGCGAGTGTCTCTTCGCCCAGGAGAAGTTCGAGGAGGCCGTGCGCGAGCTGCTGCGCGTCGACATCCTCTACAACTCTCCCGAGTGGAGCGCCGCCGCGCTCTATGAAGCCGGGCGGGCGTTCGAGCAGCTGCGCAAGTTCGGCGAGGCCCGCCGGCAGTACCGGGACACCGTCGAACGCTTCCCCGATACCGACTGGGCCCCGCTCGCGCGCGAGCGCCTCGACCGCCTCGCCGCCGCCGACGACCGCTGAGCCACGAACAAGGAGCGCCCGTGATCCACTGGAACGCGACCCTCGTCCCCGATCCCAACTCCGCCGTGGCGGTGCAGTCCGTCTGGGATTTCGTCGAGAAGGGCGGGATCCTCATGTTCCCGCTCGCGCTGTGCTCGCTCATCGCGATCGCCGTCGCCGCGGAGCGGTTCGTCCTGCTCCGCCGCTCGCGCATCATCCCGGCCGGCATCGCGGACCGTTGCGACGAGGCGATCCGCGCCGGGCAATCCGCCGACGAGTTCCGGCAGGCCGAGCCCAGCCCCGCGGGCCGCCTCCTCGGCGCGGGCATGGAGAAGCTCGGCCACGGGCCCGATGTCGTCGAGCGCCACCTCGCCTCCGAGGGCGAGCACGAGGTGCACGTCATGCGCCGCCGTCTGCGCGCGCTGGTCGTCATCACCGGCCTGGCCCCGCTGCTCGGCCTGACGGGCACCATCTTCGGCATGATCAAGGCCTTCCAGACCGTCGCCCTCTCGGCCGAGGCGCTGGGCAAGGCCGAGCTGCTCGCCCGCGGCATCTACGAGGCCATGATCACCACGGCCGCAGGGCTGCTCGTCGCCATGCCGACCATCGTCGTCTATCACTTCCTCGCCAGCCGGGTCGAGCAGATGGCCCACGAACTCGACCGCCTCGCCGTCTCGTTTCTCAACAAGCACCTGCACGACCCCCTGGGCCCCCGCCCCGCCCGCCCGCACGAGCCGGCGCCCAACGGCGAGCGGATCCCCGAGGTCGCCGTGGCTGTGGGATAAGGGGGGAGCGCAGCCATGCTGATCAAGAAAGCGAGCGCCGCCGATTCGCCCGCCGTCGATCTCACCCCCATCATCGACATGGTCTTCCTGCTCCTGATCTTCTTCCTCGTCACGACCACCTACCAGCAGGTCGAGCGCGAGATGCGGATCGCACTCCCGGAGGCCGAGAGCGGGGCCCCGATCTCCGTCGCGCTGCGCGAGCTGGTCGTCAACGTCGCCTCGGACGGATCCGTCGTCGTCGCGGGCGGCGTCATGTCCCTGGAGAATCTCCGCGCGCTCGTGACGCAGGCCGTCGAGGCGAATCCCAATCAGAAGGTCACCGTGCGGGCCGACCGGGAGGCGAGCTATGGCGTCGTCGCCCGTGTGCTCGATATCTGCAAGGCTTCGGGGGTCTCCGAGCCGTTCCTCGATACCGTGCCCATGCGCTAGCCCCGCCCGCAGAGCAACCCCATGAGCCGCCGCTTCGCGCTAATCCTGCTCGCCTCGGCCCTCGTGATCGGCGGCGCGGGCGGCGCCCTCTGGTGGCTCGACGCCCATGTGCAGGAGGTGCTGACCGACGACTCGTCGATCGAGCAGCCGCTGGACCGCGCCCAGCCGCGCGACATCCTCTGGCAACCGCCCGCGGCGCTCCCCCCGGACACCATCCCCGCCGGCGCGACCGGCGGCGCATTCCACGACGGCCGCTTCGCCTTCGCCGCCCCCGGGCCCGACGGCGACCTCGATCTCTTCGAGGCCATCCGAACCCCCCGCGCCTGGGAGACCCGGCGGCTGGGCGAGGCCAGCTCGCCCGATCGCGACACCACCCCCGCCTACAGCCCCGACGGTCAGTGGCTCTATTTCGCCAGCGATAGACCAGGGGGCGCCGGAGGCCTGGATCTCTGGCGCTCGCCGGCGACCGACTCCGGCTGGGGATCGCCCGAGCATGTGGCGCTCGCCGACCTCCTCCCCTCGGCGGACGACGAGTCCTCGCCCGCCTTCAGCCCCGACGCGGCGCTCCTCGCATACGCCCGGCGCGCCGACGCCGGCTCGCCCGCCGACCTCGTGCTCGTTTCGCTGCGCGATCCCGCCGCTCCCGCGCTCGTCGAGCACCCGCTCAACACGCCCGAGCACGACGAACGCTCCCCCGCGTTCAGCCCGGCCGGCGACTTCCTGTACTTCGCGTCCGATCGTCCGGACGGCGCCGGCGGCCTGGACCTCTACCGAGCGCGGCTCACCAACGGCATCCCCGCGGATCCCGCGTGGCTCGGCGAGGAAGTCAATTCGGCCGCCGACGAGATCGATCCCGCGCTCACGCTCGCCGGCTTCCGGCTGCGCTTCCGCACCGTGCCCGCCGAGCATGCCGGCGCGCCCGCCGGCGACGCGCTCCCAACCGACATCGCCGCCGGCTATCGGGAGACCACCGCGCGGGAAGTCTACCGGACCACCCGCTCGCGATGGCCGTCCCTGGGGGTCAGCGACGAGCTCCTCCGCTTGCTGCCCTGGCTGCTGCTCCTGCTCGCCCTCGCGCTGCTCTTCTCCGCGCTGCGCCGCCTCGCCGCCGGGGAGATCTGGCAGCGCCGCTGGCGCACCCTCGGCCTCATGTCCCGCTGCGTGCTTGCTTCGATGGCCCTGCACGCGCTGCTCGCGCTGCTCCTGAGCATCTGGCGCGTCGAGACCACGCTGCCGGGTCTCGAGGAAGGCTCCGAAGCCCGCGTGCGTCTCACCAGCCACGCCGCCGCCGCCGGGGCCGCGGCACAACTCAATGCCGCCGCGCTCAGCGCGTTGCCGGCCCCCGCGCCCGCCTCGGCGCCCGCCGCCGCCCCCGCGCCCTCCGAGGCACGGGAATACGACCTGGCCGCCGCGGACACGACGGCGCGGCCCGCCTTCGAAGCCCCGTCCGACGCCTCGCCCGGAGCGCCGGCCCCGGTGGCATACGACCCGGCCACCGCCCCGCCCAGCGCGGCGCCGCCTTCGCTTCCCTCCGCCACCCCCACCCAGGTCGCGGAGGCACGCTCGCGCGATGCGCCGATCCAAGCGGGGCGCAGCCTGCCCCGTACCGCCGCTCGCCCCGCGGAGCGTGCCGTGCTCGAGCCGGCGACGACCGTGGCGAGCGGCGCGGGCGCCTTCGAAGTCTCCGACGCCGTGCCCGCACCCGCCCCCGAGGCCGCGCGGCACAACCCCGCGCCGTCGACGCAGCTCGCCATGGAAACACCCGCCCTGCCCCAGGCCAATCCCGGCGAGCGCTCCGCGCCGGCCGAGGAGCGGTCGGCGGCGTCGGGTTTGGCGGCAAGCTCCGCGCCGCCGTCGGTGGAGCTCCCCGGCCGGGCGCGCGTCATCGCCGAGGCCCCCGCACCCTCGAAGGCGGTGGCGTCCGTCGCAGGGGCCGTGCCGATCGACTCGGCCCCCGCGCCGGCAACGTCGCGCGCGATCGACGCTCCGCCCACGTCCATCCCTTCCCTCGCCCGCGCTCAGCTCCCGACCAGGTCGCCGGGCGAGGCGGTCGAATCGCAGCCCGACGCGACGGAGCCGGCGCCATCGATCACCACGGGGGAGTCGCCGTCGCCTTCGCTCGCCGCTGGTCCGCGCAGCGCCCGGCCGATGGCCATCGCCGCGGCGCCGACCCGATCTCAGGCGGTCACACGCGACTCACTCGAAGCAGCGCCCGCGCTGAGCGCCCCGACGCCGACGCTCCCGCTCGCGATGCCCAAGGGGGCGCCGGCCATGCTCCCGGTGGCCCGCGTCATCGCCGGGGTGGTGGTGAACGACGACACCGGCGCGCCGATCCCGGGCGCGCTGGTGCGTCTCGACGGCGAGGGCGACCTCATCCGCTCGGCGACCGTCGGCGAGGACGGACGCTTCTCGCTCACGCCCGCCGAGCTGCCCGAGTTCGCGGCCCTCACCGCCTCGGCCGACGGCTACGCCCCCACCGCCGCGAACATCGCCGAGCGCGACGTCGGCGACGGCATGTGGATCGAGCTCCGCCTCGAGCCCGCGAGCCGCTTCGAGCTCGCGCTCGACCCCGAGCCCCGCGTGCACCATCTCGGCAACGACCAGTTCACCGGGTCGATCAACAGCCAGTTTCAGGTGCGCAGCCAGGGCACCCGCTATACCGCGACCTTCCGCCTCGAAGCCGAGCAGCTCGAGCGACCGATCAGAGTCGCCGAGCTCCACCTCCTCGTGCGCGGCGCCCAGAACCACAACCCGATCTTCGTGAACGGCGAGGAAGTCGAGGCGCACGTCACCGATTCACCCGAGGACGGCAGCTTCGGCGCCTTCATCGCCCGCATCCCGCTGGAGTGGCTGCGGGAGGGCGACAACGAGATCGAGATCCACGCGACCCAGCGGGAAGGCACCGACATCGACGACTTCGAGTTCGTCAACCCCCGCCTGCTCTTGAAGCGCCGCGGCTCGGCGCCGCGCGGGGGGTATGACAGCCTGTAGCATCTCTCATGAAGGCAGACAGCGTGCGCCTCGACGAGCCCCGAGCGCAGGCTCGGGAAGAGCCGAACGCGAAGTCCGCGAAGCAGCGCGCAATGCGCGAATCGCGGGGACCACGACGAGGAGTCAGGTTCACACCCAGACAGCCATCGGATCCGAGCCGACCGCGACGGCTCGCCGCACGTGTCCATCCGCGCCCATCCGCGCCCATCTGCGCGCATCTGTGGTCGTAGGCGCCTTGCTGTCTTTCGTCGCGCCCCTCACCCCCTTCGCCCCCTCGCGTTCCGCCCCCCTTGTGCCCCGAGAACGATCCTGATACCCTCCACCCGCCCGCGCCCCGTGGAGGACCAGTCGATGGCGAATGCCGACGTTCACCTGCCCCAGCGCAGGCTGGGCCAGACCGCACGACGCGACCGCTGGTGGATCCAGCCGCTGGTCGTCTTCTCGGTGCTCTCGGCCTTCGTCGTCTACACCACCTGGGCCGCGTTCCAGGGCGAGCACTACTTCGCCCACGAGGGCAGCGCGCACTACCTCTCGCCGTTCTACTCCCCGCTGCTCGTCGGCCAGGAGGGCGAGCCCCGCTGGTTCGCGACCGACAAGCCGGGCTTCTGGCCCGACTGGGCCCCCTTCTCCCCCGCGTTCCTGATCCTCCTCGGCCCCGGGCTCATGCGCTTTACCTGCTACTACTACCGCGGAGCCTACTACAAGGCCTTCTGGCTCGACCCGCCGGCGTGCACCGTCGGCGAGCCCCGCAAGGGGTACAGGGGCGAGAACTCCTTCCCCCTCATCATGCAGAACATCCACCGCTACATCTTTTATCCCGCGGCCGCGTTCGTGCTGATCCTGCTCTACGACGGCATTCGCGCGTTCTTCTTCAGCACCCCGGGGGGCGGCACGCGCTTCGGCGTCGGCCTCGGGTCGGTCGTGCTGCTCACCAACGCCGTCCTGCTCGGCGGCTACACCTTCGGCTGCCACTGCGCCCGCCACCAAATCGGAGGGTATCTCAACTCGCTCTCGCGGCGCCCGATCCGGGCCAAGTGCTACGCGTGCGTCAGCGCTCTCAACAAGCGGCACATGACCTGGGCCTGGGTGAGCCTCTTCTGGGTCGCCTTCTCCGATATCTACGTCCGCCTCCTCTCCATGGGGTATTTCCACGACCCGAGGATCATCTTCTGATGGCCACACCAGAGACCATCCTGCACGACCACGACGTCGTCGTCATCGGCGCCGGCGGCGCCGGCCTCCGCGCCGCGATCGAAGCCTCCGCCCGCGGCGTGTCGGTCGCGGTCGTCTGCAAATCGCTCCTCGGCAAGGCGCACACCGTCATGGCCGAGGGCGGAGTCGCCGCCGCGATGGCCAACGTTGACGACAGGGACAGCTGGGAGGTCCACTTCGCCGACACCATGCGCGGCGGGCAGTACCTCAACAACTGGCGCATGGCCCAGCTCCACGCCCAGCAGGCGCCCGAGCGCGTGCGCGAGCTCGAGGCCTGGGGGGCGCTCTTCGACCGCACGCCCGACGGGCGCATCCTCCAGCGCAACTTCGGCGGGCACAAGTACCCCCGCCTCGCCCACGTCGGCGACCGCACCGGGCTTGAGATGATCCGCACCCTCCAGGACCACGGCATCCACCGCGGCATCCAGTTCTTCATGGAGTGCACGGTCACGACGCTGCTCAAGGACGGCGATCGCATCGCCGGCGCGTTCGGGTACGACCGAGAGCGCGGCCGCTTGCACGTCTGGCGGGCGAAGGCCGTCATCCTCGCCACCGGCGGCATCGGGCGCGCGTACAAGATCACCTCCAACAGCTGGGAGTACACCGGCGACGGCCACGCGCTCGCCTACAACGCCGGCGCCGATCTCAAGGACATGGAGTTCGTCCAGTTCCACCCCACCGGCATGGTCTGGCCCCCCTCCGTCCGCGGCATCCTGGTCACCGAGGGCGTGCGCGGGGAGGGCGGCGTCCTCAAGAACAGCCAGGGCCGCCGCTTCATGTTCGACGACATCCCCGACCTCTACAAGAACCAGACCGCCAAGGACCCGGAGGAGGGCTGGCGTTACGTCACCGGCGACAAGAACGCCAACCGCCCGCCCGAGCTGCTCACCCGCGACCACGTCGCCCGCTGCATCGTGCGCGAGGTGCGCCAGGGGCGCGGCAGCCCGCACGGCGGCGTCTACCTCGACATCGCCTGGATCAAGGAGAAGATCCCCAAGGCCGAGGAGCACATCAGGAAAAAGCTCCCGAGCATGTACCACCAGTTCAAGGAGCTCGCCGGGGTCGATATCACGAAGGAGCCGATGGAGGTCGGCCCGACGACGCACTATGTGATGGGCGGCGTCGACGTGGACGGCGAAACGCAGATGTCCACGGTGCCCGGGCTCTTCGCCGCCGGCGAGGTCGCCGCCGGGCTGCACGGGGCCAACCGCCTCGGCGGCAACTCGCTCTCGGACCTGCTCGTCTTCGGCAAGCTCGCCGGCGAGCACGCCGCCGCGTGGGCGAGCGGCCGGGGAGCGGGCGCGATAGACGCTGCGCAGGTCGAGCGGGCGATCGCCGGGGCGCTCCGCCCCTTCGAGAGTGCGAGCGGCGAGAACCCCTACGCGGTCCAGCACGATCTCCAATCGCTCATGCAGGACAACGTCGGCATCGTGCGGAACGAGGGCGAGATGGCCGCGGCCCTCGACGGGCTCGCCCGCCTGCGCGAGCGTGCGGCCAACGCCGGCGCGCCGGGGAACCGCGAGTACAACCCGGGCTGGCACACGGCACTGGATCTTGAGAACCTGCTCATCGTCTCGGAGGCCGTGACGCGCTCGGCGCTCGACCGGGGGGAGAGCCGCGGGGCGCACTTCCGCGAGGACCGCGAGGGCAAGCGCGAGGAGTTCGCGCACCACAATACGATTGTCCGGCGCGGGCCGGGGGGGCGGATGGTGCTGGAGCGCAAGCCGATCGCCCCGATGCCGGAGGACCTCCGGGCGATCATCAAGGAGATGGGGTGATGGCCGACGCGAGAGCCGCGACGTTCCGCATCTGGCGCGGCGACCACGCCACGGGGAAGTTCCAGGACTTCACCACCGAGGTGAGCCCGGGCATGGTCGTGCTCGACGCGGTGCACCAGATCCAGGCCGAGTCGGCCCCGGACCTCGCGTGCCGATGGAACTGCAAGGCCGGCAAGTGCGGCTCCTGCTCCGCCGAGATCAACGGCAAGCCCAAGCTCATGTGCATGACGCGGCTCGACGAGCTCGACACCTCCCAGCCGGTGTCCGTCGAGCCCATGCGCGCCTTCCCGAGCATCCGCGACCTCGTGACGGACGTCTCCTGGAACTTCGAGGTCAAGAAGCGCATCCGCCCCTTCAAGCCCCGCGCGCCCGACGCGCCGGACGGCACGTGGCGGATCGACCAGCGCGACGTGGAGCGCGTGCAGGAGTTCCGCAAGTGCATCGAGTGCTTCCTGTGCCAGGACGTGTGCCACGTGCTGCGGGACCACCACAAGCACGCGGAGTTCTCGGGCCCGCGCCACTTCGTGTACCAGGCGGCGCTCGACATGCACCCGCTCGATGTGGGCGAGCGGCTCGACCAGGTGAAGAACGAGGGCGGCATCGGGTACTGCAACATCACCAAGTGCTGCACCAAGGTGTGCCCGGAGCACATCACGATCACCGACAACGCGATCATCCCCATGAAGGAGCGGGTCAACGACGAGTTCTACGACCCGCTCACGAAGCTCTTCCGCATCTTCCGCGCCCGGCCCAAGGCCGAACGCAAGGACTGAACTGAAGCCTCGAAATGCGAGGGCACCGAAGCATGCAGAGGGGGCATGCATCGGCCACAGGTGAACACAGATTGGCACAGTTAAAGCGGCGGGCGCCGCATGCCACCGAAGAAATCTGTGTGAATCTGTGTCAATCTGTGGCACAATGGATTGCTGCTTTCCTCCGTGTCCCTGTTCGTGCTGCTCCGTGTTCTCCATAGCGACACTTCGGGAGTGCGCACCATGCTCGAGCTCAAACGGATCAGTCCCGAGTCGATCCCGCGCGCGATCTCCAAGGCCGAGCGATACCGGCTCCTCAACGAGCCGCGCCCGGCCGAGAGCATCTGCCGGGACATCCTGGCCATCGAGCCGCGCCGGCAGGAGGTGCTCCGGATCCTGATCCTCGCACTCACCGACCAGTTCAAGACGATGGGGGTGAAGCGGGAGGAGCCGGAGCGCGTCATCCCGCACCTGGAGGACGAGTACTCGCGCCAGTACTACAGCGGCGTGATCCTGGAGCGCTGGGCCAAGAGCCTGCTCGACGCGGGCAACCGTGGGCCGAGCATCTACGACCTCTTCCGGCAGGCCATGGCGGCGTACGAGCGCGCCATGCCCCTGGCGGCGGGCGGGGACGAGGACGCGGTGCTGCGGTGGAACACCTGCGTCCGCATCATCGCGCGCAACCGGCTCGCGCCCACCGAGTCGGGCGAGACCGACGGCGAGGTGCTGGAGCATTTCGACGACGAGGTGCCGTTCCGGTAGGGACGCGCACGGGCGCTCCGGTCGGGCGCGCGGCTCAACCGCCCGGGTCCGGGGCGGGCGCGGGCACCTCGGAGACGTCCTCGGGCGCCCGGTCGACCTTGTCGCCGAGGGCCGCGCGGGCCGCCTGCAGCTCCACCTCCGCCTCGCGCAGCTCCGTCTTGAGCTCTTCGACGCGCCGGATCGCGGCGTCCAGCCGCTCGCCGGCGTTCTGATAGGTCGGCTCGCGCTCGCATGCGGCGGCGCACGCCAGCACCGCGGCAACCGGGCCGACCCACGGCTTCCCCGCCCGCCCGCCACCGCTTCCGACTCGCCTCATCGCCGGTCTCCCGCCGCGGACCTTCCGCGCGAGCGCTCGCCGCGCCCGTTCATCCATTCGAGCGTGCGCGCATGAAGCCACCGACACGGCTCGGTGAATCCGGCCTCACCGTCGCGTCGCGCTCTTGGCTTTGGCCTGCCGAGTCGGCCGGCGCGAGGCCAGCGGCATCCAACGCCGCGAACTTGTGCTCGAACGCGGGAGGATTGGTTGGCGCCTTCGCCCCCGTTCGGGGGCTCTGCGGCGAGGGTGGCGTGTACCCCGGGCTCACTCCGCCCGCTCGGCGCGGGCGCCGATCGCCCGGGGCTCGCGACAGCGCCCCCTTCGGGGGCGTTCGGAACGTGGGAAGTTCACGGGGTTGGTGGGGAGCTGCACTGGCGGGCGAGCCGCTCGTGGCGCAGGACAATCTCCGGCGGGCGCAGGACGCCGCACTGGTCAGCCGCTCAAAGCAGCGGCTGACCAGTGGTACCCGCGCGTCGGGCTCTCCTGAGGGAGGCGGCGCGGGCGCTTATAGTCGGGGCATGTCGGAGCTCGGGAGCGGCGGCGATGTGAGTTCGGGGGGCGGCGTGGTACACGTGGCGCTGCTGCGGGGGATCAACGTGGGCGGGCGGCGGAAGCTCCCGATGGCCGAGCTTGGTGCGATCTTCGCGGACGCGGGGGCGACGGGGGTGCGCACCAATATCCAGAGCGGGAACGTGGTGTTCACCGCGCCGGCTTGCGAGGCCGAACGGATCAGCGCGGCGGTGAGCGAGGGGGTGGCGGCGCGGTTCGGATTCCGGCCGCCCGTGGTGACGCGGACCGGCGAGGAGTGGGCGCGGGTGGTCGGCGCGAACCCATTCCTAGGCGCGGATCCGGACATCGGGGCCCTGCACGTGGCGTTCCTGGCCTCGGGGCCGGAGGCGGAGCGGGTCGCGCGGATCGACCCGGACCGCTCGCCCGGAGACGCGTGCGCCGTGCGGGGGCGGGAGGTGTATCTGCACCTGCCGAGCGGGGTGGCGCGGACGAAGCTCGGGAGCGCCTATCTGGATTCGACGCTGGGCACGGTCACGACGATGCGCAACTGGCGGACCGTGCTGGCGGTGCTGGAGATGGTGCGGGCCGGGCCGTGAGGGGCGCGCGTGCGGAGGGGGGCGGGGCGCCGGCGTGGGGTGGCGCGGGCGGGATCCGGTACACTCCCGCCATGCCGACGGTCCGCACATTATGGGTGGCGCTCGCCCTGGGCGCCGCGGGCGGACCGGCGGGGGCCGACGGGGTGCGGATCGTCACCTGGAACGTCTCTTTGTACGCCGGCGGGCGGGTGGGGGCGATCCACACGTCGGTGTACGGCGAGTTCGCCGGGCGGTCGCTCGCACCGGATGCGATCCTGCTGCAGGAGATGGTGAGCGCGGGGGCGGTGGAGCAGCTCGTCGCGGGGCTGAACAGCGCGCCGGGCTCGCCGGGCGATTGGGCGATGGCGCCGTTCGTCGACGGGAACGACAGCGACAACTGCCTGGTGTACCGCACGTCGAAGCTCGGGCTGATGGATGCGGTGGTGGTCGCGCGCGGGGGCCCGGCGCCGAACCATCCGCGGGACGTGAACCGCTACGACGTGCGGCTGGCCGGGTACGCCTCGGACGAGGGCGTCATCTCGCTGTACTCGTCGCACATGAAGGCGGGCTCCTCCGGGAGCGACCAGGAGCGACGGCTGCTCGAGGCCGGGCGGATCCGGGAGGACGCCGCGGGATTGCCGGCGGGGCGGCACTTCGTGCTCGGGGGCGATCTCAACATCCAGTCGTCGGACCAGGACGCGTACCAGGAGCTGGTGGGTCCCGGCGACGGGCTCGGGCGCTTCGGCGACCCGATCGGGACGCCGGGCGAGTGGAACAACGACCGGGCGTTCCGCTTCGTGCACACGCAGGACCCGGCGGGCGCCGGCGGCATGGACGACCGGCACGACCAGCTCCTGATCTCGGCGACTCTCGCCGATCAAGACGGGTGCGAGTATGCGGGAGCGGCGGGCGCGCCGTTCTCGACGGAGACTTGGGACGACCCGGCGCACTCGTACCGCGTGTGGGGGAACGACGGGTCGTCGTTCGACCTGGAGCTGCGGAGCGAGGGGAACACGATGGTGGGGCCGGAGATCGCCGATGCGCTGAAGGCGATGTGCGCCGGGTCGGGGCACTTGCCGGTGCTGCTGGAGGTGCGGGTCCCGGCGCGGGCGGCGGCGGACGGCGTGGTGGACTTCGGCGTCGTGATCGCGGGCGAGCCGGCGAGCGCGACGCTCACGGTGGGGAACGGCGGCGACGCCGCGCTCTGGGGGGAGAGAGGGATCGGGGAGCTGCGGTACACCCTGGAGGCGCCCCGGCCGTTCGCCGTGAACGCGGGGCCGCACGAGGACGGCGCGGGCGGGACGCTGAACGCGCACGAGGTCAGGCTGGACACGGCGGAGCCCGGGGTGTTTGAGGCGGCGCTGCTGGTCAGGTCGAACGATCCGGAGGCGCGGGTGCTGGAGGTGGTGGTGCGGGCCGAGGTGGTCGGGGCGTGCGGCGGTGACTGGGACGGCGACGGCGCGATCAACACGCTGGACGTGCTTGCGTTTCTCAACGACTGGAGCTCGCGCGACCCGCGCGCGGATCTGGACGGCGACGGCGAGGTGAACACGCTGGACGTCCTGCGGTTCCTGAACCTCTGGACGGGGTGCTGACTCCCCCGCCGGCGCGGGGCGGGAGGGCCGCCGGCGGGCGGGTGGCGCGGGTTGACGCATGCCGTTGTGAGAATATGATTCGGGTCATGGCACGAGCCGCCGCGAACGCCGACGTCTTCAGCGCGATCGCGGAGCCGCGGCGCCGGGAGATCATTGAGGTGCTGGCGCGGGAGGGCGAGTGCCCGGTCGGTCAGCTGGTGGCGGCGCTGGAGATGGCGCAGCCCGCGGTGTCGAAGCACCTGGCGGTGCTGCGCGAGGTAGGGATCGTGGCGGTGACGCGGCGCGGGCGGGAGCGGGTGTACCGGCTGCGCGCCGAAGAGCTGAGGCCGGTGCACGACTGGGTGAAGGCGTACGAGCGGTTCTGGGATCGCCAGGCGATGCGCATCAAGGCGCGGGCGGAGCGGGCGGCCCGGGCCGGGGCGGCGCGCGGCCCGAGAGCGGGACAGGAGGCGGAGTGATGGCGGCGGAGTGCGTGGACGCGGGGCCGAGCACGATCGAGGTCCGGCGCGAGATCGAGGTCGCGGCTCCGATCGGCGTGACGTTCGAGGCCGTGCTGGAGGAGATCGGCCCCGGGAGCGAGCTGCCCGACGGCACGCCGTTTCCGATGACGATCGAGCCGTGGCCGGGGGGAAGGTGGTACCGCGACCTGGGCGGCAACTCGGGGCACCTGTGGGGGCACGTGCAGGTGATCAAGGCGCCCTCGCTCCTGGAGCTCTCCGGGCCGATGTTCATGTCGTATCCGGCGGTGAACTTCGTGCAGTACCGGCTCACGGCGCGGGGCGACACGACACTCCTGAGCCTGACGCACCGGGCGATGGGGCTGATCCCGGAGGAGCACCGGGAGGGCGTGCACGAGGGGTGGAGCCATGGGCTCAGGCGAGTGCGGGAGCTGGCCGCGCGGCGGGCGCGGTAGCGGACGCTTCGACGCGCTGCACGATGCCGAGGGCGACGATCTCTTGGTCTGGGTGCATCGGCGCTCGCCGCGGTGGTGAGCGCCATGTCGAAACCTTCTGAGCGGCGGAGGAGAGCATGAAGGCGGAACCGCAGGAGCAGCATCGGTGGTTGCAGCGGCTGGTCGGGGAATGGGCGTACGAGCACGAGGCCTGCATGGCGCCCGGGGAGCCGGCGCAGAAGTTCACGGGGGTCGAGACCGTGCGCTCGATCGGCGGGCTGTGGACGGTTGGCGAGAGCAGGGGTGAGATGCCGGGCGGCGGCGCAGCGGTCATGATCATGACGCTCGGCTTCGATCCGGCGAGGGGGCGGTTCGTCGGCACGTTCCTCGGCTCGATGATGACGCACCTCTGGCTGTACGAGGGAACGCTCGACGGCGCGGGCAGGACGCTGACGCTGGAGACGGAGGGGCCGAACTTCGGGCCCGGGGGCGGGACCGCGCCGTACAAGGACGTGATCGAGTTCAAGAGCGATGATCACCGCACGCTGACCTCGATCATGCGCCAGCCGGACGGGTCGTGGCAGACGTTCATGACGGCGCACTATCGGCGGAAGTAGGCGCGCGGCGGGCGGGGCCAGAGGGCCGGGCCCGCGGCGCGAACGTGTGCAATCCAGGGGGGCGACTGAGGCGGCCGGGTGCGGCCGCCTTTTTCGTGAGATTGAGCGGGAGTGGCTTGACGAGCCGACGTGCGGGATGTATTTTTCCATTGAGTTAATTATCCGATTGGCAAAATATGGCAACGGACCCCCTCAGCTCGATCTTCGCGGCACTGGCCGATCCGACCCGCCGAGCGATCCTGGCGATGCTGGTCGCCGGGGAGACATCGGTCACGGAGCTGGCCCGGCCCTTCACGCTGAGCCTCCCGGCGATCTCGAAGCACCTCAAGGTGCTGGAGCGGGCGGGGCTGATCTCTCGGGGGCGCGAGGCGCAGTGGCGGCCGTGCCGGCTGCGCACCGAGCCGCTGAAGGACGTCTCGGATTGGGTGGAGCAGTACCGCGCCCTCTGGGAGGAGCGGTTGGACAACCTCGATGAGTACCTGCGCCGATTGCAGCGGGAGAAGGAGAACAGCGATGGCCCGTCCCGAGAACCTTGAGCAGACCGCGTCCGAGCGCGAGATCGTGCTGTCGCGCGTGTACGACGCCCCGCCCGAGCTGGTGTGGCGGGCGTGGACGGATCCCGAGCACATCGGGCGCTGGTGGGGCCCGACCGGCTTCACGACGACGACGCATCGGATAGAGGTGAGGCCGGGCGGGCAGTGGCGGTTCGTGATGCACGGACCGGACGGGACCGACTACGAGAATCTGGTCACGTATGTCGAGGTCGTGGAGCCGGAGCGGCTGGTCTACCGGCACGGCGGGGCGAAGGACGTGGAGCCGGTGGACTTCACGGTGACGGCGACATTTGAGAAGCTGGTGACGGCGACGTTCGACAGCGCGGACGGGGCGGGGACGAGGACGCGCGTCACGCTGCGGATGGTGTTCCCGTCGCCGGAGTCCCGCGACTTCGCGGTGCGCGAGTACGGCGCCATCGAAGGCGGCAGGCAGACGCTGGCGCGCCTCGCGGAGCACCTGCGGCGGATGAGCGGCGCGGGCGGCGCCGATGGCGACGCGTTCATCATCTCGAGGGTGCTCAGGGCCCCGCGGGACCTGGTGTGGAGAGCGTGGACGGAGCGGGACCGGCTCGCGGCATGGTTCGGGCCCAAGGGCGCGACGATCCCCCGCTGCACGCTCGACGTGCGTCCGGGCGGCGTGTTCCACTACTGCATGCGCGGGCCGGGCGAGGAGGAGAGCTGGGGCACATGGACCTTCCGCGGGATCGCGGAGGCCGAACGCCTGGAGTTCATCGTGTCGTTCGCGGATGAGGATGGCAGGGCCGTGCGGGCGCCGTTCGACGACACCTGGCCTCTCGGGATGCTCTCGACCGTGACGTTCGAGGCGCATGCCGGCAAGGGAGGGGGCACGGTCGTGACGGTGCGCTGGTCGGCGCATCCGGCCACGGCTGCGGAACAGGAGACGTTCGCGGCGGGGCACGGCCTGATGCGCCAGGGCTGGGCCGGGACCTTCGACCGGCTGGAGGAGCACCTCTCGCGCGGGGGGTAGGGCCGACGACCCCGGCCGCGGCTTCGGCGCAGCGGGCGACGGAGTGCGCCCGGGCGGCAGGGGCGGACCGTGGCGCAGGGTGCGCGGGCCATCGCCATGCGCCTGGCCTCTGCCTCGGCTGCGCTACCCGCGGGCGACGGGGAGGGTGAAGCGGATGGTGGCGCCGCCGCTCGGGGCGTTCTCGGCTCTGATCTCGCCGCCGTGCGCCTCAACGATGCCCTTGCAGATCGCGAGCCCGAGCCCCGCCCCGGCGCGCGACGCCGGCTCGGCCTTCCAGAAACGCTCGAAGATGTACGGCAGGTCCGCGGCCGCGAGGCCGGGCCCGCTGTCGGTCACGGCGATCTCGACGAAGTTCTCGGTGGAGGACACGCCAAGGCGGATGACACCGCCGGCCGGCGTGAACTTCAGCGCGTTGTCGAGCAGGTTCGCGAGCAACTGCATGACCCGCCCGCGGTCCACGTAGACGGGGGGGACGCTCGCGGGCACCTCTTGCACGAGGCGGAGCCCCTTCGCGGCGAGGCGGGGCTGGAACGCCTCGGCGACCTCCATCAGCATTCCTCGCGTGTCGAGCGGGGTGGCGAGGATGGAGAATCGCCCGTACTCGATCCTGGCGACGTCGAGGAGGTCACCGATCAGGCGCCTCATCTCGCCTGTGCAGCGCTGGATCATGTGGAGGCACTGGGCGCGGAGCTCTTCGGTGCCGCCGGAGCTCATGGTAGAGGCGCTCATCTCGATGCCGATGAGCGGGTTGCGCAGGTCGTGGGCGACGAAGGCGAGGACCTTGTCGCGGGCCTGCACGGCGCGCTCGGCCTCGGCCCTCGCGGCCCGCTCCATCGCGAAGAGGCGCTCGCGCTCGGCGTGCGCGGCCTTCTGGTCGGTGATGTCGGTGTTGACGCCGAGGAGGCGCAGGGGCTCGCCGGCGGAATCGACGATCACGGTGCCCTTCGCGTTGATCCAGCGGGTCTGCCCGTCGGGGCGGATGATGCGGAACTCGGTCCCGAGCTCGCGGTGCTCCTCCACGGCGCGGACGTACTCGGCCTCGGTGCGCTCGCGGTCGTCGGGGTGGAGCGTGCGGCGCCACGCGTCGAAGCTGCCGTCGAATCCGCTCGCGGGCATGCCGTAGAGCCGCTCGGCGGTGCGGGACCACCACACCTCGCCGGTGCGGACATTCCACTCGAAGATCCCGATCGCTCCGGCTTCCTGCGCGAGCTCGAGCCGCGCCTGCGCGACGGTGAGCGCTTCCTGCGTGCGCCGGAGCTCCTCATACCGCCGCCGCTCGGTCAGGTCGGTGACCACCAGGCACTCGCCCAGCGCGCCCTCGTGGCGGGGGGCGATCGACAGGTAGGCGGTGATGGGGGCGCCGTCGGCGCGACGGAGGGAGAGCTCGCACTCGGCCGGGCGCGTGCGGCCGGTGGCGAGCATCCTCTCGATGAGCCGGCGGCAATCGTGCGCAACGAAGCTGGTGATCGACCGGCCCGCGACCTCCTCCTGCGACAGCTGGAGCAGGCTCGCGAAGCGGCGGTTGCAGTGGATGATCTCGCCGCGCTCGGTGAGCGTCGCGGCGCTCACCGGCATCTCGTCGACAAGCAACCGGTACGGCTTGTCGGCGGTCTCGAGGGTGAACACCCGCTCGCACCCCGAGCCGACGAGCACCGCGTCCACCTCTCCGGCGCGCAGGGCGCGGATCGTGTCCTCGGTCTCCTCGAGGCGTGCGCGGAGCTGCTGGTTCTCGCGCTGGAGCTGGTCGAGAGACTGCTCGCTGATCATCCGATTCTCCAGAATCCACGAGCGTCTCCGCTCGTGCTAGGGCTTTGCTGGACGGAGCTGCAGGCCCACAAGCGTGCGCTCCACGTTGGACAGGTCGCCGATCACCTTGCGGATGGGCTCGGGCAGCTTCCGCACGAGCGTAGGGATAGCGACGATCTGGTCGCCACGGGCGAGCTGGGGGTGCACCATGAGGTCCACCACCTCGATCCGGTACTTCCCCGCGAGGTGCTCCTCGCACAGCCGCTGGAGGTTCTCGAACGCGGCGACGGACTTGGGCGTGCGTCCCGCGACGTACAGACGCAGGTCCCACACATCGCTGTTCGCCTGCTCGGTGGCGGCGATCTCCGCCAGGGTCTTGGGCTCATCCTGTCCCTCTTTCAAGGGTGATCTCCTTTCGCCCCCGCCTTGCCCCGCGTGCGAGCGCCGGCGGCGCGCGGCGCGCCCGTCCCCTCGTCGGCGTGCCGGCTCCTGGCCATCTCCGCTCGTTGCTGGAGGACCTCGGCATCCGCCGACCGCTCCGCATCGATCATGGTGAGCAGCTCCTGCTCCTCGGCCTGGAACTGCGCCCGCATCGCGGCGACCTGCGACTCGAGCGCCTCTCGCTTCCGCTCCACCTCTCTCTGGCGGCGCTCGATCTCCTGCCGGCGCCCCACGGCGGCGGCCCGCTCGCGCGCTTCCTGCGCCACCCGCATGGACCCGGTGAGCACCCCTTCGGGCCCGATGTAGACGTCCCTGAGCTCCACGCCCTGCGCGGTGAGCAGGAACTCGCGGATCTGGTTCGAATGGGCCATGCCCCGGGACTTCAGCACGTACAGCCCGCGGTTGCGCTCTCCACCCAGCTCGATATCGCGCAGCAGAATCCAGGTGTCGATCAGCGACGAGATGCCGACCTGGCTGTGCTCGCGCGGGTCGTCGCCGTGGGTGAGGCTGGTGAGCATCGCGGTGATCCCGCGCCCCTTCAGGAAGTCGATGAGGCGCATGAGCATCGCCTCGGCCTCGGCGGGGCTCCCGGCGCCCGTGAACGAGGTGATGGGGTCGACGATCACAACCTGCGGATCGAGCTCGTTCACGAGCTTGTGGATCGACGCCAGATGCACCTCGAGCCCGTGGGCGGTCGGGCGCGACGCGTGGAAGTGCAGGAGACCCCGCTCGATCCACGGCGTCAGATCCAGGCCGATCGAGCGCATGTTGCGCGCGAGCTGGTGCTGCGATTCCTCGTACGCCAGGTAGAGGCAGCGCTCGCCACGCCGGCAGGCCGCGTCGGCGAAGTGGGACGCGAGGCTCGTCTTGCCGGTGCCCGCGGTGCCGCTGACGAGCACGCTGCTGCCGCGGTACACGCCCTCGCCCCCGAGCATCGCGTCCAGCCTCTCGACGCCCGTCGAGATCCGCTCCCGGGACGCTTCGTGCTTGAGGCCGGCGGACGTGATCGGCAGCACGGAGATGCCCTGCTCGTCGATGAGGAACGGGTACTCGTTCGTGCCGTGCGTGGTGCCGCGGTACTTCACGATCCGCAGGCGCCGGGTCGAGAGCTGGTCGACCACGCGATGGTCGAGGACGATCACGCAGTCGGACACATACTCCTCGAGGCCCTGGCGCGTGAGCGTCCCGTCGCCACGCTCGGCCGTGATCACGGCGGTGACCTCGCGATCCTTCAGCCAGCGGAACAGGCGGCGGAGCTCGGAGCGCAGGACCGCGGCGTTGTCGAGGCCCCCGAAGAGCGTTTCGAGCGTGTCGAGCGCGACGCGCTTCGCACCGATCGAATCGATCGCATGGCCGAGGCGGATGAAGAGGCCCTCGAGGTCGTACTCCCCCGTCTCCTCGATCTCGGAACGCTCGATATGCACGTGGTCGACGAGCAGCTTGTTCGCCCTCGCCAGCTCCTCCAGGTCGAACCCGAGCGAGCGGACGTTCTGGCCGAGCTCCTCGGAGGTCTCCTCGAACGCCATGAAGACGCCCGGCTCGCCGAACTGCATCGCTCCGCGGACGAGGAACTCCATGGCGAGCAGAGTCTTCCCGCACCCCGCGCTGCCGCAGACGAGCGTCGGCCGGCCGCGCGGGAGGCCACCGCCTGTGATCTCGTCGAGCCCCCCCACGCCCGTGGGGGCCTTGGGGAGCTGGGTGGCGGCTGTATTCTCAACACGACCCGCGCGTGCCATGCTTCCTCCGACGCTTTCCTCGGTGGGGTGTGTCCGGTCGACGAGCCGCTCGGGGGCGGCGAGAGGCGCCGCGGGGATGCCGCCGCTACTCACGGGATTCGTCCCGGCTTTCAGTCGCTGAGTGAGCGGTGTCAAATATAGCTCGACCCTTGAAGGCCACCATTCTATACCGTTCAGGACATCCTCAGGCGAAATTCGCCGAGCGCGCGGCGGACGCCTGCATTTTTACGCACCGTTTGGCGCGCGCGGTACGGCGCTCCTCTCTGGCTGGGTTCCCCCACAACATTATCCTCACGAGCCGCGGAGCAGGCGGCGCCGCGATCGTTGGTCCGGGGAGGTGTGATGGCGCACGGGTACGGATTGCGGAGGCTGTACACGCTCGGCGAGGCGGAGATCGACGGGCTGAGCGCGGTGCTTCTCGATTGCGTAGAGGGGGGCGCGTCGGTCGGATTCATGGCGCCCATGACGCGCGAGCGCGCGTGCGCGTTCTGGCGGCGCGTCGCGGCCGGCGTGGGCTCGGGAGAACGCGCGGTCCTGATCGCGGAG
>DASRXL010000010.1:0-27959 GCA_035654175.1 Phycisphaerales bacterium
AGATGTGGGCGCATCGGCGTGCTCCGGGAAAGCGGCGGATGGCCTGAGCCTAGCAGCGGAGTCCCGGAGCGGCGGCTCACGCCCGCGCGAACCGGATCGGGGCCTCTGGACGGTTCCCCGGCGTGGGCCGGCCTTGTACACTGGCGATCGACCGATCGGTTCACCAGCGCCGGTCGGGATTCGCGCCCGGTCCCCGGCGCCGAGTCCCGCTTGCGCCATCCCGCGAGGGTCTCGCAGCATGATTCGACCGCCCAGCGCACGCTCTCTCGTCCTCGGGGGCTGCATCGTCGCGTGTGCGGTTGCGCCCGCGGCGGCGGGCGCGGTCGGACCCGCCGCCGACCTGCCGCGATTCCTCGGCCGCCTCCACCCCATGGTGGTGCATTTCCCCATCGCGCTTCTTGGCGCGGCGGTCCTGTTCGAGATCGGAACGATCATCCTCCGGCGCAGCACGGTCAAGCCGTCCGGTGCGGCCGTCGCGTGTGTCGTTGTCGGCACGCTCGGGGCCGCGGCGGCGGCCTGGTTCGGCTGGATCAACGCCGACCTCGAGCCTCACGGGCGCGGCGTTGCCGACCTCGTGGAGGTGCACCGCTGGCTCGGCATCACCACCGTGGCCCTGGCCGGGGTGGCGCTGGTCGCGGCGGCAATCGCCGCGACGGGCAAGGCTCGCGTCATGACCGCGATCTACCGCGTCGCCCTCGTGCTCGCCGCGGGAGTCGTCGCCGTCGCCGGGCACTGGGGCGGCTCCATTGTCTATGGGGAGGATTATCTCGTCGAGGTGCTGTTCCCGCGCCCCGCGAGTGCTCCGAGCGAGGGCGCGGCGCCGGCCGCGCCCCCGGATTCCGGGGCCCACGCCGTCGATTTCGCCTCGCAGATCGCGCCGATTTTCGCAGAGCACTGCATCGACTGCCACGGGCCGGACAAGGGCAAGGGCAACCTGCGCCTGCACGCGCGGGAATACGTCTTCGACAGGCGGGACGCCGACGAGCAGGTGATCGTGCCGGGGGATGCGTTCGCCAGCGAGCTCTACTTCCGCATCTCGCTCCCTCCCGACGACGAGGACGCGATGCCGCCGGAGGGCAAGGCCGAGCCGCTCACGCCCGGCGAGGTCGCGCTGATCGCCGCCTGGATCGACGAGGGCGCGGTCTGGTCGGAGGGGCCCGCCACGGTCCCCGCCGACCCCGGCTTGGCCCAGGAGCCCGACCAAGGCGCCGAGTTCGTGTTCGACGCAGCCGCGGCGGCGGAGCAGGCGGCGGCACTCGCGCGCCTGCGCGAGCGCGGCGCCGTGGCCACGCGGCTCTCCGCGGCGGATCCATGGATCGAGGTGCGGTTCGACCTGCTCGGCGCGGCGGTGACCGATGGCGACCTCGCGCTGCTGCGCGGCCTGGAGCCCACGCTCGTCTCGCTCAACCTGTCGGGCACCTCCGTGACCGACGAGGGCCTGGCCGGCGTGGGCGCGTTCGCGCGCCTGGAGCGGCTGCATCTCGGGCGCACTGCGGTGACGGACGCGGGCATCGCCCACCTGGCGGGCCTGCAGGCGCTGACCTATCTGAACCTGTACGGGACCGGCGTGACCGATCAGGCGTTGGTCCGGATCGCGGACCTGCCGCGCCTCAGGAATCTCTACGTCTGGGACACCGCCGTGTCGTCCCAGGCTGGCGCGTTGCTCGCCGCGCTCAGGCCGGGGCTCGCCGTCGAGGCCTCGGGCGAGCTCAAGCCGGCGACCTTCGCCGAGGGCGAGGAGCTCGCGCCGGCGCCCGAGCTCGCGGGGGCCCCCGGCGCCGCGGCGCAGGTCGGCGCCGGGACAACCGTGATCGACGCGGCGCTGCTCCCGGCGTGCTGCAGGGCGGCCGTCGAGAAGGGCGGCGAGTGCGACCACCCGTGCTGCGTCGAAGCCCGGCTCGCGGGCGCGACCTGCAAGACGTGCGGGCAGTAGCCCGCTGGGCCGAGGAGCTCTCGCCGAAGCGCCGGCCGGCCGCCCGGCGCGGGAGCCCTCAGCAGGGCTCGTTCCAGGCGTTGAGGAAGTCGATCACGTCCATCGTGTTGATCACACCGTCCGAGTTGAAGTCGGCGGAGGAGTCGCCGGCCGCCCAGGTATTCAGGAACGCGAGCACGTCCCGGCTGTCCACGCTCCCATCGCCGTTGAAGTCCGCGGGGCACGCCGACGCGGCGATCGCGTCGCCCAGGAGCTTGGCGTAGAACGCCGCGGCCGGGAGCGAGTTCAGGTGCAGCCCGTCGGAGAGGAGCACGCCGTCGAGCCCGCCGTCGGTCGCCGTCGAGAGGTGGTAGGTGACGCCCCCGAAGGTGAGCGTCGACCAGCCCGCCGCATCGAGCCAATCGCGCGCCGCCTGTTGAGCGCCGGGGCCCCCGTAGCCGTCGCTGGTGAGGAACACCCCGTCGGTCGCTTGATAGAGCGAGTAGAACGCGCAGTCGGGCTCCTCCCGCGCGACCTGCGCGTAGACCGCGTCCAGGCGCTCCACCGCCGCCCTGCTCTGCTCGATCGACCTGTCCGGGAGCACGTGCATGTACGACCCGAGGAGGAGGAATGCCGGCGTCGCCGTGCCGATCCGGGCGAAGGCGGAGCGGAACCTCTGCACGATCCCGAAGGTGAGCTCTTCGAGCTGGAGCGCCGTGAGATCTTCGGTCGCGATGTGAAGGATCACGACGGGCGCCTGGGAGCGGTCCAGCGTGGTGACGTCCAGCCAGTGCAGGAGCTGCGCGTCCGAGAAGGTTTTGCCGCCCTCGCTGGCGAGGTCGTCCCGCAGCCCGGCGAGCGACCAGGAGTCCTGCGACAGCCCGGAGTGGTAGTAGCCCGGGATCCGCGCGCCGGAATCATCCACCTTGTAGAAGGTCGCCCCCCCGAAGAACCAGTACCGGCCCGACCCGGCGATCGGGCGGGCCGGGTCCTGCGCGATCACGATGCGCGGGCCCAGCGCCGGCGTGGGGGGGAGCGCCGGGTCGTCCGCAAACGCGTTCATTTGCGACGCGGCCGCGTCGCGCGGCGCGCCCGACGAGGGGTCCTCCCCGAGGTGCCACCGCCGGCGCGCATCCGCCGCGGGGGCGACGACCGCGAGCACGTTGCCGTAGACATCGAGGAGCCGAAGCCGCTCCACCTGGTCGTGGATGTCCGCCGGCGCGTAGTACCACGGCCGCACCCGGACCGCGTCCTCAGCGGAAGTGAACGGGCCATTGTCCGTGAGCACCCACTTCGTGTTGTTCACCCGGAGGGCGCAGATGAGGTCCGCTTCCGCGCCCGAATCGGGGATATTCAGCCCCGCGAGGCCGACGAGCTTCGTCAGGTTCGAGATCGGGAGCGCGAAGTACGCCTGCACGCCGCCGTTGAGCTCGACCTCCCAGCCCGTGCCCCCGTCCACCGAATCGAGCGCTCCCTCACCCGAGGTGTAGTTGACGACCTGCGTCAGGCCGTTGCCCCCGTAGTAGCCGGTCGAGACCGCCGTCGCGTGCAGGCCGGGCCAGGTCGCGATCGCGCCGAAGGGCACGCGGTCGACGCGACCCAGCCTGCACCAGCTGTCGCCGATCCAGAGCGCCCGCACGTCCGCGTCCAGCAGCCTCCCGACGCGGTGCAGATTCACCTCGCCGGGTGTTTGGGCGTGCGCGCAAGAAAGGACCGCTGCCGCCTGGCTCAGGACGGCAGCGGTCACGGCTCGGGAGAGCTTTGGCCAGGCGTTCACGTTATGGGCACGGACCGTTCCAGGAATTCAGGAAGGAGAGCACGTCGAGAGTATTCCAGACGCCGTCGCCGTTCCGGTCCGCGCGCGGGTCCTGGGAGTTCCACGCATTCAGGAAGCTGAGCACGTCCTGGGTGTTGATCGCCTCATCAGCGTTGAAATCTCCAGGGCAGGGGTGGTAGATCTTGTGCGTGTACTGGTGCGGCTGGTTGCCGTGGGTGGCCAGGTAGAGCGGCCAGGAGTAGCTTCCCGCCGCCCCCTGCGCCTGACCCATGCCGAGATAGTCGCCGATGAACCCGCCGCCGATCCCGTCGAACTGGCTGTTCCAGGCGGTCGGCGTCAGCCGATGCTCGGTCCACGTGGCGCCCGCGTCCTCGGAGTACGAGTAGTAGGTGTCGACCTGCGCGTGCGCTGCGCTGTCGTTCTGCGCGACGTTCCGCGTGTCGTAGAACAGCACGCCGATGCGCCCCGAGCGGTCCACCTCGAGCCAGGGGAAGAACGAGTCGGCCTGGATATTGCCCTGCGAGCCGTTGATCCTCGAGGGCGTCGCCCAGGTCGAGCCGCCGTCGGTGCTCTTGGTGAAGTACAGGTCCACGTCGCGATTGCCGCCGGAGACCGCGGTCGTGTCGAAGTAGACCACGTACAGCGTCTCGTCGTTGGGGTCGACCGCGAGGTACGCCAGCGGCGGGACGCGGAAGCCGCCCGGGAAGCGCGAGCCGTCGATCCCCCAGACGTCGAGGCGCGTCGCGACGCGCACCGCTGTGGTGAGCGACTGGCCGCCGTTGGTGCTCTTGCGCATCCAGATGCCGTTGCCGAAATCCCAGTAGAGGATGTAGAGCGTGCCGCTCGGGCCCACGCGCGGCAGGAAGCCGATCGAGCCCGAGGCGATCGAGACGGGGCCGGCCCACGTGGCGCCCTTGTCGGTGGAGCGTGACAGCCCCTGGTTGTAGGCGATGTAGAGGATCGACTTGTTGGGATTGCTCAGGTCCGCGGGGTCCGGCCCCACGCACATCCACCCCTTGTCGACGCTGCCGGACACCCGGGCCATGACGGCGGGGTTGAACGTGCTCGATCCCGGGTCCTTGCGGGCGACATAGATGCCGCCGTTGCCGCCGAAGGCCATCGCGCCGGCATAGAGGGTGCCGTCGCGGTGGTCGAACGCCGTCATCGGGTCGCCCTCGACGGAGGTCTGGAACTGGGCGGGCGGACGGATCGCAAAGTCCGTCCATGTGTTCCCGCCGTCGAGCGAGAGCGTGAAGAACGACTTGATGTTGTTGCGATAGTCATTCCAGCCGCCGAAGATGTCGCTGCCGTCGGCGTCGGCGACGCCCATGCTCGTCTCGTTGACGGCCGCGTTCGTGCTGTTGTTGGGATCGACGCGGATCTGCGGGCCGATGACCGGCTGGGCGTTCGCCAGGCCGCAGGTCACCCCCGCCAGGAGCGCAAGGCTCAGATGAATGCTGATGCGCATGTTGGGAATCTCCTCGGAATCCGCCGCCGGAGCGGCGCGGGGGTTCAGTTGTTGACCAGGTCCCTGAGCTGCGGGGGCACGGCGCCGCCGAACCTCTCGGCGAGCACGATCTCTTCACGCGCCGCCTCCTTGTCGCCCAGGTAGTACCTCGCGACCGCCAGGCGCGCGTGCGCCTCGCCGTGCCCGCCGTCGATCGCGAGCACGTTCTCGAGCTCGGCCGCCCAGCCCGCGATGTCGCCGTTGCGGTTGAGCGTCTCCGCGAGCTTCATCCGCGCGTCGGCGTCGCGCGGCGCCAGCATGACCGCAGTCCGGTACGCCGCGAGCGCCATGTCGTCCTTCCGCTTGCACACCAGCGCGTCGCCCAGGCCCTCGTAGCCCGCGGCGCTGCCCGCGTCGGCGAGGATCGCCGTGCGGTACTCCGCGACCGCCCCGCTGAAGTCGTTCTCCGCAAGCCTGGACTCGCCGCGCGCGATCGCGCCGGCGCCGTCGGCCGGGCGGAGGTTGAGCGCGAGCTCCCCCGCGGCCTCGGCGTCCACCCGCACCAGCCCGTCCCGGATCGCCAGCCCGCGCATCGCCTCGGCGAAGCGGACCTTGCGGTAGTCCTCGGGGCTCTTCGCGACCGGCCCCGCGGCCCCGTCGCCCTCGATCGAGACGCGCGTCGCCTGGCCGGTGCATCCGGCGAGAGCCATCGCGCCCGCCGCACACGCGGCGCACCACAACACAACTGATCCATTTCTCATGGGTTTCCCCTCCTCCTTCCTGCATGGAAGGACATGCGCGCCAGCGTACCGCGGCGGAGGAGAGCAACGCAACCCTCTCAATGGGCAGTGAACAAAGTCAGAACGGAACGTCGGAGGCGTCGTCCTCGTCCGCCGCCGCCGGGCCGCCGCCGTCGCGGAAGTCGGCCACCGGGCCGATGCCCCCCCCCGGCGCGAACCCCCGGTACTCGGCCGGTGCCGCGCGCACGCGCACCTCCGGGGCCGCCCCCGCGGCGTGAGAGGGCGAGGAATACCCGTCGAAGCCGTTCCCGCCCCCGCCGTGATGCCCGGCGTATTCCGCGACCTGGTGGTGCGCGTCGTGCGACTTGAAGCGGGTGGTCTTGCTGTCCCACGTGAGGTTGACGATCCCCGTGGGGCCATTGCGCTGCTTGGCGATGATGAGCTCGGCGAGGTTCTCCTTGCCCTCGTTCTCCGGGTCGGCGAGCCACTCGGGGTCGCCGCGGTGGTAGTAGGCCTCCCGGTGCAGGAGCATGACCACGTCGGCGTCCTGCTCGATCGAGCCTGACTCGCGCAGGTCCGCCATGCGCGGGCGATTGCCCTCGCGCTGTTCCGTGCCGCGGTTGAGCTGGGCCAGGCAGACGATCGGCACGTTCAGCTCGCGCGCGAGCGCCTTGATGCCGCGGGAGATGGTCGCGACCTCCACCTGCCGGCTCTCGCGCGAGGCATTGGGCGCGGTGAGGAGCTGGAGGTAGTCGATGACGATGACCTTGACCCCGAACTGGGACACCATGCGCCTGGCGCGGGCGCGGAGCTGGAGGATTGTGAGCGCCGGCGTGTCGTCGATGTAGAGCGGCGCCTCGTGCAGCTCCCCGCACGCCGCGTTGAGCCGGCCCCACTCCTCCATCCCCATCTGCCCCGTGCGCAGGTGATGCAGGTCGATCCCCGACCGCGCGGAGATCAGCCGCTGCGCGAGGGATCCCCGCGACATCTCCAGCGAGAAGATCGCCGTCGCCGCCGGCTTGCCGAGCGGGGGGCTCCAGGGCGTGGCCCCGCCGAAAGCTACCTGCTCCGCGAGGTTGAGCGCGAAGGCCGTCTTGCCCATCGACGGTCGGGCCGCCAGGATCAGCATCTCCCCCGGCTGCAGGCCGCTCAGGATGTTGTCCAGGTCCGCGTACCCCGTCGCGATGCCGGTGATCCCCTTGCCTTCCTGCGCTTCGAGGCGGTCGATCTCGTCCTGGAGGATCTTCGCGATCGACTCGACGTCGCGGATGTTCTTCTCGTGCGCGATCTCGAAGATCTCGGCCTCCGCCCGGTCGAGCAGCGAGGCGACGCCGTCCGGCCCGAGCTGCCCGACGTTGTGAGCGTCGTAGATGATGCGCCACGCCGAGTCGATCAGGGCGCGGAGGCGGTGCTTCGCCGCGACCAGGCGCGCGTAGTGGGGGGCGTTCACCGCCGAGGGCACGCACTCGGCGAGCTGCTTCAGGTACGCCACGCCGCCGATCTCGTCGAGCTGCCCCTGGTCCCGCAGCAGCTCGAGCAACTGGATCGCGTCCCAGCCCTCGTGCTGGTCGTACAGCGAGAGGATCGCCTTGTAGATCGTCGCGTGCCCCTCGCGGTAGAAGAGCTCCGGCCCCGGCGCCGTGGTCAGCACCTCCGCCACGCTGCGCGGGTCCAGGATCAGCGAGCCCAGCAGCGACATCTCGGCCTCGAGCGAGTGGGGCGGGAGCGCCTCGAGCAGCTCGCGAAGCACTTCCGCGCTCGTCGCCTGCGCCGGCTTCCCGTTGCGGGCGCGTCCCTCGAATTGTGAAGCGGTTCCGGCCATGGTCGCGGATGTTCTCCAGATGCCAGCAACGTCGGCGGGAGACCGACACGCACTCCACAACTCGCCAAGAGTACCTCGGAGCGGATCGGCGGTCGGCCTCCTTCCGCGCGCCCGACCGCGCCGGATACCCTTGGGCATGTCCACCTACGAGAGCTTCGAGAGCTCGCCGACTCTGCCGGACCCATTGCCCGCCGAGCCGTTCTCGCTCTTCCGTGCGTGGTTCGAAGAAGCCGCGGCCCTCGGCGCGACGCCCAATCCGAACGCGATGACGCTCGCGACGATCGACCCCGACGGTCGCCCGTCGGCGAGAATCGTGCTCTGTAAGGGGATCGACGCGCCCACTGGCTGCCTCGTTTTCTTCACCAACTACGAGTCCCGCAAGGGGCGCGCCCTCGACGCCAATCCGCGCGCCGCCACGGTGTTCCACTGGGATCACGCCGAGCGGCAAGCGCGCATCGAAGGGGCGGTGCAGCGTTCCTCCCCGGGCGAGAGCGACGCCTATTTCGCCTCTCGGCCGTGGGAGAGCCGCCTCGGGGCCTGGGCGAGCGACCAGAGCCGGCCCATCGCATCGCGCGAGGCCCTCCTGCGCCAGGCGGCGGACAAGGTCCTTGAGCTCGGGATCGATCTCGGGGCCGCGGTCCGGGGCGATCCCGTCGAGATCCCGCGCCCGCCGCACTGGGGCGGATACCGGCTGATCGCCGACAGGGTCGAATTATGGGTCGGAGGCGCCGGCCGGCTCCACGACCGGGCATGCTGGGAGCGCCCCCCGGGCGGGACAGGCCCCTGGCGAGGCACGCGCCTGCAGCCGTGAGCCGTTCGGGGGCTTGGGCCGGTCGGGCCGGCGTGCCCGCTGTCGCTCAAGCCGCGTCAGGCCTACGCCGATCTGCCTATATCGCGGGGCGGGCGGGGCGCTGGCCAGGTGTATCCCGGGCGTCCTGGCTGATCCGCCGGCGGGCGATCCGGGAGCAGCCGAGCGATGACACCGCGCAACTCGCTGACTGCATCGGAGCTCGCCGACCTGCACTGCGAGCTCGCGCGCCGGCTCGCCGAGGTCGGGCTTGCCTCCCAGCCGCCGATCGCCGCACGCATCCTCGACCTGACGAAGGACCCGACGACCGGCCTCAACGAATACGCCAAGGTGATCCGGCACGATCCGGCGTTATCGGGCCGCCTGATCCGGCTGGCGAACTCGGCTTTCTTCGCCCAGCGCAAGCCCGTGACCAACGTGGACCGCGCGTGCGTGCTCCTGGGGCTCGACCGCCTGCGCTCGGTCGCCCTCGGGTTCTACCTCTCGCGGGGCGCGGCGACCGAGGCCGACCAGCGCCTCTCGCGCGAGGTGTGGAGCCAGTCGCTGTACCGCGCCTGCCTCGCCGCGGAGATCGCCCGCTCCCAAGCGCCGACGCTCGTCTCCGAAGCCTTCGTAATCGGCCTCATGCTCGACGCGGGCATCCCGCTGACGCACGCGCTCCTCGGGGGTCCATTCAAGTCGGTCTACCGGCGCGGCCTGCCGCCAATGAAGATGCACCACGCCGAGCTCGCGGAGCTGCCGTACACCCACGTCGACGTCGTCGGCGTGCTCACGCGCCGGTGGAGATTCCCGGACCTGCTCTCGAAGCCCATCGAGTGGCATCACACCCCACCGGGCGCGGGGGGGCGTCAGGATCCCGTGCACGCGCTCCACCGGATCGCGTACTACGTGGGCTCGATCGTCCTGTGCGCCGACGGCGCGCCGGCGCAACGGGCGCCGATGGCGGCGGCGGCCGAGGCGCACCTCGGCCTCGACGCCGGGCGGCTGGCGGCGATGGTCGCGCAGGCGACCGGCGAGTACAGCGCGGTGGTGGAGCTCTTCTCCGAGGTGGCCGATGCGCTGGAGGCGAGCCGGCTCGCCTCGGCGGTCCACCAGCAGCTCGTCGACGTGCTCGACGAGCAGATGGCCAGCGAGATCGCCGACGCCACCAGGCCCCGGCCGCAGCAGTTCCGGCTGGGCGGGCTGACCATCACCCTCCGCCCGGATTCGGACGGCCTTGGCACGGCGTATACCTACGACTCGTCGGGCGAGCCGCTCTCGACATACCGGTTCATCTTCGCCAGTGAAACGGTGGAGAGCCTGCGCGAGGCGCTCGGGCTCGAATCCGACGCTCGCGACGACGCGGACGCGATCAGCGAATACCTCACGAAGCTGGCGGCGTGATCCCCTCCGCCGCCGGCTCGCGGGTGAGGGCGTATGCCGCGAAGGTCGCGAGCCAGTGCGCTCGCGCGTAGTCGTCGGCGTCCACGCGCGCCAGCCCCGCGTGCAGGTGCGCATCGGCGGCGCGACGGATCGGCCCCGCGCGCGGATCGCCGGGCGCCAACGCGTCCGCGATGCCGTCGAGCATCCAGGCGCGGCTGAGGCTGAGGCCGTCAAGGTGGGCCAGCCGCCCGTCGAGCGGGTCCAGCGGGCGCACGGGCGCGAGCGGAAGCTCCCGCCCCGCGCTCCCGAGCTCGGGGAGGAACCCCCCGAGCCAAGCCGCGAACTCGCCCGGCGGGAGCACCCTGCGCATGAGATCCGCCTCCGCCAGCGAGGGCGAAAGAAAGTCTTCCCCGGAAGGCTCGAATGCCAGGGCCCAACCCCGATCGGCGCTGTAGAGCCGACGGGCCTCGCGGGCGAGCAGGTCCGCGGCCGCGTCCTCGCCGGCGAGGCGGGCCCAATCGAGCGCCAATGACAGCGCGAATGCGCTCTGGCTGTGCACGCCCGTCCTGACCGGGTGCGTGAGGGCCGCGGCCCAGCCGGCGAGCCTCGCCGAGCACGCCGCGGCGAGCGGGCGCATCGCGAGGGCGCACGCCCGCGCTGCGTCGTCACGCCACATCCGCAGCTCCGCGTCCAGGCGGAGCGCCCAAGCCAGGCCGTACGGACGCTCGAACGTGCCCCGGCCCTCCGCATCGAGATAGGCGAGCTCGCCGAGGAGCTTCTCCTCGGTAAGGCTCTCGCGCAGCGCTCGGCGCGCATCCGCGCCCCAATCCCTCGCACCGCCCGTAACGCGCAGCAGGCGGACCAGGCACCAGTGCGCATGCACCGCGGAGTGCCAGTCGTAGCAGCCGAAAAAGGCCGGGTGCAGCGATCGCGGCGGGGCCGCGTCGGCGTCGGTGGTCATCGTGTGCGCGATCTGGTTGGGGTATTCCCGGCCGATGCAGGAGAGCACGATGCGGGCCAGCCGCTCGGCGAGCTCCGGAGTCATCGACGGCCTGGCGTTGTTCCTCATCGGCGCCAGGTTAGAACCGCTTGTGCGTGGCCCGCTCGGTCGGGCCCTTCAGGCCCAGGAGCGCGCGGGCGACCTTGAGGTCGAGCGGACGTGTGATCTTGATGTTGGCCGCGTCGCCCTCCACCACCACGACGCGCTCGCCCAGCCGCTC
Source organism: Phycisphaerales bacterium (assembly GCA_035654175.1). Classification (GTDB taxonomy): domain Bacteria; phylum Planctomycetota; class Phycisphaerae; order Phycisphaerales; family UBA1924; genus PNC22. The sequence continues at coordinate 11,089 of DASRXL010000010.1, forward strand.
CACTAGCCCCGCGTCGTCAGTGCTCGTGAGATCGCTCTGCGCGTATGCCCGCCGGATCAGGTCGGCCGCGAACACCTGCGGTGTCTGCACGGCCACGACGCGGGCGCGGTCCAGCGTCTGCTCCACCGACCGCAGGCCGGGGCCTTTCTTGGGCGCGCCAAGGATCGCGGCCAGCGGGTCGGCGCCCTCGTCGGGCACCGGCTCCTCCGCGACGCACTTGATCGTGTCCGTCACGTCGAGCGCGGGCACGACCGCCCGGAATCGCTCCGCCGCATCGAACACTCGGTCAAGAAGCTCGGTGCCGACGCACGGGCGTGCGGCGTCGTGGATCGCCACGTGCGTCGCGCTCCCCGGGATCGCCTCCAGCGCCGCGCGCACGGTCTGCCACCGGTGCGTCTCGCCCCCGCGCACGAGCTGCACCCCCAGGATCGAGAGCTTGTCCCCGTGGCGCATCTTGAACTCGGCGAACTCCTGCTCGCCGTGTGGCCCCGCCACGACGATCGGCGACAGGGTCCGGCCCGGGGCGTCGTAGTTCGTGAAGGCCTCGATCGTGCGGTGCAGCACGGGCCGTCCGCCGAGGTCCTCGTCAAGCTTGCTGCGCGGCCCTTCTGCGCCCGCGGCTTCGACGTATCTCCGGCCGGCGCCGGCGGCAGGGATCAGGACGGCGATCTGCATGCTCTACAGGCTACGAGGTATTCGCCGGCCTAGGCGCCCGGAGCCGGCGGCAGGCGTTCGCCCGTCGATCCGTACGCCTGAGACGAACCGGCGGTCCGATAACCCAATCATGATCCTAACCCAACGTTCGACAAGAAAATGCGAGAACATACTCCCCACCCTCAGTCGTTGGTAGTATCCTCCCCCTGTCCAAGGCGGCGGCCCGCACCCAGGTGGGCGGGGGGTGCCGTCCAGCAAACCTAGAGGAGAGAGACATGCGCAGAGAGTTCATCGTTGGTGCCGTCGTTCTCGCCGCGGGCGCTACCGCCGCCCTGGCGGACACGCTGTACGAGAAGTCCCCCGATCTGGGCGATTTCTGGTTCCCGCTCGATCCCGACAGCGGCTCCTTTGTCTACGCGAACAGCTTCGTCGCTCCCGCGGGCGACACCACCATCTCCGACCTGGGGATGTGGCTGAACGCGCAGGGCACCGGCGGCTCGAGCATCCGCTTCGAGGTCTGGGGCGACACCGGCGGCAGCGGCCCCGACGCGGGCAACGTGATCTCGTCGACCGGCTCGCTCGCGGCCTTCGCCAACAGCGGCCTCACCTACTACGAGGCCTCCGCCTCCTCCGGCAACCTGGTCCCCGGCAACACCTACTGGTTCGCCGCGACCGTGGTCGGCGAGAGCGGCCCCGGCTTCTACAACGTCGGCGGCCACACCCAGAACAGCCAGCACAGCGACAACGGCACGTTCTGGTTCTCCAACGATCCCAGCGGCTCCTTCTTCGACGGGCAGAACTTCACCCCCGAGATGGCGTTCACCGTCCGTCTCGTGCCGGCGCCCGCCTCCATGGCCCTCCTCGGCCTTGGCGGTCTCGTGGCTGCCCGCCGCCGCCGCTGATCCGTCGTCCACTTGCTCTCTTGAGGACACCGGCCCCTGGCCGGTGTCTTCTTTTTTGCGGGCTCGCGCCCTGCCCTCGCTCAAAGACAACGCCCGCGGGAGGGTGCCCGCGGGCGCGACGTGAGAATCTCGGTTGTCCCGGCCGCTCAGCGGCGCCGGCGTCCCCCCGCGAGCGCGCCGAGGGCCAGCAGCCCTGCGGAGGCGGGCGCGGGAATCGTGGTGATCGCCGGGTTGTCTACCCCGACATCCCAGTTCGCGAAGAACGCAAAGAACGTGGGATTGATCCACCAGAACTCGACCTGCTTCACGTTCGTGATCACGTCGCTCCACGTCACGCCGGGGCGGAAGTTCTCCCCGTCGCCGACCCAGCCCCCCTTCCACCCCGCGGGCAGGTCGCCGGAGTCGCTGGGCACGTCGAATGCGAAGCTCTTCCAGCCCTGCCCGGGCTGCGGCACCTCGTCGCCGACGTAGTAAGCGTAATCGTCGTCGTCCACCTCAGGGGTGTCCTTCGTATCGCGCAGGAGCAGCGAGAACTCGAAGCCCTCCGGCGGGCCGAAATCGCGGTGGTACGTGATCGCGTCCACCGAGATCTGCGTCACGCCCATCGCGCGGTAGTCCCCGATGAAGGGCCCCTGGTCGCCGCTCAGGATCGGCGCGAAGGTGTCGAAGGCCGGCTGCCGGAGGTACCAGCCGGGATTGCCGCCCGAATCCTCGATGCTGTCGAAGCCATGGATGAAGCCCCAGTTGCCGGCGTTCGTCCCGTTGTCGAAGGTGTCGGTGTAGGTGTCCGCCGTCGCCGCGCTCGCGGCTGCCGCCATCACGGCCAATGTGCACACGCGTCGCATCTATCGCCTCCTGTTTGGGTCTCTCGGCCCCCGCGCCGTGCGGCTGCGGGGACGCTGCTCCACTCCGGGCCAGCCCCGGAAGGTCCGTTGTACCTCCTTCCGCAGTTCCAATCCAGAAGTTTCACAGAAACTACAGAGAAATGTTCTCCGCCGCGCTGCACTCCGGGCCTCAACGGCTATTCTGCTCGCGATGGTCGATCCGGACTCGTTCACCCCAGCCCTCCCCGCAAGGCAGCCGCCCGGCTCGGGCGATGGTTTAGAGGTCCGGATCGTCCGCACCGGCGAATCCCTGCTCGAGAGCCTCGGCCGGGCGATCGATGGGATGCCCGACCCGCCCAGGGGCCCCCAAGCCCTCGCCCGTCGGCTCGGCATCGATAAGGTGCTCGCCAGCCGCGTGCTCGCCGCCCTCCGGAGCGCCGACCCGCTGTTCGTCGTGCACCGCTCGCCCGGGCCGGAGCCCCTCCGACGCACGCTGGACGCGCTGGCCCGGGAAGGGGTGGACGGCGAGCTCGTCGCGGGAGCGCGCGCCGCGGTGGATCAGTTTGAGCAGCTCATCCGGGACGAGGTGGGGGACAGGTCGGCCCTCGACGCGATCGTTGCGGCGTGGCTGCCCGAGGCCCGGCGGGAGTTCGAGCTGCGCCGCAAGCAGGCGGCCCACAAGGCGATGAGCCACCTGCGCGGAGCTCTGGCGCGCGCCATCATGGCCACGGTCATTCTCGCCCCGAGCGAGAGCGACCCGGACCGGCTGGACGTGGTGTGGCTCAACGGGCTCTTCGGCATCGCCCGGCTCCGCCCGCGCGCGGGGGTGAAGATCGTCACGCGGCGCTTCGCGCCGGAGGTCAGCCAGCAGCGCCGGCCGCTGAACCTGTCCGGAGAGCCCATCGAGGAGATGCACCAGGCAACGCTGGAGGAGTTCTCGTCGCGCCCGACGCCCTCGTTCGACGTGGTGCGAGCGGGCGACGCGATCCATTACTCGCTGGCGGGGGCCCGGTATGGCCCCCGCTCCGCCGTCGACCTCGTGATGGCGGAGGTGAACCGCGCCGAGATGCGCCGCGCCGTCCCTTCGGGTTCCGGGCGCAAGGGCTACGTCTTCGCGGAGATCTCGACTCCCGCGGAATCGCTGCAGCTCGACGCGATCCTGCACCGCGACGTGTATCCCGGATCGTCGCCGTCGATCCGCGTGTACGACACCTCGTTCGAGGGCGTCGCGGACGCGAACAACCCCGCGCGCGACATCGACGTGCTCGACATGCTGGAGAGCGTCGAGACGCTCGGCGGGGGCGTCGGCATGCTGCGCTCCCCGGATGTGCCGCGCTATCCGGACCTGCTGCGCCACGTGTACAGCCGCCTCGGCTGGCGCGACAGCGAGTTCCGCGCGTTCCGCTGCCGGGTGGAGTACCCGGTGTACGGCTCCCAGGTCGCGATGCTGTTCGATCCGCCCACGGATTGAGCGAGCGCTTATCGGGCGCGGCGCGTCCCCCCCGGGGAGAGTCTGCGGCCTGCTCCCACGACGGACGACGCCGCGCGAGAGCGTCGGAGAGTTCGCCTGAAGCTTGCCCCTCGGGGGATCGAAAGAAGCGCCGGAGCAGCCGGGGGACGCCGCATGGACAGGGCCGCCGCAGTGCCAGCCGAACCGCTCGCCGGCCCGTCCACGCGCCTGGTGCCGATCCCCATCGACTCGCTGGATTTCCAGGCCCACAACCTGGACTTGTTCATCTACTACCGGGGACACCGGCAGCCCTCGCTCTATCGGGGCGCGGGGGCCGAGTTCACCCGCGACGACCTGGACAGCCTGACGGCGCAGGGCGTCGAGTTCCTCCACATCCCCGCGCTGCAGCACGCCGAGTATCGCCTCGCGCTGGCGGGGCGGCTGGACCGGATGTTCAGCGATCCGGAGGCGTGCCGGCGCGAGCGGGCGCGGATCGTTCGCGCGGCGTGCACGCGCATGATCGACGAGGTGCTGCTCCTGCCGGACCAGCCCGAGCCGATCGCGGCAATCTCGGCGCTCGCCAGGCAATTCGGCGCGTGGTGCGAGAGCGACCCGGGCACATTCTCCTACATGCTCGAGATGGCCGACCACGATCTCTGCACGACCACGCACATGGTGAACGTCGGGGTCGGCTGCGGGCTCCTGGGGGCGAGGCTCCGGCCGGGCGACGGCGCGTTCGCGACGACGCTGTATCAGGGCGGCCTGCTGCACGACATCGGCAAGCGCGACGTGCCGCAGGCCGTGCTCAACAAGGAGGGCGACCTCAGCCCCGCCGAGTGGGACCTCCTGCGTCGGCACCCCGAGCTCGGCTACGACGAGCTCGCGCGGAATGCGCAGCTTCCCGGCGCCGTGCTCGAGATGGCGAGGGACCATCATGAGCGCCCGGACGGCGGCGGGTACCCGCGCGGGAGGACCGGGCCCGAGCTCTCCCTGCCGACGCGCATCTGCACGGTCGTGGATGTCTTCGACGCGCTCACCGCGGCCCGACCGTACCGCGCCGCGATGCCGCCCCGCGACGCGCTCCGCATCATGGAGCGCGAGGTCGGCCCGCACTTCGACGAGAGTGTCTTCGCCGCCTGGCGAGAGCTCGTCGAGGAGCTGCTCCGCGCCGATCCCTCCCGGACCCAACCGATGCCTCCCGCGGAGCGCGCCGGGACGCCGCCCGGCGACCGGGCGCAGGCGCGGCGGGGCTCCCCCGAGCGCGGCCCCGACGCGCCCGCCGATCCCCCGCCCGCCGCGGCGCCCGCGTCACGCCGGGAGCGGCGCGGGTTCGGCCGGTACACCTTCGCGCTGCCGATCCAGGCGGAGTTCGTGCGCCAGCTCAAGAGCTACCCGGTCGGGCTCGCGGAACGGTTCACCGTGCGGGCGATCGACATCAGCCGGTCCGGCATGCAGATCGAGACGCCCTGGCCTCTGGCGATCAATGACCTGCTCGTCGTGCACCTGCGCACGCGCCGCGGGCAGGCGAGCTGGAGGGCCCGGGTCGTGCGGGTGAGGGCGTGCCGCCGGCGCTGGCGCGCCGGGCTCCAGCTGCTTTGCAGCACGGGCGCTGCAGCGCCCGCGGCGTGAATCCGCCGGCTTCTTCCCCCGGCGTCACGTGGCGTACGCGAACAGATTGAGGTAGAGGATCGCGTCGAGCGTGTTCACCGCGCCGTCGGCGTTGAGGTCCGCGCCGCTCCCCCCGCCCGCGAATTCTCCGAGGAAGCGGATCACGTCGCGAGTATCCACCACCCCGTCGCGGGTGGTGTCGGCGGGATGTGCGCCGATGATCGCGACCAGCGCGTTGAAATCCGCGTCGTCGATGTCGCCGTCCCGGTCGAGGTCGGCGTACGCGTCGAAGTCGGGGTCGGCCTCCGCGCGCCCGAGCAGCCCGAATGCAAGCACCCCGTCGGCGCGCGTGTGGGCCCCGTCGTGGTCGAGGTCGCCGGGGTCGGTCGCGGGCGTCGCGACGACGCGGAGCTCCACGTCGAGCCGGGTCCCCGCGCCGATCACCGGCGGCGCATCGACCCACTCGAGCCACACCGAGAGCGAGTCGTCGTTGGGGTTCACCGTGCCGGCGAGGTACGCCTGCACCGCGATCGCTCCGACAGGCGCCGAGACGGACTCCACGACCACCTCGATCGAGGGGCTGCCCGGGTTCCAGCTCGCGCCGTTGTCCTTGAGCAGCGCAAAGGAGCCGCCGGGCGCGACGGGGCGCGGCCGGTCGAACAGGTGGCGCGAGCGGGGCGCGTCCGGCACCTCGATCGTCCGGGCGCGATCCTGCGGGTCCACGACCCTGAGATAGCGCGCGTCGTACAGGCCCTCGTCCGTGTCCGCGAGCATGCTGCTGAGCATCGCCAGGCGGAAGGCGTCCAAGCCTCGCCCGTTCGCCCCGCCCTCGAGCGTGATGTCGTCGGCCGCGTACCACGCGTAGCTCACCAGAACATCCGTCCGCCCTACGGCGGGATCGGGCCAGCGGCGCCTGCAGACGAGTATGGCCTTGCCGCCGTAGAAGCCCTGCCCCTGGATGGTGACGCGATCGTCGCCGTGCGGGTCGCCGGTGACCACGTCGGCCCTGGACATATCCGGGATGAGGTCCAGCGGCAGCCCCTGCTCGCGGAACGAGGGGCCGGTGACGATCGACGTCCCGAACGGGGAGGACATCCCGTCGGCCCGCTGCACGAGCGGTCGGATGAGTCCGTTGGCGATGATGTCGGCCCCGGTGAGCGGGTAGGAGCCTGTGTCGGGCACGCGGTCGTAGAGCTCGACGATCGCGTAGGCGTCGGGCCCGCCCGTGCGCGGATCGTCCACGCGCCCCCCGCGGTAGTAGAGCGCAATGGGCGGCTCGAGAACCCCTCCGCCGGGCACGGCGACGAGCGCAACCTCGCCGTCGTCGTGGAAGGTGTAGTTCTGCGCGGGTGCGCCCGGGGCGACCGCGCCCGCCACGGCGAGGGACATTGCGGGCGGGCGCAGCCGGCCGAGGGCGCTCCAGAGGGATGCGATCACGGGCAGGGCTGGGTCCAGGCGTTCAGGAAGGCGATCACGTCGCGGGTGTCGATCGCGCCGTTCCCGTCGAAGTCGGCCTGATCGTCGGACGCGGTCCAGAGGTTCAGGAAGGCGATGACGTCGCGGGTGTCGATCGCGCTGTCGCAGTTGGTGTCCGCGAGGCACTGCGTGAACGAGAGATCGTCCCAGAAGATCGTGCCGGTCGAGTCCGACGCCCCGAAGCGGATGGGCAGGACGCTGACGCTGGTCGCGAAGGGGGGCCATTCGTCCGAGAGCTCGTCGCACCCGACGATGATGCTCATCTGCACCCATTGACCGTCGGTGTGGCCGTCGATCGAGAGGTCCTCGACGGGGAGATAGATCGACGTGTCGTCGCGGCGGAACTCGAGCTTGAGGCCCGAGCTGGCGCCGTCGAGCGGCTGATCCGCGGGGATCGCGTACCACCCGCTCACGCGCGCCGGGCCGCCCCGCCACACGTAGGGCGGGTCGTAGAACTCGAAGTTGTCGTCGAGCAGGTTCGTGGTGGCGCCGACGAAATCGGCGCCGGAGGGCAGCTCGAGCGCGCGCTCGCCGCTCCGGATGAGCGCGCCCGGATCGCCGGTCTCCACGAAGCGCGCGGTGTTGAACAACTGCCACCCCTCGGGCTCGCCCGTGAAGTCGTCCAGGATCTCGAACCCGCCGTTGTGAAGAAGCTCTTCCTGCGCCTGCGCTGCGCCCGCGAGGGCGGCGAGAGCGACGATGCAGAGGGGGCCGCGGCTCATGGATGGCTCCTGTCGGTGTGGCCCCGCGGCTGCGCGCGGGGCGGTGAGAATCCGGGAAAGAAAGCGTTTACATCAGACATTGGACCGGTTCCCGCCGACGCTGTCAATAGCCGCTTGCACCTATTTCCCGCGCGCTCACTCCTTCAGCCCCTGCGTCGCGATGCCCTCGGTGAAGGTGCGCTGCGTCAGCACGAACAGAACAAGAACCGGCGCCAGCACGAGCGTGCTCGCGGCCATGAGCAGGTTCCAAGGCACGTTCCCCGCCTGCGATTGGTACAGCGCCAGCCCCAGCGCCAGCGTGAAGTGCTCCTGCTTCTGCAGAAAGATCAGGGGGGCCAGGAAGTCGTTCCACACGAAAATGAACTGGAAGAGCGCGACCACCGCGAGCGCCGGACGCGAGAGCGGCAGGATCACCCTCGTGAAGATGCCCCAGTGCGAGCACCCGTCGATCGCCGCCGCCTCGTCAAGCTCGCGCGGGATCGTCAGGTAGAACTGCCTGAGCAGGAAGACATTGAACGCGCCGGCGAACCACGAGGGCACCCACAGCGGCCGGAGCGTGCCGATCCACCCCAGCTGCTTGAAGAGCACGTACATGGGCCCCATCAGCACGGGAAAGGGGATCATCATGGTCGCTAGGAGCAGCGCGAACAGCGGCCCGCGACCCCGCCACCGCACCCGGGCGAATCCGTACGCGACGACGGCGCTCGAGACGACCATGCCGGACACGCTGAGCAGCGCGACCACGAGCGAGTTGCGCAGGAAGAGCGGGAAGTCCACCACCGGGTCGGTCCACACGCCGCGCACGACCGCGCGCCCCTGCTCGTCCAGTTCGCCGACGTAGTTCTCGCGAGCGAAGCGGGGGAGATCGCCCACCGGCTCGGGCAGGAGCGTGGGGGGGTGGGCGAGCGTCTGCGCCGTGGGCTTGAGCGAGGTCGAGAGCATCCAGATCAGCGGCAGCGCATACAGCAGGCCGACAAGCGCGGCCGCGAGGTTCAGGATCAGCCTCCTGCTGGCGAACGCACGCCTGCATCCCATGTGCCACCGGCGGCTTGTCCGCCGGTGCATCGGCCCGGTCGCCGAAAGCGCTGACGAGCATCCGGGTGGGGTCCACGCGGTGCAAGCCGCCGAGCACCGGCGGACGGGCCGCCAGCGGCACAGACGTGGAGCTGGATGGCGTTCACCCACTATGCCCCCCTGTAGTACACGAGCCTCCGGCTCGAGACAATCGTGAACCAGGTCAGCGCCAGCACGATCAGGAGCTGCACCCAGGCCATCGCGCTGGCGTAGCCCATCTTGGAGTATGGGAACGCGTTGTCATAGAGATACGTCGTGTAGAAGTAGCCCGCGCGGTCCGGACCGCCCGAGGTCCCGAGCATCACGTACGGCACCGCGAACACCTGCCACGCCGCGATGATCCCCACGATCACGTTGAACAGCACGACCGGCGAGATCATCGGGAGCGTCACGTGCAGGAACCGGCCGGAGGGGGAGACCCCGTCGAGCGCCGCGGCCTCGTAGAGCGACGCCGGCACGTCCTGCAAGGCCGCGAGGTAGATCACCACCGCGTTGCCGATGCCCCAAAGGCTCATGAGGATGAGCGAGGGCATCACCCAGTTCGGGCTGCCCAGCCAGTTGGGGCCGCGCAGCTCCGTCCCGAGCACCGCGTTGACCACACCCAGGAGCGGGTCGAGCGCGTTGTTGATCAGCCCCAATTCGCCGTTGAACATCCACATCCACACCATCGCCGCGGCGACGAGCGGCACGAGCGAGGGGAGGAAGACCATCGCCCGCCAGAACCCGCGGAAGCGGACGGGGGTGTTGAGAAGGCACGCGATCGCGATCGCGGCGGCCGTGCACAGCGGAACGCCCACGAACACATACACCGCGGTGTTGCGCAGGACCTTCCAGAACACCGGGTCGTGCCACAGCCGGCCGTAGTTCTCCAGGCCGATCCAGAGCGGCGGCTCCAGCACCGTGTAGTCCGTGAAGCTGTAGTACAGGGTCAGCGCGATCGGCGCCGCGAGGAAGGCGGCGAAGCCCGCGAGCCACGGGCTCACGAAGAGCAGCCCGACCAGGCCGGGGGCCGGGCGCCGGCGCGCGCCCTTCACGGCTCCTCCCCGATCTGGGGGATGCGATCGGTCAGCGCCCGGTCGCCGTAGCGCCTGCGCGAGCGCTCCGCGGCGAGGTCGATGAAGCCCTGCGCGCGCGCCTGGATCTCGCGCAGGGCCGTCGCGGCATCGACGCGGAGGTCCCACATCGCCCCCATCTTGGTGATGAACTCCGCCTCGTACTGCGACCAGACGCGCGTGGGCGGCTTGGGGAACGCGCGCGCGCTCCGCACCAGCCCGTTGTGCATCGCGATCCAGCGGTTCGGGTGGGAGGCGACGAATCCCGGCGAGACGTCCGCCAGCGGCGAGGGCTTGGCGTGGTCGCGCGCGAGCGCCTCCAGGCACTCCCGCCGCTGTGTGAACGCGATGAATTCGAGCGCCTCGCGCGGCCGCTTGCACCCGCGCGGCACGCACAGCACGTCCGCCTCCAGCAGGGCGATCGGGCGCTCCGGGTCGTAGAGGCTCTCCTCCACCGGGAACGGGGCCGCGCCATAGTCGAAGTCGGGCCTGAACGTCTGCACCACGTTCGCGAGGAACGGGCCGTGGAGCGCCATCGCCACCTTCCCACCCAGGAGCGCCTGCTGCACCGAGTTGTAATTGCCAAAGCCGGACTGGAAGGCGAGCAGCCGCGACGCGCCGATCCGCTCCGGGTATGTCTGGAGCCACTCGTAGGCGCGGATGTTCTCCGGCGCGCCCGCTGTCGCCCGCGTGGCCGCCGCGTCGAGCAGGTCGCCGCCGAAGAAGTAGCCCCAGATCCAGTCCCACCACCCCGGCTCGCGGTGCACGAACCCGGCGCGGAGCAGCTCGCCCCGCGGGCCGACCGAGGTCAGGCGATCGGCCGTCTGGTCCAGCTCCGCGATCGTGCGGGGAGGGCGGTCGGGGTCGAGCCCCGCGCCCGCGAAGGCCGAGCGGCTGTAATAGAGCGCCATGCTGCTGCACGTGCTCACCGCGCCCCACGGCGTGCCCTTGTAGAGCAGCAGGTCGAGCGCCGGCCGGGCGTAGCGCTCGGGGCGGAGGGGCCAGCCGCTCTCGCCGCCGTAGGACGCCAGCCGCGGCGCGAGCTCCGCGCGGTATGCCTCGTCGAGCGCGTCGAGCGGGAGCAGCGCCCCGCTCTCGGCGAAGGCCGGGAGCGAGAAGTTCCACAGGCCCAGGACATCCGGCGGATCGCCGCCGGCGATCGAGACCATCGACTTCTGCTCGATCGCGCTGAGGGAGAAGTAGCGCACGTAGATGCGATCCTGCGATCGGTTGAAGCGGTCCACGACGCGGCGCATCGCGTCGCCCTCCTGCCCCGTCCATTTTTCCCAGTAGTCGAGCACCACGCGCCCGGGCGGCGCCTCGCGGGCGCCGCGCGGGCCGAGCACCGCGTACGCCACCGCCGCGGCCCCCATCGCCGCGACGGCGGCCCGGCGCGACACGCGGCCCGCGGCCCTGAGCGGGCCGGCGCCGGATACCTGCTCGCCTCGACCGCTCGCGTGCTGCATGGTTCAGGGTCTAGATCCCGCGTAGGCCCCGGTTCAGTCGTCTTCCGGGCGCGGGGATCTCTGTGGCGATCGCTCGGCGATCGCGTGTCGGTCCGAGTTTATCCGCTCGATCGTCTGCTCCCACTCGCTCTTGGGGAAGAGCGTCGGCCGCCCGGTGGCCGGGTTCGTCAGGCCGACGTCGGGATCCAGGGGCAGCGGACGCGTCCAGAGCTCCTGCTCCACGCGCCCCCTCGCCATTTTGAACTCCTCGCCGGTCTCGCGGCACACCAGCGTGACCGTCTCGGCGAGCTGGTCGTACGAATAGGGGTTCGCCGACCGCGTGCTGCGCACCCACAGGAACGCGGCGGCCGCGAGCAGGAGCAGGGGGACGATCCAGCGCACCCACCCGGCCTTGTTCAGCAGTTCCCTGAGCCGATCGAGCATGCCGAAGCCTCCGGTCAATCGGGGTAGTAGTGGCCCCAGTTGTAGAAGGGCCCCGGGGCCCCGTAGGGGTCCTCCGCCTCGCGCGCCCAGTACTCGGGCAGCGTGAGCTGCTCCACGTGCATGTCGCCGAAGAGCAGGTTGGTTGATCCCGCGGAGGCGGTCTCGATGATGTTGTCCCCGATCTCCTGGCGCCGGCGGGGCGCATTGTGGCGCGGGATCCAGTCGATAGCGTCGGCGAGCCACACCACCCAGTCGAGGTGCTTGATCTGCACGATGGGGCGGTTCTCGACGCCCGATTCGCTCCCGTCGGCGTGCCTCGTCCACTTCGAGTCGTTGAGGTAGTACTCGGTCCACCAGTCGTCGTTCCCGTCGTCGTCCTCGTCCCACGTGTAGACCAGGCCGTGCTGGCGCATGTCGTGGCGGACGATCGGGTCGAGCACGCTCGCCGGGCCCCGAGCCGCGGGGCACGTGAACGCCTCGTTCTTGGCCTCGCTCAGGTACTCGTTGAACGCGACCACGCCGTGCCAGTACATCGTGACGTTGCGGACGTTGTCGTCGTTCGGGATGCTCGGCAGCTGGCTGCGGAAGTCGATCCACGCCGGGTTGCGCTGCGAATCGAAGTACATCTGGACGGCGATCCCGACCTGCCGCTCGTTGCTCTGGCAGATCGTCGTCCACGCCGCGTCGCGCGCCTTGCCGAGCCCGGGCAGGAGCAGGCTGATCAGCAGCGCGATGATCGACACCACGACGAGCAGCTCGATCAGTGTGAACGCCCCCCGCACCCGGCTGCCTCTCATACCGTGGTCCTCCCGGTCTGCGGCCTCGTCACGGGCTCGAGGGGCTCGCGCCCCCACGATACCGTGACCTCGATCTCGCCCTCGCCCAGGATGTCCCCCTCGCGGATCATATTCGTCGCGAGCGCCCGGCCGCCGATCGCGACGCTCGGCGGCACACGCGTGGTGAATTCCGACGCGTCGAAACGCACCCGTACCGCCTTGCCCCTCCACCGGCGAGAGACCTCCACCAGGCCCATGTCCGGCGCCGGGCAGGGGTCGATGAGCAAGCCGTCCCACACCGGGCGCACGCCCAGCACCCATTCCAGGCTGATCCGGTTCAGCCACGCCGCCGACCCTGTGTACCAGGTCCAGCCCGCGCGCCCCGGCGACGGCGCCAGCGGCCCATCCGAGTTTCCCGGCAGCACGTAGGGCTCCGCGCCGTAGGTGTCGGGGTCCTGCCCGCCCCGCAGGATCGGGGAAAGCGACCGCCAGATGTTCCCCGCGGCCTCCGGGTCGCGCCGCTTGCAGGCCGCGGCCAGCGCCCACGTCGCGGCGTGCGTGTACACCCCGCCGTTCTCGCGCGAGCCGGGGGGGTACCGCGTGATATACCCGATCGAGCCGTCCGGCTCGGTGTAGGCCGGGGCGAGCAGCAGGGGGCCGTAGCCGGTGAAGAGGCGCTGCCTCGCGCTGCCCCATGCCGCCGCGGCGCGGTCGGGCGTAGTTCCGTCGGACATGACCGCCCACGTCTGTGGGTTCAGGTAGATGCTTCCCTCGTCGCATGCGCGCGAGCCGAGCCAGCTCCCGTCGTCGCGCGTCGCGCGCCGGAACCACTCTCCGTCCCAGGCGTGCGTGTTCACCGCCTCGACGAGCGCGGCCCGGCGCTGCGTGTATGCGGCGGCGCCCTGCCGATCGCCGGTGTGCCCGAGGATGTGGGCCCAGTCGCGCAGGAGATCGATCAGGAAGAACGTGAGCCATACGGATTCGCCGCGGCCCCCGAGGCCGGTGGCCGAGAGTCCGTCGTTCCAATCGCACGAGCCGATGAGCGGCAGCCCTCGCGGGCTCATGCGTCCGAACGCGCGGGCGATCGCGCGCCGGCAGTGCTCCAGGAGCGACGCACCGCCGACGCGGTCGAGGAAGGGGACCGTCCGCTCCATGGCCGCGAAATCGCCCGTCTCGCGCAGGTAGTTGGCCAGCACGAAGGGCAGCCACAGATAATCGTCGCTGCACTCGGTTGGATTGCCGAAGTTCGCGAGCGGATGCCACCAGTGCTCCGCCGCGCCGCTGGCGAACTGGCGGGAGGCGTGGAGCGTGACTTGGTCGAGCGTGCGCTCGGGCTTGCGCGCGAGCCAGACCTGGCTGTCCTGCAGTTGGTCGCGGAAGCCGAAGGCGCCGGACTGCTGGTAGTAACCGGTGCGCCCGAAGAGCCGTCCGCTCAGCGCCTGGTACGGCAGCCAGGTCGTGTTGAGCACGTCGAAGTCGGGCCAGCCGCTCTCGACGCGCACGTCGCCCAGGAGATCGGCCCAGGCGATCTCCGAGGCGCGGAGCGCCTCCTCCACCGCCTCGAACGAATCGAAGCGGTCGAGCGTCTGCTCCAGTTCGTCCGTGCCCGGCGCGATCGCGAGCACGAAGTGCGCCCGCGCCCCGCCGCCGGGCGCGAGCTCCAGATCCCCGCCGAGCGCCGCGACCCCGTCGCCGTGCCGGCCCTGCCCCGCCCCCCGGGCCGGCGGCTCGCGCAGCGCGGCGGGATCGGCCTGCGAGCCGTACCGCCCGAGGAACGCGGCCTTGTCGGCCGCGCCGAGCGAGGGGCGGAGGCCCTCGCCGCGCAGCATGTGGCCCGCCGCGTACGGCCAAGGCCGGTTCCAGTGCATCGCCTCCCCGCCCCCGGGAAGATCCCACATCGACTTGGTCGCGGTGATCGCGTGCCGCGCGGGGTCGTAGCGGGTGTGCAGGAAGAGCTTGTGGAACTCGCGCTTGGCGTCGGGCGCGACGCCGCAGCACCACTCGAGGTATGAGCACAGGCGCAGCCGCCGGGTGCGATCGGACGTGTTGGAGACCCGCACCGCCCAGACCTCGGCGCCCTGCCCCCAGGCGAGCCCCATCGTCCACTCGATCGCGATGCCGTGGATCTCGGTGCGGAACGTCGTGCGCCCGGGCGCGTGCTCGCATTCATAGCGGTCGTAGGGCGCGCGGCAAGGCGAGGGCGCCGCCGACCAGAGCCGGCCCGAGTCGAGGTCGAGCGCGTAGAGCAGCTTGCCCCGATCGTCGCGGACGAGGTCCATCTCCCAGCGCGTCAGCACGTTGTGCTGGGCGTCGTCGAACCAGGAGAACCCGCCGCCGTTGTGACTGACGATGAACCCGTAGCGGCCGTCGCACACCACGTTGGCCCAGGGCGTCGGCGCTGCGGCGTCGGTGACGGTGAACGCGCGCCCGGATCGGTCGAAGTGCCCGTATTTGCTTTCGTACATCGCCATCCCTGCGTGGGTGCGCCGCCTCGCCGCCGGCCCGGGCCCCGCCCGGGACGCCCCGATTCGAGAAGCCGCCGGCCCGCCGGATGGGCGGGCCGGCGGGGCGTGTCAGCGGCGGTGGTGGCTGTGGCGTCGACGCCGCAGCGCGCCCAACCCGGCGAGAGCGAGGACCGCGCCCGAGGCGGGCGTCGGCACGGCGATGGAGATGTTCGCGAAGCTCGCGACGGAGAAGTCGCTCGGGTTGTTGTCGTCGGGCTGGTTCTGCACGTAGAACCCGCCCTGCGTGCCGTCGAGGATGCCGTTCTCGAGGTTGCTCACCGCGAGCGGCCCGCTCGACGTGCCGTTGTAGACGTACTCGAATGTGGAGGCGTCGCCGTCGAAGGCGTCGCCGTCGTCGTCCGGCGTGTAGATGAGGCTGAGGCTGGCCGTGGAGCCCGGCGTGTAGACGTGCCCGAAGCTATGGAAGGGGAGCATCCCCCCGAAGGCCGCGACCTCGCCGTCGGAGGTGACGAAGAAGAACGCCTCGCCGGCCTGGAAGGTGTCGAAGCGGAATCCCGCCTCCTTGCGCGGGCTCGTGGAGCCGACGTCGAGCGTCACGTCGAGCGAGATCACGAACCGGTCGGTGCGGGCGAAGTCGTAGTGCGACGCGCCGCCGTCGCCGGAGAACCACGCCACGTGCTGGTTCGCAAACCCGCCCGAGCCAAAGTTCGACTCGTCGAAGCGCACGAGCGACGGGAAGTTGTTCGTCGTCACCAGCGTGCTGCCCGAATAGTCGTTGAACCTGCGTTCCTGGATTTGCACGCTGTCGATGTCGGTGACGTCCGCCACCGCCGCGGCACCCGACGCCGCGACGATGGCGGCCAGGCCGAAAGCTCTCGATCTCATCTGAACCTCCGTTTCTCGGCGCGGGCGGGCACGGGTCGACGCCAGGGGCCGCCGCGCGGTATGAAAGCGTTTACAGTCTCCTCGATCCGCTCGCCCCGTGTCAAGACCCTGCCTCGGATTTCACCGGCCCGCCCCCGAGATCGCGCGCCAAGCCCAGCCGCTCCATCCCCGACTGGATGCGCGGGTGGGCATGGAACAGCCGCCACACCAGCCCGGTCCGGGCGTTCTCGATCGCCAGCAGCAGAGGCCCCTGGTCGATCGCGACGTAGTCTGTCGCCACCCAGGCCCGATCGACGTTGTATGCGTCCAGAAAGCCGTACCGGCGCCGCCCCGGGTCAGGCTCGCGCCACACCAGCGGCCGGCCGTCGTCATAGCGCAGGCTCCGGTAGTGCCGCAGCGCCGCCAGCGAGGCCTGGGGCGTGAACATGATGCAGGACCCGGCGGCGTACGGCGCGATCGTGCCGTCGAGCCAATCGTCCTGCGAACGCTCCGGCGGGTAGTCCTCGCCGGGGACCGCCCCGGGCATCGGGATCGGTTCCGGGTGCAGGTGGGCCACGTGGTAGCCGTCGGGCCCGTCGGAGGCGCCGACCCCCCAGGCGTTGGGGCCGACCGTCCGGAAGCCCCGCGGATTCTCGATCGCCTTCAGCCGGTGCATCGTCGCGAGCCGGCGCGAGTTCTCCCACCAGTCCACCCGCGCCCTCCGCTCCACGCCGTGCGCCGCGGGGTCGTCGGGCCCCATGTGCGCGTAGTCGATCCAGCAATGCGAGAAGAAGGCGGTGAAGAGCGCGCCCGACCAGGGGAACCAGACGATCGGCCCGAGGTCGTCGTACGTTCCCAGCGTGCGGCGCAGCCTGTAGTACTGGGACGGTGCCGGGCCCTTGCCCTCGTCGGCGCACACGCCGAGGAACGTGACCAGCCGGTGCTCGCACCCCGCGTCCACCCATCCGAACGGCAGCACCTCACCCGGCCCGGCCGGATCGCGCGGATCGTCCGGCCTCCACCCGAGGCTGATGAAGCCTTCCGCCCATGGCGCGCGCGGCTCCGGCTCGAAGAACGCCGTCCAGTCCGCGGCCGCGACGAGTTCGTCGCCGATC
>DASRXL010000011.1:0-36914 GCA_035654175.1 Phycisphaerales bacterium
GAGACAGCACCTGGTCAGGCTGCGCCGGAGCCCCGAGGGCCGGGCGGCGATCCAGGCGTTCTTCGAGCGCTCGGGCGCGAAGCCGTAGCGGCGCCGGCGCACCACGAGCCGCGGCGTGTTCGCCGGGGGCTCCCGAACAGACCAAGCTTTCGCCCGGCGCCCGCCGGCGAGGAGACCCGCGATGGCCGACCTGAAGACGATGAAGGGCGTGAGTGAGAAGGACCGGAAGCTGATCGCCGAGGCGGAGGCGCTGCTGGGCCCCGAGCCGGAGTCGATGGGGTTCGTGAAGAACCTCTTCTGGGGCCGGTTCCGCGAGGAGATCGTCCTTCCCTACCCGCAGGTGAGCCCGGAAGAGTCGGCGCGGTGCGACCAACTGCTCGCGGAGCTCGAGGAGTATCTCAAGCACGAGCACCCCGCGATCCAGATCGATCAGGAGCAGGAGATCCCCCGCTGGGTGATCGACCGGCTCTTCACGATGGGCGTGCTGGGGATGACGATCCCCCGGGAGTTCGGCGGGCTCGGCATGGGGATCACGAGCTACAACCGCGTGCTGGAGATGATCGGGCGCTACTGCGGCTCGACGGCCGTGATGGTGAGCGCCCACCAGTCGATCGGGTGTAAGGCGATCATGCTCTTCGGCACCGAGGAGCAGAAGGCCCGCTGGCTGCCGCGCCTGGCCAAGGACTGGCTGAGCGCGTTCTGCCTGAGCGAGCCCAACGTGGGGTGCGACGCGGGCGGGCAGGAGTCCACGTGCGAGCTGAGCCCGGACGGGGAGCACTACATCCTCAACGGCGAGAAGAAGTGGGCGACCAGCTCGGCGATCTCCGGCGTGTTCACGGTGATGGCCAACCAGAAGATGCCCGACGGCAAGACGAAAGTGACCGCCCTGGTGTGCACACCCGACATGGAGGGCGTGGACATCTTCGAGAAGAACCGCTCGAAGTGCGGCATCCGCGGGACGTGGCAGGGCCGGCTGCGCTTCACCAACGTGCGCGTGCCGCGGTTCAACCTGCTGCACAAGGAAGGTCGCGGGCTGAACGTGGCGCTCACGTGCCTGAACTACGGGCGTTGCACGCTCAGCGCGGGGATGCTCGGCGGCGCCCGCCGCGCGATGGACCAGGCTGTCAAGTGGAGCCAGACCCGCTACCAGTTCGGCGATCCCCTCAGCGACAAGGAGCTCGTCAGGCAGCGGATCGCGCACATGGCTGCGCTGGTGTACGCGAGCGACGCGGTGCTCTACATGACCACGGGCATGCTCGACCGTCACGACGCCGACATCATGGTGGAGACGGCGATCTGCAAGTGCTTCTGCTCGGAGATGGGCTGGCAGGTCGTCAACGACGCCATGCAGATCATGGGCGGCGAGAGCTACATGACCGAGAACGAGATGGAGCGGATCTTCCGCGACTCGCGGATCAACCTGATCGTCGAGGGCTCGAACGACCTGATGTGGTCGTTCATCTTCGCGTACGGGGGCAAGCAGCTCGGCGAGTGGATGCTCGGCGTGCGCGAGGCGCCGCTGGGCAAGAAGCTCTCCATGGCCGGCCAGCTCATGCCGCTGGCGGCGGAGGTCTTCCTGGGGATCCGCCGCCGGGCGCCGCACATCGCGGGGGTGCATCCCTCGCTGCGCCCGCACGCGGACCGGCTGGCGCGCCTCATCAGCGAGTTCACGTACCAGTTCAAGCAGGCGAGCAAGCGGTACGACGCCACGATCATGAACCGGCAGGCCGTCCAGGCCCGCCTGGCGTTCGTCGCGATCTACCTGCACGCCTGGGCGTGCACGCTGAGCAGGCTGGACACGGACACGCGGGCCCACGGAGAGAACGGCGGGCCGGAGGCGGCCCGCGACAGGGCGGCCGCGATCCACTTCTTCGACCTGGCGGAGCTCGAAATCCAGCGGTACTTCCGCGAGCTCTACTACAACGCCGACGACACGATGCTCAGAGCGGCCGATGCCGCCCTGGCGTTCAGCGACACGCAGCCCGCGTCGGACTTCATCATCCCGGAGAAATCGCCGACCGAGGCCCGCGGCAAGGGCCGCAGGGTGGACCAGAGGCCGATCAAGCAGTTCCCTGGCGACCGGCGCGCGACGCACTCCCACACCGCTCAGTCGTGACCGGAAGCGCGGGTTCGGCGGTGATATGCTGTGGCCGATGCCGGCCGCCTCGGCGCGAGGCGTGGCGGTCGGCGCCCCCGGACGACACCGGAACTCCTCGGAGGGCCAGATGCCGAAGAAGGTCGTGTACGAGGCGAAGATCGAGCACCTGCAGATCCTCGACGAGGAGGGCAGGCTCGACGCCAGGCTGGCCAAGGACACGCTCACCGACGAGCAGGTGGTGTACCTGTACGAGCAGATGAGCGTCTGCCGTCAATTCGACGAGATCGCCTTCAAGCTCCAGCGCTCCGGGCGCATGGGAACGTACCCGCAGAACAAGGGCCAGGAGGCCAACGCGGTCGGAGCCGGCCTGGCCCTGCAGAAGGGCAAGGACTGGATCGTCCCCTGCTACCGCGAGAATGCGGCCCTCTTCATGCACGGGCTGCCGATGCACTACATCCTGCTGCACTGGATGGGCGACGAGCGCGGGAACCAGATCCCCGAGAGCTGCCTGATGACGCCGATCTCGATCCCAATAGGCACGCACATGCTGCACGCCGTGGGCATCGCGTGGGCGATCAAGCAGCGCCGCGAGGACGGCGTCGTCGCGACCTTCTTCGGGGACGGGGCGACGAGCGAGGGCGACTTCCACGGCGCGATGAACTTCGCGAGCGTGGTGCAGGCCCCCGTCGTTTTCTACTGCCAGAACAACCAGTGGGCCATCAGCGTGCCGCGGGAGCAGCAGATGAACTCCGCCACCGTCGCGCAAAAGGCACTCGCCTACGACATCCCGACCATCCAGATCGACGGCAACGACATCTTCGCGGCGTACAAGGCGACGAAGGACGCCGCGGACCGGGCGCGCCAGGGCGGCGGCCCGAGCTTCATCGAGGCCGTGACCTACAGGCTCGGCGACCACACGACCGCGGACGACGCGCGCCGCTACCGCGACAAGGCGGAGGTGGACGCCTGGCTCGACAAGGACCCGCTGATCCGCACGCGGAAGTACATGGAGGGCAAGGGCGTCTGGTCGGACAAGCGGCAGGCCGACCTCGAGGAGCGGGCCAGGAGGATCGTGGACGAAGTGGTGAAGACGGCCCTCGAGATCGAGAACCCGTCGCCGGCGGACTTCTTCGACCACATGTACGCCGAGCTGCCGCCCGACCTCGCCCGCCAGCGCGACACCATGCGCACGAACAGCCTGGGGCTGGACCCGGACCAGGCGGGGCTGCGGGCGCAGCCTGAGCGGGTCTGAGAGCCGAGGGGGGTCACCGTCAGGCGGAGCACGTCAACACCGTCGCCACCGGCCGCGTCCGACGGGCGAATGAGAATGCACCGGAGCGCGCCGCAGAGGCTTTCTGACCGCGGAGCCCGCGCACACGCACAGCAGGATTCCACATGGCCCAGCTTACCCTCGTGCAGGCAATCAATTCGGCCCTCGCCCAGGAGATGGAGCGCGACGAGCGCGTCATGATCCTCGGCGAGGACGTCGGGCTCAACGGCGGCGTGTTCCGCGTCACCGAGGGCCTGCAGGCCCGGTTCGGCGCCGACCGCGTCGTGGACTCGCCGCTCGACGAGTCGGGCATCGCCGGCGCCGCGATCGGCTTGGCGATCGGCGGGATGCGCCCCGTCCCCGAGATCCAGTTCGAGGGCTTCCTCGGCCCGGCGTACGACCAGATCGTGAACCACGCCGGCCGCATGCGCACGCGGACGCGCGGCGCGATCACCGTCCCGCTGACGGTGCGGGTGCCGGTGGGCGGCGGCATCCACGCCCCGGAGCTGCACTCCGACTCGCCCGAGGCGATCTACGCGCACTCCCCGGGCCTCAAGGTTGTGATGCCGAGCACGCCCTACGACGCCAAGGGCCTGCTGCTCGCCGCGATCCGCGACCCCGACCCGGTGATCTACTTCGAGCCCAAGCGCGTCTACCGCAGCTTCCGCGAGGAGGTGCCCGACGAGGACTACACGATCCCGATCGGCCAGGCCAAGGTCGTCAGCGAGGGCACCGACGTCACCGTGGTCACCTGGGGCGCCCCGGTCTTCCAGTGCCTCGCGGCCATGGACAAGCTCCCCGAGGACGTGAGCGTCGAGCTGATCGACCTGCGCACGATCTACCCGATCGATGTCGACACGGTCGTCGAGAGCGTGCGGAAGACCGGCCGCTGCGTGGTGGTGCACGAGGCGCCGAAGACCGGCGGCATGGGCGCCGAGATCGCCACGCTCATCCAGGAGCACTGCTTCCTGCACCTCGAGGCCCCGGTGCAGCGGTGCACGGGCTTCGACACGATCATGCCGTACTACAAGCTGGAGCTGGAGTACCTGCCGGAGGCTCCGCGGATTCAGAAGTCGATCGAGGAGTGCTTGGCGTACTGACAGTCCTGCGGCGGAGAGATCGCCGTGGAATGGGCACTGATGACACTCGCGCAGCCGTCCACTCACAGTCAACCTCCCCGAACGGGGAGCGATATCGCGAGCTGGGCCGGCAGCCCGGAGAAGCTTGCCCTGGTGTGGATTGTCGGCGGGGCGCTGCTCGTTGGAGTCGTGGCGCTGCTCGTCAAGATGAAGATGGACAAGGATTGATCAAGCTATGGCTCACGCGAAGACAGGCAATCCCAACCAGTTCATCCTTCCCGATCTCGGCGAGGGCGTGCACGAAGCCGAGCTGATCCGCTGGCGCGTCGGCGTCGGCGACCGCGTCGCCGAGCACGACATCCTCGCGGAGATGGAGACCGATAAGGCCCTGGTCGAGGTGCCCAGCCCGCGCGCGGGCGTGATCAGCGCGCTCCACGGGAGCGAGGGGGAGGTCCTGAAGGTCGGCAATGTGCTCGTCGAGTACGAGGGCGACGCGGACGAGCCGGCCGTTGCCGTCCAGACCCGCGCGGAGCTGTCGGCCCAGGCCGCGGAGGCGGTCGAGGTCGAGCCGGAGCGTGAGGACGCCGGCACCGTCGTCGGTCAGGTCGGCGGCGATCTCGCCGGCGTGACCCCGGCCGAGGGCAAGGCGCTCGCCACCCCCGCCGTCCGCCGGCTCGCGCGCGACCTGGGTGTCGACATCAACGCCGCGCGCGGCACGGGCATCGGCGGGCGCGTCACCGAGAAGGACGTGCGCTCCGCGGCCTCGGGCGGCGCTCGCCCGGCGACCCAGCGCCCCGGCGCAGCGCCCCCGCACCGCGCCGAGGCGCCACGCGGGCACGAGCCGCCGGCCCAGCGCCAAGCCGCCCCGCCGCCCGCGCCCCGGCAGGCGGCCCCGAGGCTGGAGATCCCCGCCCCGGCCGACCCGGGGGCGACCGGGATCCCCTCGCCCAACCAGCAGGTGGCGCTCGCGCCCGGGGCCGACACGGCGAAGGTGCCCTTCCGCGGCGTGCGTCGGACGATCGCGGGACGCCTCCGCCAGAGCGTCGACACGGCCGTGCACTTCACCGTCATGGACGAGGCCGACGTGACGGAGCTCGACTCCCTGCGCAAGAAGCTCGGCGCGGCGAGCGGGGAGAAGGTGAGCTTCCTCCCGTTCGTCTGCGCCGCCGTGTGCAGGGCGCTCACCGAGCAGTTCGGCGTCCTGAACGCGACCGTGGACGACGCCGCCGAGGAGATCACGCAGCACCGCCCGGTGCACCTCGGGATCGCGACGGACACCGAGAGCGGTCTGATGGTGCCGGTGATCCGCGACGCGGACCGGCTCGGCGTCCTGGAGATCGGCCGGCACATCGGCGCGATCGCCTCGGGGGCGAGGAGCCGCACCCTCACCCGCGAGCAGCTCATGGGCTCGACGTTCACGATCAGTAACGTGGGCAGCTACGCGGGGCGCTTCGCGACGCCGGTGATCAACTACCCGGAGGTGGGCATCCTCGCGGCCGGTCGGGTGCGCGAGGGGATGGTCGTGGGCAAGGGCGGCTGGTTCCGCGTCGGCAAGCTCCTGCCCCTCAGCCTCGCGTGTGATCACCGGGTGGTGGACGGCGCGACCGGCGCCCTGTGCCTGGCGAGGATCGTCGAGCTGCTGCAGGAGCCGGCGCAGCTGCTGGCGCCGGCGCGGGGGTGATCGGCGGGCCGCTCCCTGGAGGGGGCCCGGCACGGCGGGTCCGAGCATGCACGATTCCAACCACTTCATGGGTCTTGCCAGGGACGCCGCGAGGGCCGGGATCGCCGCCGGCCAGTCTCCCTTCGGCGCCGTGATCGTCCGCGCTGGTCAGGTCATCGCGACCGGGTACAACCTGGTCCGGGCCTCGACCGATCCCTCCGCCCACGCCGAGGTCGTCTGCATCCGCGAGGCCGGCGAGTCCCTGGGCTCGATCGACTTCGCCGGCTGCGAGATGTACACCACCTGCGAGCCGTGCCCGATGTGCGCGGCGGCCATCCACTGGGCCAATCTGGACGCCGTGCATTTCGGCGCCCGCATCTCCGACGCCGAGCGCGCCGGCTTTCGAGAGCTGAAGATCCCCATCGAGGACCTGTACGCCAGGGGCGGCAGCCGCGTGCGCGTGCACGCCGACGTGATGCGCTCCGAGTGCGCCGCCTTGTTCGACGAGTGGCTGCGCGCGGGCGGCAGGCCCTACTGAGCCCGCTCCCGCTGGGCCATGCACACGCGGGTGTACGCAAGGCCGAAGCCCAGCCTCGCCGCGTTGCGCTCCGTCGCGATGCCGGGCTTGCTCTCGATGATCGCGAGGGTGCAGCCCCGCTCGGCAGCGAATGCAAGGCGGTGGCCGATGAGCGCCCGCTGGATGCCCCGCCGCCGGAAGGGCGCGAGCACCGTCGTCCCCCAGAGGGCGCATGCCCGCGCGCCCTCCTGCTCGAAGATCTCCATCCCGCAGGCCCCCGCCGGCTCGCCCTGCACGAACGCCATGAACGCGAGCGAGCGCGGGTGCCTGATCGCGCGCACGCCCATCTCGATCATCGCCTCCGAGAGAGGCTCGGTCTGAAAGCCGCTCCCGACCAGGCGGGAGTGGAGGCGGCACCGCTCGGGGTCCGCCGGATCGGTCCGCTCGATGACGAGTCCGTCGCAGCGCCCCGGCCCGTCGGGATCGATCGGGCCCGGGCCGAGGGCGCGGGCGAGCACGGTCTCGAAGTGTTCGACGACGAACCCCCGCTCGCCGAGATGCGCGAGGAACGCCTCGGTGGCAAAGACCGTCATCTCGATCTTCGGCTGCACGGCGCGCTCGCGGTAGAACGCTTCCACGGCGCGGAGCTCGTCGGGCCCCGCCGCGCTCGCGAGGCCGACGCCGGTGGCGTGGTTGATCCACGGCACGCCGCGGGAGAAGCACATCACGCCGCCGCCGACCTCCACCGCCTCGTCGGCCAACTCGCGCAGCGCTCGGGCCTGGCGTCGCTCGTTCACGCGCGCCACCATGATGGGTTCGAGCTGCCGCATTCGTCCGCTCCGGGGCCCGGCCGATGCCGGGCGGGGATGGTACACTCCGCCGGGAGGCGTCGCATGAGGCTTTGTCCGTTTGTCGCCGTGCTGCTCGCGCTGTCGCTCATGACGTCCGCCGCATCCGCGCAGATCGGGCCCGAGGCTTCGGTGACCACGTTCGCCAACCCGCTGGACCTCCAGGGCGCCGACCCGGACGTGCTGCTCGACGGCGGGACGTACTACCTCTACTCAACCTCCGCCGCCAACACCGGCTTCCTCGTGTGGAGCTCGACCGACCTGGTGCATTGGCGCCGGCGCGGCCTCGCCTTCCGGAAGTCCGAGACCAGCTGGGCCCAGAAGGATTTCTGGGCCCCTTGCGTGATCAAGTCGGGCCAACGGTACCTGCTCTATTACAACGCCCAGCCCGCCGACGCGCCCGCGGACAGCGCGCGTGCGCACCGGATCTGCGTCGCGCAGTCGGCGTCGCCGATCGGGCCCTTCACCGATGTGGCCGCGCCGCTCTGGGATCCCGGCGACATGGTGATCGACGCCCAGGTCTTCGTTGATTCCGACGGGCGCGGATATCTGTACTACGCCAACGGCAGCGTCTGGGGCGTGCCGCTCGACCGGTCGCTCACGAAGATCGCGGGCGAGCCGGTCCGCTGTCTCGAGCCGAACCGCGAATGGGAGCAGAAGTGGAACGAGGGGCCGTACGTGATGCGACACGGCGGCAAGTACGTGATGTTCTACTCGGGGCCGGGGTACGACATGCCCGAGTACTCCGTCGGCTACGCCCTGGCCGACGCCCCGCTGGGGCCGTGGGTGAAGCCGATGGGCGTGCCGATCCTGCGCCGCACCCCGTGGGTCTCCGGGCCGGGCCACAACTCGGTCGCGCCGTCGCCCGACGGGCGCGAGCTCTTCATGGTGTACCACACCCACGAGCAGCTCGCGGGCGGTGCGCCCCGCCAGATCGCCATCGACCGCATGCGCTTCACGGACGATCCCTACTTCGGCCTGCGCGTCGAGGTCGACGGGCCGACGACGCTCGCGCAGCGCCTGCCCTCAGGCGCCTCCGGCCTGCGCGCCGCGGCGTCCGACGAGTTCGACTCCAGCTCGCTCGACCGCGCCCGCTGGACCATCGTCAACGAGGACACCTCCGGATGGAGGCTGGCCGGCGGCAAGCTCATGATCTCCACGTTCGACGGCACCGCCGCGGGCACGCGGTACGACCTGCGCAATCTCTTTTTGCAAGCCCCGCCGCCCGGGGACTTCGAGGTGGAGACGAGGGCCGAGCTCTCCGTGCGGCAGAACCCGCAGCAGGCCTACATCACGGTGTGGTGCGATCACAACAACTACGTCCGCCTCGCCAACTCCTACGGCCTGAACACGCGGGTGTGGCAGGTCACGCGCGAGCTGGGCGGCGAGCCGTACGTGTTCGAGGCGCCCAACACGCTCGGCGACGAGGTGTGGATGAAGATCGCGCGGCACGGGCGCACGTACCAGTGCTCCGTGAGCGTCAACGGCGAGCGCTGGTGGCCGGTGGGCCCGCCGCTCGCGGCCGACTTCCCCGAGGTCAAGATCGGTCTCGGCGCCGCCAGCCCGGGCGGAACGCGGAAGGCGGAGGGCTCGTTCGACTTCTTCCGGGTGAGCACGGGGGGAGCGATCCTCGGGCCGCAGATCGGCGCTCCCGCGGCCCCGCGACGCTGATCGCGCGCGGCGATACCATCGCGGCATGAAGGACGTCCGCTACCGCTGGAGGCTGCTCAACGCCGGGCCGCTGCTGCTCGACGGCGGCTCGATGTTCGGCCTTGTCCCGCGCGTGGTGTGGTCGCGGGCGGTGGCTCCCGACGACCGGCATCGGATCGCGCTCGCCCACAACTGCCTGCTGCTCGAGAGCGAGGGCCCGGATCCCGAGCTCGGGCGCGCGCGGCGCGTGCTCATCGAGACCGGCACCGGCGACAAGCTCGACGCGAAGATGCGTGAGATCTTCGGCCTCCAGGACCGCACGATCGAGACCGCGCTGCTCGAGATCGGCGTCGAGCCCGCGGCGATCGACGCGGTCGTCGTGACGCACCTGCACTTCGACCACGCGGGCGGCCTCACCAGGCGCTGCCGCCCGGGCGAGACGCCCGACTGGCTCGCCGAGCCCGGACAGGCCTCGGGCGATTGCCGCGAGATCAAGCTCACATTCCCCAACGCGCGGATCTGGGTCCAGGAGCGCGAATGGCGCGACGCCCGCGCCAACAGCTCCGTCATGACGCGGACCTACTACCCCGACCACCTCCTGCCCATCGAGCCCAGGCTGCGCCTGCTGCACTCGCCCCCCCCGTTCGCTCCCGGATACATCCCCGGGCGCGACGAGTTGCCCCGAGCACCGGCCGAGCTGCGCCGCACCGAGACCGAGCCCGGGGTGTGGGTGCTGCTCACGCCCGGGCACACCTGGGGTCAGCAGGCGGTGGGGTTCACGGACGTCGATGGACACACGGTCGTCTTCACACCGGACGTGATGCCCACCGCGTGGCATCTCGGCGCGGCATACAGCCTGGCCTACGACGTGGAGCCCTACGTGAGCATGGTTTCACGGCACTGGTACCTGGACGCCGCCGCGCGGCTCCAATGGACGCTCGCGCTCGATCACGATCCGAGCACGCCGATCGTGCGCGCGGCGCGCAACTCCAAGGGCTGGTTCGACCTCACGCCTGTCCCGGCGGGGTCGGCCTGAAGCTCGCGGAGCCCGGGAGGACCGGGGGCGTATGATCGTCGGAGGTAGGCCCCTTGAGCGGCACGCACGCGAGCATCCCAGGCAGGCCGCCGGCCCAGGCGGTCCCGGCTTCGTCACCGGAAACGGAGGGGCGCGACGTGCGCGCCGAAACGGAGGTCCCAAGTGAGCCAGTGCCCGCCGGCCAGCCGGTGGACAGCGCCCTTGTGCCGATCTCGCCCGGGCGGCGGGAGACGCGAAGCCTGTTCCAGAGGGTCGAGGCGTTCGTCAGCCGGCTGAGCACCCGGAACAACTTCTGGCACAGGGTGTGCTCGCTGATCTGGCTCCCATACGCCTTCCACTCCGGAATCCGCATGAAGCGGCTGGACGCGAAGACGTTCCAGGCGATCCTGCCGTTCAGACGCTTCAACCGCAACTGGTACAACGCCATGGCGGGGGCCGCCCTGCTGGGGAACTCCGAGATCGCCGGCGGCACGTACGTCTTCGGGATCTGCGGCGGGGACTACACGGTCGTCTGCAAGCACCTGGAGTACAAGTTCCTCAGGCCCTGCCTGGGGCCGGCGATCTACAGGATCACGCCGCGGGACGACATCCAGGGCCTGGCGCTGGCCGGCAAGGAGTTCAACACCACGATCGACATGGAGATTGTGCAGGCGATCACCAAGCCGGGGTCAAAGGAGCGTCGCGTGGGCCAGTGCGCCGCGACCTTCCACGTGACGCCGAAGAAGCATCAGCGGAGCAGGGGCAGGCTGAAGTAGCCCGTGCGCGCAGCGCACCGCTCCAGCCCCTAGACTGACGCGGCTGTGAGCAACCTTCGGCCCGAGCGTACGAACTCCGCTTGGAAGACCCTCGGCTGGTCCCTCTACCTCGCCTGCTCGTGGACGTGGTGCATCGGCATGTTCCTGCCGGTGCTGCTCGTGCGGGACTACGGCGTCTGGGGGTTCGTGGTATTCGCGGCCCCCAATGTGGTCGGCGCCGCGGCGATGGGGTGGGTGCTCGCAGACTCGGCGGCGGCGGAACGGATCCTCGCGCGGCACACGCCGGCCTGCAGGGCGTTCTCCGGCGTCACCATCGCCTTCCACCTCTTCTTCCTGCAGTGGCTAGGCACGAAGATCACGGGCGAGTGGTGGATCATCGCCCTGGTCGTGACCCCGATCGCGGCGGCGATCCTCATGGGGCGCTCGCAGCGTGTGATGCTGGCCCTTGCAGCTGCGGTGTGGGCCCTTTCCGCCGCAGCGTTCGTGTCGGTGACCCGAGATCGGGCGGCGACGGGAGATTGGAGCCTGGGGGGGCGCGGCGGTCCCCCGGTTGACCTGTTGTGGCTCGCCCCGGTCTGCGCGTTCGGGTTCGCCCTGTGCCCCTACCTGGATCCGACGTTCCTGCGCGCCCGACGCGAGTGCGGGCGCGGCGCGGCGAGGGCGGCGTTCACGCTGGGCTTCGGCGCGTTCTTTCTGGCGATGATCCTCCTGACGCTCCTCTACGCGCCGATGTTCCGGGGCGAGCGCTTCAACATGGCGTTCGCAGGCGTCGCGACGCTCGGGCTGCTCGTGGGACACGTGACCACGCAGGCCATCTTCACGTGCGCCGCGCACTGGAAGGAGAGCCTCCCGCTCGGCCGCGGCCCGCTCGTGGCGCTCCCGCTCCTGGGCCTCGCGCTCGGGCTGCCGTTCGTGCACGGCTGGTCGATCGGTCCGATGCCTTCCCACGAGGTCGTCTACCGCTGCTTCATGGCGTTCTACGGCCTGGTGTTCCCCGCCTACGTCTGGATCTGCGCGATACCGACCCCGGACGGCCACTCGGGGCTGCGTGGCGAGCGCGGCCGGCGGAAGCTGCTCGTGTGGTCCGGCGCCGTCGGGCTCGCCGCGCCCTTCTTCTGGATGGGCTTCATCCAGCTCAGCGAGTTCTATCTTGCCCCGGGGCTCCTGATCGTGCTCACCGCGCGCCTGGCGGTGCGGCGGGGCTGAGGCCCGCCAGCGCGGCGCGGGCGGCGTCCCGCACCGGCTCCGGCTCGCCCGCGTCCCACGCGATGTCCACGAGCCGGTCGCGCAGCGCGTCCCGCAGGCCATCCCCCGGCCCCGGCGAACCCGCCGGCGCGCCCGAGCGCAGCAAGCCGGCCGCGAGCAGGACGGCGTTGCGTTTGATCTGCGCCAGAGTCACCCGCTTCATCGCGCTGGTGGCGAAGCGCGCCCGGCGCGTCGGCTCGTCCCAACCGAGGACCTCGAGCAGATCGAACCCGGCCCTCCGCGCGGCATACTCGGCCCGGACCGGCGCTCCCCCGCCGCTCGCGCCCGGGCGCGCGGAGTTGTGCGGACACACCTCCTGGCACACGTCGCAACCCACGAGCCAGTCCGCGTTCGCGCCGGCGAGCGCGGGCCCGACGGGACCCAGGTGCTCGATCGTGAGATAGCTGATGCAGCGGCTCGCGTCCACGCTGTGCGGGGTGATCGCCCCCGTCGGACACGCGTCGATGCAGCGGGTGCAGGTGCCGCACCGGCCCGGCTCGGGAGCCTGGCCCCCGGGTGCTTCGAGCACGAGCGTGGTGAGAAAGCCGCCGAGGAGCATCCAACTGCCGTGCGCCGGGTGGATGAGCAGCGTGTGCTTGCCGATCCAGCCCAGGCCGCAGAGCGCGGCGAGCTCGCGCTCCGGCGCCGGCGCGGTGTCGGTGAACGCCTTGGTCGCCGCGCCCGGCCACGTCTCCCGCACCCGATCGCACACCCGCTGCACGCGACGCTTGATCACGTCGTGGTAGTCGCGCCCGCGGGCGTAGCGGGCGATGCGCCCGAAGCCCTGCGCCGGCGGGTCCGCGGGCGCCCCGCGCGCGGCATAGAAATCGGCGACCATGACCACCGACTGCGCGCCCGCGAGCAGCCGCGCCGGATCGAGCCGCTCCTCGACGGTCTTCGCCAGCCACGCCATCTCCCCGTGCTTGCCGGCCCCGAGCCACTCGCGCAGCTCGCGCGCGTGCGCGCCGGGAGCGAGGCGCGCCGCGCCGGCGAGGGCGAAGCCCTCCCCGCGGCACATCTCCAGGATCTTCGCCGCGCGCTGGCCGGGCGTGTCGCCCACGCGAGCCCCCCGCCTCAGGCCGACCGGGCGGCGTGCCGCGCCGCGCCGGACCCCGCCCCGCCGATCCACTCCTGCAGCGTGCCCACGGCGCGCCGCAGGACGCCCTCGCCCTCGGCGATCTCGGGCACCCAGTACTTCATCCACTCGACCACGATCCACCCCCCGTAGCCGCCGCTCGCCAGGTGCTCGACCGCGCGGCGCAGAGGCACCTCCCCACGGCCGATCTCGACCGGCTTGGGGCCGCGCAAATCCTTGAGCTTCACGGTCCAGAGCCGGTCGCCGAGCAGGTCGATGGCCCGCTCCGGCTCTTCGCCCGCCCTCGCGCCGACGGCCACGTTGTACGCGGCGCCGAGCCACGGGTGCGCGCAGGCCCCGAGGATCTCCGCCAGGTCTTCCGCGCGGCTGAATGTTCCGCCGTTCTCGAGAACGATGCGCACGCGCCGGGCCCGTGCGGAGTCGAGCAGCAGCCCCAGCCGGCGGACCACGCGCTCGTTGGTGGTCGTCCGCTTCTCTCCCGCCGGCGCTTCGAACCCGAACACGCGGATGCACGGGCACTCGAGTTCATCGGCCAGCTGGAGAAACCGCTTGCCCGCATCGAGCGAACGCTCTTCCATGCCGAGTACTCGCCCCACCACGGGCGGGCGGATCGCGTCGTCGAACTTCAGCGACGTGCCGAGGCACATCACGTGGGTGCCCGACTCGAGCGCCAGCCGCCTCACCTTGGCCCCCTCCGTCAAGGCCGGGTCGCAGGTAAGGCCCGTGCTGCCCCAGCCGAACGTCCGCAGCTCCACCCCGTCGTATTCCGCCTCGTCGGCGAAACTCATGACCCGCTCGAGCGTCCAATCGGGGCAAGCAACGGTGCTGAAGGAGATTCGCATTGGGCAATTCTCTCGGGCCGGAGGCTGGGGCGGCGGCGCCCGCCGCCGGGGATGAGATGGTAGGAATGGACGCGGAGCAGGGTCGGGCGCGTCACGCTCCGCACCTCCCATAACGGCCGTCCGCGGCCCGACAGGACCGGCTCGGTCCGCACAGACCGACCGCGCCGGGCGCGGACGAACGCGGATATCGGCGGCGAGGCGTTCGGACGTACGAGCGTATCGCAGGCTGTAGGTACGCAGGGTGCACCGCAACCATCGGGGCACAAGGAACCGCCGCATGGCGACCAGCAGGATCACACGACTGGCGGGAAGGGGGTTGCTTCTCGCGGGCCTCGGCCTCGGAGTCGCGGGCTGCTCCAGCGGTTCATCCCGCTCCGACTACTACGCCGCCAGGAGCATTCTCCACCCGTCCGAGTCCGGCGACGGCTCGGTGATCGCGATCGGTCCCGGCGCAGGCGCGTGGGCGGAATCGCTGACGCTGATGCCGCTCGGTGATTCCGGCGACCTGGCGGACAGCCGATAGCGCCCGTCCGCCCGCCCGGCTCCTGGGGAGTATTGTCTGGCCGGAGTCCGTCCCGCCAGGAGCGCCCCAGATGCCCCAGCCCCAAGAGCCATACCACACCGACCTCGCCGAACGGCTCGACTACGCCCGTTATCTGCACCTCGACACGCTGCTGGGCGCGCAGCGGCCGCTCTCCGATCCCCCCCACCACGACGAGCTGCTCTTTATCATCCAGCACCAGACCAACGAGCTCTGGTTCAAGCTCGCGATCCACGAGCTCCGCGCCGCCATGCGGCTCGTCCGCCAGGACGAGCTCGAGCCGAGCTTCAAGATCCTCGCCCGGGTGAAGCACATCCAGGCGCAGCTCCTGCGACAGTGGGACGTGCTGGCGACGCTCACGCCCAGCGAATACGTGGAGTTCCGCCACGTGCTCGGGCCGGCGAGCGGGCTGCAGTCGCACCAGTACCGGATGATCGAGTTTCTGCTGGGCAACAAGGACCGGCGGATGCTCGCCATCTTCAAGCACATGCCGGCGATCCACGACGAGCTGCGCGTCGCGCTCGAGTCGCCCAGCCTCTACGACGAGTTCCTGGCCCACCTCGCCCGGCGGGGCCTACCCGTGCCGCGCGAGGTGCTCGATCGAGACTTTGGGACGGCGCGCGACCCGCACCCCGGGGTGGTCGCGGTGTTCCGCGACATCTACGAGCACCCGCACGAGCGGTGGGACGCGTACGAGATGTGCGAGAAGCTGGTCGATATCGACGAGCAGTACGGGCTCTTCCGCTTCCGCCATATGAAGGTCGTCGAGCGCGTGATCGGCTTCAAGACCGGGACGGGGGGCACCCCCGGCGTGCCCTATCTCCGGCGCGCGATCGACCTGGAGTTCTTCCCCGAGCTCTGGCAGGTGCGCACAGAGCTGCGCGGCCCGGCGGAGCTGGGAGCACGCCCGTGACGCGGGAGTCGGCCGCGCCGCTCATCCGGCCGGCGATCGCCGACGCGGCGGCGGGGCTGGGCGCAGGCCCGCTGACCGAGGAGGCCGTCCGCCGCCACATCCACCCGCTGTTCAAGCGCGTGCTCGCGCGCGACGAGATCTATCTCGCGAACCACTCCCTCGGCCGTCCGCTCGACCTCGCCGCGGAGGACGTGCGCGAGGCGATGGACCTGTGGTACGCGCGCATGGACCACGCCTGGCCGGCGTGGATGGACGCGATGCGCCGATTCCGCGCCCTGCAGGCGCGGCTCATCGGCTGCGCACGCCCTGACGCGATCGTGCCGCGGGTCTCCGCCGGGCAGGGCGTGCGCGCGGTGCTCAACGCTCTCGCGCAGGACCGGCCCCGCGTTGTGACCACGCGGGGTGAGTTCGATTCGGTGGACCACATCCTCAAGACCTACGCGCGCAGGGGCCGGGCGCAGGTCCGGTGGGTCGACCCGGACGCGCGAGGCCTCTTCAGCGCCCGCGCGGTGTGCGACGCCGTCCGGGAGGGCGCCGACCTTGTGGTGGTCAGCGTCGTGTATTTCGTGACCGGGCAGGTGCTCGAAGGGCTCGACGAGATCGTGCGCACCGCCCACGAGCACGGCGCGATGGTCCTGCTCGACGCCTACCACGGCGCGGGCGCCATCCCGCTGGATTTCGACCGGCTCGGCCCGGACTTCGCCGTCGGCGGCAACTACAAGTACACGCGCGGCGGCCCCGGCGCCGCCTGGCTCGCCGTCCACCCCCGCCACCTGCGCGACGAGGGCGAGCCCGCGATCTTCACGCTGGACACCGGCTGGTTCGCCAAGCGCGCGGTCTTCGACTTCCGCCGGCCGGAATCCCCCGAGCTCGCGCCCGGAGGCGACGCCTGGCTCGAGGCCACGCCCGCCGTCCTCACCAGCTACCAGGCCCTCGCGGGGCTCGAGCTCACGACCTCCATCGGCGTCGAGCGACTGCGCCCGTACAACCTGGAGCAGCAGGCGTTCCTCGAAGACGAGCTCGCCTCTCGCGGCGTGCCGGTGCTCGACATCGAGCCCCACGGGGCGTTTCTCCTCATTCCCACGGACGACTTCCAGGGCCTCTGCGCGCGCGTCCTCGAGGAGGGCGTGAACGTGGACGCCCGCCCGGCGCTCGCGCCCCCGAAGATGCCCGGCGCCGCGGCGCCCCCCGCTCCCGCGCGCGGCGCGGCGGGCCGGCCGGGATACGTGCGCGTCTGCCCCGACCTCCTCAACACCCGCGCTGAGCTCGCCGAGGCCGCGCTCCGCATCGCCCGCGCCTTCGAGCGCAGCTAGGCGCGGGCGTCGGGCTCGCGCGCCGGCGGCGCCCCGCACCGCTCCGGCGGGGGCGGTTGCGTCGGCAGCGTGACGATGAAGTCCGTGCCGCGCCCCGGCTCGGTGTGCACGTCGATCCGCCCCCCGTGGGCCTCGATGATGCGCCTCGCCGCCGGCAGGCCCAGGCCGGTGCCCCCCGACTTCGTCGTGAAATAGGGGTCGAAGATCCTCCCCAGGGCCGCTTGCGGGATGCCCGGCCCGGTGTCGATGACGTGGAGCACCGCCGTCGGCCTGCGCTCCTCGTCCATCGCGGCGCCGGTGCGCAGGATCAGCTCGCGCGGCCCCTGGTGCCTGCCCATGGCCTGCACGGCGTTCAGCATCAGGTTCAGGACCGCCTGCTTCACGTGCGGCCCGTCGAAGCACGCGCGAACGCCCCCCGCCGCGAGCTCGCTCCGCAGCTGGACGCCCTGCTGCTGCGCCTGGGGCATGAAGAAGTCGATCAGCTCGTCGATGGTCGCGTTGAGATCGCCCTGGCGCGTCTCGAGGCGCAGCTCGCCCGCATACTCCAGGAAGTCCGTCAGGATCCCGCGCAGCCGCTCGGCCTCGCGCCCCAGCGCGCTGAGGCGCCGGAGCAGCGGCGCACGGTCCTCCTCGGGCAGCGCCGAATCACGCACCGATTCCGTGAGCAGCTGCACGTTCAGCCCGATCGTGGACAGCGGGTTCTTGATCTCGTGAGCCAGGCCCCGAGTCATCGAGCCGAGCTCCGCGAGGCGCTCGGCGCGACGGGCGCGGGCGTCCGCGGCGAGTGTGCGCCGGATATGCCTCCGCACCAGCAACATCGCCGCGAAGCTCGCCAGCAGCAGCCCGGCGCCGAATCCGACAAGCGCGGGCGCGAGCGCCGGCGTCGGAACCGGGCCGGGCGGTACGACCGGCATCAGCCCCGCGGGGATGACGGGAGGAGCGGCGTGCAATCGGCACGACTGTAGTGTGCTCTCGCGACGGGGCGCTTACCGGCGAGGCGTCCGGGCGTGCTGCCGCCGGGGAACGACCACGCTCGGATCCGGCCGGCGCACCCGCAGCGCCTTCCAGCCCTTGTCGGACTGCTCCGCGTCGTAGATCACGGCGGCCCCGTCCTTGAGCACCCGGAAGCCGTCACCCTCGATGCACGAGTAGTGCACGAAAATGTCCTGGCCCGCCGGCCCCACAATGAAGCCGAAGCCCTTGCGTGGGTCGAACCATTTCACCACACCCTCGACGCCTTCCAATCGGCCTTCGGAGCTGGAACTCATCGAACACCCCCGGCTCGGCGGCAGTCCGAGAGGCGAGGCTTGAGGGGCCCGGCCGCTGCCGCGTGCGCAAACGTACCGCGCCGGCCCGATGCCGCCGGCGCGCGGAATCAAACGCGCCCGCCCGATCGCCGCGCCCCGAGCAGCGCGCCCGCGGGACGCCCCAGATTACCAGATAAGCCCCGCCGGTCAATCCCCGTCCGGAAAGAACACGGCCCCGGTCCAGCGACCGGGGCCGTGCACGCGAACGGTCTATGTTCGGCCTTAGGCCTCGACCTTCTCCGTCTCCCGCGGCGGCTTGGGCATGGCCTGCTTGCGGCTGAGCTTGATGCGCCCCTGGTCGTCCACCAGGATCACCTTCACCCGGACGATGTCGCCGATCTTGACCACGTCCTCGACGTTCTTTACGTAGCCCTCGGCCAGCTCGGAGATGTGGCACATGCCGTCGGTGCCGGGCGCCAGCTCGATGAAGGCGCCGAAGTCCTTCGTCGAGACGACCTTGCCCTCGTAGATCGTGCCGACCTTGATCTCCTCGCAGAGCGCGCTGACCTCCGCGTGCGCCGCCTCCACCGAAGGCCCGTTGGTGCCGGAAATCATCACCGTCCCGTCGTCCTCGACGTCGATGTTCACGCCGTGCTTGTCCTGCAGCGCACGGATCATCTTGCCTCCCGGGCCGATCAGCTTGCCGATCTTGTCCACCGCGATCTGCAGCGTGACCATCTTGGGGGCCAGCGGGGAGATGTCCGCCCGCGGCGCCGGGATGCACGCCTCCATGATCTCGATGATCTGGAGGCGTCCCTCGCGCGCCTGCTCGAACGTGCGGGCGATCTGCTCGATCGAGAGGCCGCGGGCCTTGAGGTCGAGCTGGATCCCGGTGATGCCCTCGCGCGTGCCGGAGACCTTGAAGTCCATGTCGCCGAAGAAGTCTTCCTCGCCGATGATGTCGGTGACGAACAGCTCGTTCCGGTCGTTCTCATCGGTGAAGCGGCCGACGGAGATGCCGGCGCAGGTCGCGTTGATCGGCACGCCCGCGTCCATCAGCGCGAGGCACCCGCCGCAGACCGACGCCATCGACGACGACCCGTTCGACTCGGTGATGTCGCTGACCACGCGGATCGTGTAGGGGAAGTCCTCCGGGCTCGGGAGGATCGCCAGGAGCGAGCGCTCGGCGAGCGCTCCGTGGCCGATCTCGCGCCGGCCGGGGCCGGTGATGCGCTTGGCCTCGCCGGTGCAGAAGGGGGGGAAGTTGTAGTGCAGCGTGAACTTCTTGGAGTATTCCGGGAGCAGGCCGTCGACGATCTGCTCGTCCTTGGCGGTGCCCAGCGTGCACGTGACGAGGCTCTGCGTCTCGCCGCGCTGGAAGAAGGCCGAGCCGTGGGTCCGGGCGAAGACGCCCACGTGCGCCTCGATCGGCCTGATCTCCTTCGGACGGCGCCCGTCGGCGCGGACCTGCTTCTCGACGATCAGCTTGCGGGTGATCTTCTTCTCGAGGGTGCGGAACGCCTCCTTGGCGTCGTTGCGCGCCTTCACCGAGAGGGCGTACTCGGCGTACGAGCCGCCGGCCCTGAGCGGGAAGTGCTCGTCGAGCATCGCGCTGCGGATCGCGTCCACGCGCTCGTTGCGCTCCTGCTTGCCCGGGAGCTGCCGCGCCGCCGTGAGCGCCGCGCCCGCGAGCTCCTTCACCCGCGCCGAGACCGCCGGGTCCGGCAGCACGAGCTCGCCCGGCCGCTTCTCCCGCCCCGCCTTGGAGGCCAGCTCGTTGATCGCGCTGAGCGTGTCCTTGATGTGCTCGTAGCCGAACCGGATCGCCCCGAGCACCTCCGCCTCCGGCACCTCCGCCGCCCCGACCTCGATCATGTTGATGCCGTCGGCGTGGCCGGCGAGCACGAGGTCCAGGTCGGAGAAGTCCAGCTGCGACACCGTGGGGTTGATCGTGAACTGCGGCCCCTGGTCGGTGTGCAGCCGCCCGACGCGCACCGTGGCCGTCGGCCCCTCGAACGGCGCGTCGCTGAGCGCCAGCGCCGCCGACGCGGCGGTCCCAGCGAGCACGTCGGTGTCGTTCTCGCCGTCGTGGCTCATCACGAACACCTGGATCTGGATCTCATCGATGAAGCCGTCCGGGAAGAGCGGGCGGATCGGGCGGTCGATCATCCGCATCGTGAGGATCTCTTTCTCGTTCGGCGCACCCTCGCGCTTGCGGAACCCGCCCGGGAACTTGCCCGCCGCCGAGAGCTTCTCGCGGTAATCCACGGTGAGCGGGAAGAAATCGATGCCCTCGCGCGGCTTGTCGCGCACCACCGTCGCGAGCACCGTGCTCCCGCCGTAGGTCGCGAGCACCGCCGCGCCCGCCTGGCGGGCGACCTTGCCGGTCTCGAGGATGAGCGTGCGGCCGCCGATCTCGCGCTCGACGCGGATGGAACCAAGGGGCTGTGTTGTCATAGATATTCTGCCTCTGCTGTGCGACCGCTCGCAGCCGGACCCGATCCGGATCGCGGGCTGCCGCATTCGCGGCCGTCACGCCGCCCGAGAGGCAGAAGGCAGGACGCAAGGGCCCGTCGAGAACGCCGCTGCGCCGTGCCCACTGCCGCTGAGTGCGTGACCGGCCGCCACGAACCGTGCTGGAAACGAAACCCGCCGACCTTTCGGCCGGCGGGACGTCGGTCGGATCACTTGCGCAGGCCGAGCCTGCCGATGGTCTCGCGGTACGCCTCGGGGCTGGTCTGGGAAAGGTACCGCAGCAGACGGTTGCGCTTCCCCACCATCGACAGCAGCCCGCGCCGCGAGTGGAAGTCCTTGCTGTGCACGCGGAGGTGGGTCGAGACCTCCTTGATCCGCGCGGTCAGCAGCGCGATCTGCACCTCGGGAGAGCCGGTGTCCTTCTCGTGCCGGCTGTACTCGGAAACCGTCGTCGCGCGAGCTTCTGGGGCGATCGCCATCGAGAGTCCTCTTGGGTCGGGCGGGGTCTGCTTCGGGAACGACAACTGCCGGGAGGTTGAGCGGGTCCCTGCGGCCGCCGGACCTCCGAATGAGGCCCAGATACTAGCCCAGGGCCCCGAACCGATCAACGGCCGGTCGCCGGGCCGAAATCAACCCCGGGGCGACCCGGTCCGGGGGCCCGGAGGGCCGAGCCGGCGCATATTCTTGGCACCATGCCCAGCAGCACAAGCCAGCGTCTCTCCGTCGCCCGCCGCGTCGCGGGCATGCAACCCTCGGTCACGGTGGCGTTCGGCAACCGCGCCAAGGCCATGAAACGGGCCGGGATCGACGTCCTGAGCTTCTCGCTGGGCGAGCCCGATTTCGACACGCCGGTCCCCATCAAGCAGGCCGCGATCGACGCCCTGCTGGCCGGCCAAACCAAATACATGCCGACCCTCGGCGACCCGGAGACGCGGGGCGCCGTCGCGGCCAAGCTGGAACGGGACAACGCCATCGCCGGGCTCACGCCCGACCACGTGGCGATCTCCGCGGGCGGCAAGCACTCCCTCTATGTCGCCTGCCACTGCCTCCTCGACCCGCCCGAGGCCGGCGAGGAGCCCTGGGAGGTGCTGCTGCCGGTCCCGGCCTGGGTGAGCTACGCCCCCATCGCCGAGATGGCCGGCGGCAAGGTCGTCGAGCTCCCCACCGGGCCAGAGGACGATTTCAAGATCTCGCCCGCCCAGCTCCGCGCGGCGATCACCCCGCGCTCGCGCCTCCTCATCATGAATAGCCCGAGCAACCCCTGCGGCACGATGTACACGCCCGACGAGCTCCGGGCCCTCGCGGCCGTCATCGAGGAGGCGGTGGCGGGCGTCGCGCCCGACCTGATCGTTCTCAGCGACGAGATCTACGAGAAGATCGTCTACGGCGGCATCGAGCACTTCTCCCTCGGCTCGATCCCCGCGATCGCCGACCGCGTCCTCACGCTCAACGGCCTGAGCAAGGCCTATTCGATGACCGGATGGCGCGTCGGCTACGCCGCGATGCCCGGCGACTTCGGACGCGAGCTCATCAATGCGATGGGCACGCTCCAGGGCCAGATGACGACCAACATCGTCTCCTTCGTCTACCCCGCCATCCGCAAGGCCCTCGCCGACTGCGAAGCGGACGCCTCACGCATGTGCCAGGCGTTCGCCCGCCGCGCCGAGGTGATCTCCGCCCGCCTCGCCGCGATCCCCAGCCTCGTCTGCGCGAAGCCGACCGGCGCGTTCTACGCCTTCCCGGATGTGTCCCG
This sequence comes from Phycisphaerales bacterium, assembly GCA_035654175.1. Classification (GTDB taxonomy): domain Bacteria; phylum Planctomycetota; class Phycisphaerae; order Phycisphaerales; family UBA1924; genus PNC22. Next base: position 22,339 of record DASRXL010000011.1, read on the forward strand.
CTACTTCGGCAAGCGCTCGCCGGCCGGCCGCCCCATCAACTCGCCGACCCAGATGTGCGAGGCGCTGCTCGAGGAAGTCCACATCGCCCTTGTGCCCGGCGAGGACTTCGGCGGCTGCGGCAAGAACTGCGTCCGCATCTCCTTCGCCTGCTCCGAGGAGCAGATCCACATGGGCATGGACCGGTTCGAGGATTTCCTCGGCACGCTGCGCTAGCGCGAGAACGCAAGCCGGTCGCCACGACGCCGCGGCGCGATGCTCCGGCCCGCGTGCGCGGGTTAGTTCGCGTCAGGTCCGACCGCTCGCGCGGACGCTCAGCAGCCGAGAACCCACGCGTTGAGGAACTCGGTCACGTCGCGCGTGGTGATGCGCCCGTTGCCGTCGAAGTCCGCCGAGGGGTCCTGCGCAACCCACGCGGAGAGGAACGCCACGACGTCCCGCGTGTCCGCGCGACCGTCGCCATTGAAATCGGCCGAGCAGAGTTCGATGGACTCGAATACGTAGGCGGAGCCGGAGCGATTGCCGTGGTCATCGTCGTACCGAACGCCGACCATGGCCACGCCCTCCCCAGCCGCGACGGCCCCGCCGAATTCGTCGTGCTCGGCGCCGTCGTGGGCCGTGAGCAGCCCGGCGTGCGTCCACTCGTCGTCGATGAGCGCGAAGACTTCCGCGGAGCCCGACGCGGCGCCGAGATAATCCGTCATGGGCGCGCCGACGACCAGCAGCGGGCCGCGCAGAGCGACCGCGACGCCGAACGAATCTCCGCCCGGACCCGACCCGACCACGCGCCCGGCCTCGAGCCAGACGCCGCCGACGCGCTCGAAGATGTAGGCGGCGCCCGACTCGGACCCGTGGTGATAGCGGGCCCCGATGGCGCCGATGGCCATGCGGTCGCCCTCGATCGCCACGTCGAAGCCGAAGCGGTCTCCGAAAGCATGAACCGACGGGACAAGCGTCGCCGCGTGCGTCCACTGGCCGGCCTGGTTCTCGAAGACGTACGCCGCGCCCGTGAGATGATCCACCCACGGGGTCGACACGACGATCGTTCCGCCGCTGGCCGCGACCGCATGCCCGAACCGGTCCAGGGACGCGCCCGCCGGCGCGGTGAGCTTGGCGGCGTACGACCAAACGCCGCCGCTCCGCACGAACACATGCGCCGAGCCGGACTCATCGCCCAAGTCGTCGTCGGCCTCGGCGCCGACGACGGCGATGTCACCATCGAGAGCGACGGACGTCCCGAAGCGATCGCCCTCGGCCCCGTCGGGCGCGGTCAGCTTGGTTACCTGCGACCATGCCCCGTCGACTCGCTCAAATATGTAGGCGGCGCCCGCGTCAACCCCGAGCTGCGCGTCGCCCTCCGCGCCCGCGAGGATCGATCCCCCCGACATCGAGACCGAGCCGCCGAGATATGCGTGCCGCTCCGCGTCGGAGGCCGTGAGAATCGCGATCTGGGACCACGCCCCCCCGAGCCGCTCAAAGACACGCACGGTGCCCGTGTTGTCGCCCGGGCTGGTGTTGTCGTGCGGCGCCCCAATGACGAGCAAGGCGCCTTCGAGCGACAGGGACGCGCCGAACTCGTCAGCCTCCCGTACGTCCGCGGGGAGGAGCTTGGAAGTCTCGGTCCACTGGGCCGAAGCCGTGGGCAGGATGAGTACGCTGACCAGGACGCTGAGCTTGTCTCGTCGCATGACGTATTCCCAAACGGTCCCCTAGCCTACAGAACGGCTGCGCCCGAGGCAAGGCTCTCCCCGGGACGTCCATGGGGGTTGCCCGACGGGCGATCGCACCCCAGAAGCTTCTCAGGACGCTCGCACAGGCCCCGATTTGGAGGCCAACTGGCAGGGCTCTCAATATCGTCACCCCGAGGGCCGCGCGGACCCCGCCCGCTCCGCCGCCACAGATCCCTCCCGGAGCCAACCGGCGCCAGCAGCGCACGCATGAGCCGCGACACGCATCACGCCTACGGAGCGGGATTGGTCTCCGCACGCTCCGCGTCCCCGTCCGCGATATCCGAGGCGCCCTCGGCCCGCAGCATCACCACGATCTCGCCGCCGATTGCTTCCTGCCTCACCCGCACCGCCCTCTTCCTCACCAGCTCCAAGAGCGCCAAGAACAAACCCAGCATCTCCCCCCGCGTCCGCCCCTCGAATATCGACCGCAGCGTCATCGCCTCGCGCCCGCCCTCGGCCTCGCGCCGCAGCCGGTCCAGCATGTCCTCCGCGTGCAGCTCGATCGGCGTGTCGTCCGCCACCACCTCGTGCTCGCCGAGCCGGTCGAAGTTGATCGTCTCGCAGATCCGCCCGAACGCCTCGACAAGATCCACGATCGACAGATCCTCGATGTCCAGCTCGCGCCCCTCGGCGAGCACCGCGCGCAGCTCCTCGGTATCCATCCCCGACCGCCCCGCCGGGAACCGCCGGCTCCACTCGTCGAAGCGGTGCTCCAGCGCGTCCGCCGCGTCGCGGAAGCGCTTGTACTCGAGCAGTTGCTTCACCAGGTCCGCCAGAGGGTCCGCCTCGTCCCCCTCGCTCTCCGGCCTCGCCTCGCTCTCGCCCCCCGCCAGCGAAGCCGCCCCCAGCACCCGCGATTTGATCTCGGTCAGAGTGGCGGCCATCAGGAGAAACTCCCCGGCCTTGTCGATGTCCACCCGCTCGATGCCGCCGAGATACTCCATGTACTGGTCGGCGATCCGGGCGACCGGGATGTCGGTGATCTCGACCTCCGCCTTGCGGACCAGGTAATAAAGCAGGTCCAGCGGGCCCTCGAAGGCGTCCAGCCTGACCGTGTAGTCCTTCTCAGCCAAGACCGCCTCCATGGGCCCGCCGCGACGCACGGGCGACGCCGCTTCGACCGCTCACCCGGCGGAGTGTACCCTTCGGGGATGCCGATCCGCAGGAGCGACCCGCCGCGCGCCGCCCCCACAACCCCCCACCCCTCGCCCGCCGGCGCGACCCGGGCGCAGGGCTCGGATGAGCTCGCGTTCGCCCGCGCCGTGCTGCGCCACGAGGCCGACGCGATCGCGGCGGTGGCGGCGAATCTGGACGAACAATTCGGCGAAGCCGTATCGCTCCTCGAGGCGTGCGCCGAGGCCGGCGGATCCGTGCTCGTGACCGGGATGGGCAAGAGCGGCCTGATCGGGGCGAAGATCGCCGCCACGCTCTCCTCGCTCGGGATCGCCGCCCACGCCGTGCACCCCGCCGAGGCCGCCCACGGAGACCTCGGCCGCTTCCGGCCGAGCGACACCGTCATCTGCCTGAGCCGATCCGGCGAGACCGACGAGGTCGTCAACCTCGCGGCGATCGTGCGCCAGGACGGGCTGCCGATCATCAGCATCACCGGGGGTACGAGCCGCCCCGGGCGCGCCCGCTCCAGCCTCGAGCGGCTCGCCACCGTCGCGCTGCTCCTGGGCGACTTCGCCGAGGCCGGCGACGGCCAGGCGGCCCCCACCGCGTCCACGACCGCCACTGTCGCGCTCGGCGACGCGCTCGCCCTCGCCGCGGCGCGGAGGCGGAACTTCGACGACGCCGACTTCGCCCGCCGGCACCCCGGCGGCACGCTGGGCGGCCTGCTGCGCCCCGTCGTGGACGTCATGCGCGTCCGCATCGGCGCGCACACCCCCGCCGTCCCGGAGACCACCCCCGTCATCGAGGCCCTGCGCGTCGGAGGGGGCGACGGCCGGCGCGTCGGGGCCACACTCCTCGTCGACGCCTCCGGCCGGCTCAGCGGCATCTTCACCGATGCCGACGTCAGGCGGCGCATCGCGATCGCCGGCCCCGGCGACTGGCTCCAGCGCCCCATTGCCGAGGTTATGACCCGCACCCCCACGGTGCTCGGCGCGGATGCGCTCGTGCGCGACGCCGTCCGCCTGATGCGCGAGCGCCGGCTCGACGAATTGCCCATCGTCGATCATGCCGGGCGCCCCGTCGGGCTGCTCGACGTGCAGGACCTCGTCGCCCTCCGCCTCGTCAAGGACGACTCGTGAGCCCCGCCTCCGACATCCGCCTGCTCGTCCTCGACATGGACGGCGTGATGACCGACGGCGCCATCGTCTACGACGACGCCGGGCGCGAGATCAAGGCGTTCTACGTGCGCGACGGCCTCGCGATCAAGCTGTGGCAGCGGCTCGGCTTCGCCTGCGCGATCATCACCGGGCGAGGCGGCGGGGCCGCCGAGCGGAGGGCCGACGAGCTCGGCGTCCGCGTCGTCCGCCAAGGGTCGGTGGACAAGGCCGCCGACCTGCGCGCCGTCGCCGCGGAGGTCGGCATCCCGCTCTCACAGACCGCCTTCATGGGCGACGACTGGCCCGACCTGGCGCCGATGCGGATCTGCGGCTACCCGATGTGCCCCGCCGACGCGCACGCGGATGTCGCCGCCGTCGCGGCCTACCGGGCCGGGGCGCCCGGCGGTCGCGGCGCGGTCCGCGACGCGGTCGAGCACCTCCTCCAAGCCAAGGACATGCTCGGCCGCGCGCTGCGCCTGTACGATACCGACCATGGCACATGATGCGCCCAAGCCACGCCCGCTCGGATTCTATATTGCCCTGGTCGTCGCGCTCGTGTGCCTCGCGGCCATCGGCTTCATCGCCGTGCGGGCCCTGACCGCGCCCGGCGGCGGCGCGGACGCCGACGGGGTGGACGACGAGGCGTTCATCAGCGGACGCACCATCGACGTCGGCGGCGGCGCCGGCGGCGCGAAGGGTCTGCACATCCAGATGATGGACCGCGACGACCGCACCCGCCTCGCCGCGGAGCTCGAATCCGAGACCATCGAACCCCTCCAGGCGCAGCGGTACCGAGTCGGCAGCCCGCGCGCCACCATGTACCTCGACGACGGACGCTTCGTGCGCGTCACCGCCGACGGCGGCATCATCGTCATGCCCGATCGCTCCAAGGCGCCCGAGGCCGGCACGCTCTCGGGCAACGTGCTCGTGAAGCTCTTCGACGCGGGGGTCAGCGCGGCCGAAGCCGCGGCGGGAAGAGCTGAGCCCTCCCTCACCTGGAGCGGCAGCACGCTCAGCTTCGACTCCACGCTCGGCGAGGCCTCGACCAACGCGCCCTTCGTGCTCACCTCGGACCAGTTCGAGTTCCGAGCGTCCGACGCCAAGCTCCTCATCAACCAGACCCTCGAGAGGCTGGAGCGCTTCACCGTCCGCAAGGGGGGGACGCTCGTGTACCTCGGCGGCGCAGGCGCTCCCGATGACGGGAGCGAAGCCGCCGCGGCGCGCGAGCCCCGCGCCCAGGAGAGCGCCGCCCGGCCAGCGCACGGCGCCGACGCCCGCGCCCCGGACGCCCCGATCGCCGAGCCGCCCCGCGAGCCGGTCGTCACGTTCTACCAGGCCGCCCTGCGCGGCGACGTGCATCTCGAGCGGGCGGGGCAGACGATCGACAGCGACCGGCTCGACCTGTTCGCGCGCGTCATCGACAACAAGCTCCCGCCCGGCGCGATCGCGAGCGTGGAGGTGGCGGAAACGGCCGCGCCCGGAGAAGCCGCCCCCGCCGACGCCGAACCGAGCACCCCGGCCGCGACAGAGGGCGGCGGCCCGCCCCAGCCTCCCGAGTCGGAGGCCCCGGCGAGCCCGGGTGCGGAGGCCGAGCCCGCTCCCGCGCCGTCGCCGAGCGACAACGTGACGCTCACCTGGACCGACGTGCTCGAAGCCGTGCCCATCCGGGAGGAGCCCCCCGAGCTCGCCGACAACCACGTCCTCGCGCGGTTCACCGCGACCGAGAGCGGCGTCGTGCGCTTCGCCGACGCGGTCGCCGGCGACGCGAGCGGCCAGGCGGCGCTCCTGGAATACGCGATGACCACCCGCGACCTGGTCCTCGGCGGCCCGGCCCAGCAGAACGTCTCCCTCAAGTCCGCCGACATGGGCGAGACCAGGATGAGCCGCATCGAGCTGAGCCTCGCCACCGGAGAGGCGTACGTGCCCGGCCCCTACACCGCCATCGGCGCCGACGGCATCAGCCGCGCCGATTGCGGCGAGAGCGCCCGCCTCCGCTTCAAGCTCGTCGACGGGCGCATCACCGGCGAGTTGGCCGAGGTGGAGCTGGTCGGCAACGCCCGCGCCACCGACGGCGAGTCGTGGATCGAAGCGAACGTGCTGCACGCGTACTTCGACGACCAGACCGACGGACAATCCCTGCTCCGCCGCCTGCAGGCGCGCGATGACGTGCGCCTCTCGGACGGACGCGACGCCGACGGCGCCTGCCAGGTCCTCGACGTCGCCTTCCATGAGGACGGTTCGACCCCGACCTCCATGGAAGCAAGCGCGAGCGACGGAGGGTACTTCCGCGACGACACCGCCCGGGTGGACGCCCAGGTCATGCGCGCGCAGTTCCGGCGCCACGAGTCGGGCTCGCTCGAAGCCCAGCGCGTCTGGGCGGAGGGCGCGGTGACCTTCCGCCGCCACGCCGACAACATCGAGATCACCGGCGAGCGCCTCTTCGCCGACGCCGACCGTGAGTATCTCGAGGTCGAGCACCAGGGGGATCAGGCCCGCGTCGCGCGCGGCGCCACCGCGATTGCCGGCGAAGTGGTGCGTCTCCAGGGCGTCGCCCGCACCGCCGAGGTGACCGGGCGCGGCTCCTTCGAGCACCGCGCCGGCGCCGGCGAAACGGCGTCCGCGATCCAGGCCTCCTGGTCCGAGGGCATGGCGTTCGACGATCTTGCCGGCCGGCTCGAGTGTCTCGGCGACGTCGCCGCAACGCACGAGCCCGACCCGTTCACCCGCGATTCCATCGCGGCGTACGCCCTCCGCGTCGAGCTCGACCCCGCCTCGGCCGCGGAGCAGAGCGCCGCGCCGGAGATCCAGGCCGATGCGCCCGAGCAGCAGGCCGGCGACCGCCGGATCCTCAGCGTGTACGCGGCCGGCGAGGCGTTCGTCGGTTTCGGCGACGCCCTGGCGACGATCGAGTCGGCCCGGTACGGCCCCGCGTCCGCCGAGGGCGCGGAACCCCCGCTCGAGCAGGCCTTCCGCCTGAGCGGCGTGGAGATCTTCGCCGACAACGTCGCGCAGACGCTCGACGTGCCCGGGCGTGGCCGCCTCTTCGTGGCCGACCTCCGCGCCGCCCCCGAGGAGGAAGAGGACAGCGATCGCGGCGCCGCGCTCTTCGATTGGCGGGGCTCCATGCACGCCGACCGGGCCGCGGGCACGGGCGAGATGCTCGAGGGCGTCCAGATGACGCACACCCGCCTGCCGGACGGGACCAAGACGCTCCTCGAGTGCGCCCGCCTGCGCGTCGCCTTCGCCCCCGGCGAGAGCGAGGACACCGCCTTCGGCGGCCTGCGCTCGGCTATCGCCGATACGAACGTCTATCTGCGCACCGACACCCGCGAGCTGACCGCCGACCTCCTGCAGTACGACCCCGACGAGGGGATCGCCCGCGCTCTCGCATCGGACAACGGGCGCGTGAACGTCCTCGATCGCGCCTCGGGAACGCCCATGAGCGCCTCGGCCGTCGTGTGGGACCTGAACACCGACCGCGTGGACATCGTCGACCCCGGCACGATCACGATCCCCAGGTAGGCGCTCTCATCAGCTCGACGTCCGGTCGAGCACCCTGTACGCCTCGCGCTCGCCACGCCCGCGCAGCGGGTAATCCTTCCGCAGCGGGTGCGCCGGGTACTCCTCCCAAGTCAGGATCCGGCGCAGGTCGGGGTGATTCCTGAATCGGATCCCGAACATGTCGAAGACCTCGCGCTCCGTCCACTCCGCCCCCGGCCAGATCTCGGTCACCGAGTCCACGACGAGCGCCGGGTCCGGCTCCACGCCGTCGGTCGGCAACGAAGGATCGACGAACGTCTTGACGAACAGCCGGTCGTCTCGCTCGAACGAGATCAGGTTGTACACCACGGCGAACCGCCCGGGCATCGCCCGCGGATACCCCATGTAGTCGACCCCAGCCACGTCGGACAGAAAGCAGTACGCGCAGGCCGGGTCGTCGCGCAGGAACTTCATGATCCCGAGCAGGTCCGCGGGCTCGACGATCAGCGTCGTGTCCCCCCGGAAGAGCGTCGCGCGCAGGCGCGCCGCCGGGAACGCCTCTTTCACGCGCCGCAGCGCCGGGTGATCGATCGGGGCGGGAAGCTGGCTCGGCGTCGGCATCCGGACCTCCTCTGGTGCTGCAACCATAGCTCAGGGCGCTCCGCCCGTCAGCGCGCGACGCACGCCGGGCGCCCACCCTCCCGCCAGCACCACCGGCTTCCACGCGGGCCAGTGCGCGTCGAGCGCCGCCCCGAGCGGGCCCTCGGCGCCCGGACCGCCGCACTCCTCCGGCAGCAGGATCGCCCGCACCCCCTCGTGGCCGGCGAGCGCGCCCATGATCCGCTCCAGGTGCTCGCGCGCGTCGGCGAGCATCGACGGCGCGAGCATCGACACCGGATCGAGCAGCAGCCGCACCGGCTGCCCGCCCGCGCCCCCGAGGAACGTCAGGCATCGCTGCGCGTCGGAGAGCACGTGCCCAGCGTGCGTCCGGAGCCACAGCTCCCTTCCCCCGCCCGCCAGGAGCGGCGCCTGGCGGTCGCACCAGTGCCGGAGCGCCGACCACCCACGCGGCCCCCAGGTCGCGAGGCCGACCTCATCGGCCGGATCCCATCCCGACCACGACACCACGATGTCCCCCCCGAGCCCGGCAGCGCTCGTCGGCTCGTCCCGGAGCGGGTTCATGTCCAGGCAGACCCCACGCACGTGGTCCGAAAAATCTTTGAGCCTGCCGATGATTCCGCCACCCCCAACCGGTGGGGCCGTCCAGGGAGGGTCACATCGAAGCCTTGGGGTCGCCGGCGACAGCACGCGCAACAATAGCCGTCGCAGCGCAACGTCCGCCCCTGTTACACGGTGCGGGCGATCCGTGCGCCTCTCCGATGCCTCTCCTCGCCCGATCCACGCCGCCAGGAGTCTCCCGTGCTGCTCATGTCTCGAAAGCCCGCCGCCGCCCACGCCGCGACCCTGTTCGATCCGCCCGCGCCCGCACGCCCGCAAGATGCCGAAGCCCAAGACGCTCCGACCCGCCTCCGCCGGTGGCAGGTCATGGAGCGGATCATGGAGCTGAACACGACCGCGCCCGAGGAGTATCTCGCCGGCTTCAGCGACGACTCGCTCGAGCGCTACCTCGCCCACCTCGAGAGCATGGATTCACCCCGCGGCACCCGCTGGGTGCGACCGGGGGATTCGCCGGCCATCATGGTCCGCGAAACCATGTTCTGACGCCGAGGCCCGTACCAGCTCCAGAAGTTCTCGACTTCCCGGTTACGGGACTCAACCGGCCCCTCCACCGACTCGATGAACTCCCCCGGCACGCGGCCGGGCCCCGGTCGGCCCCCCCGCGCGCCGGGCCACGCATCGATCGGGGAGGAACCCATGAAGACATCCACCGCATTCAGCCTCGCGCCCGGCGCGAGGGTGCTCTGGCTCAGCGCCGCGGCGGGCCTCGCGCTGGGCGCCTGCCGGACGGAGCGTGCCGAGTACGCCGGCCCGAGCCGGTCCACGCCGGACCTCCCCGAAGCTCAGCCCACCAGCATCCCCCTCGCCCCGCAGCTCAGCCTCTTCGGCGAGGAGGGCTGGACCGAGAAGGCCTCCCTCCCCGCCGACCCGATGCCGCTCAACGGCTCCCCCGACTCGGTCGACGTGGCCAGGGTCACCTTCGCCTCCGAAGGGGCCGACTTCGACCCCGCGGTCTCGGCGGATGGGCGCTTCATGGTGTTCGCGAGCACGCAGCACCACCCCAACCCCGACATCTATCTCAAGGCGACCGGCAGCACCATCCTCACGCAATTGACCAGCGACGCGGCGCGCGACGTGATGCCCGCCATCAGCCCCGACGCGCAGTGGATCGCCTACGCCAGCGATCGCACGCTGGACTGGAACATCTTCGTCATGCCCCGCACCGGCGGACGCCCGGTGCAGATCACCTGGGAGTCCTCCGCCGAGCTCCACCCCACGTGGTCGCCGGACGGATCGAAGCTCGCGTACTCCAAGCTGGGGCAAACCTCCGGGCGCTGGGAGATCTGGATCAGCGAGGTCGCCAACAGCGCGGCGCCCCAATTCGTCGGCTACGGGCTCTTCCCCGAGTGGTGCCCCAAGGCCGGCGCCGGCCCCAACGGCGGCGAGCTGCTCGTCTTCCAGCGCTCCGCCGAGCGCGGCGACCGGGCGTTCGGCATCTGGGCCATCGAGCTCAAGGACGGGAAAGTGAGCAGCCCCAGCCAGCTCGTCGGCAATCCCAGCACCGCCTACATCAACCCCTCCTGGTCGCCGGACGGACGCAGCATCGTGTTCGCCTCGGTGAGCGATCCGCACGCGGTCCGGTCCGCAACCGCCGGCGGCGTGGCCGACAGCGACCTGTGGATGATGTCCGCCGATGGATCCACGATGGTGAGCCTCACCAACGGGTCCAGCTCCGACCTGATGCCCACGTGGGGCGGCGACGGGCGCATCTACTTCGTCTCGACAAGAACCGGGCGCGACAACGTCTGGTCCATCGACGCCGGACAGGCGATGCTGGCCGCCGGTCTGACCCCCGCCGCGCCCATGGCCAACGCCCCCTCCGACTAGTGCCAAATGCTCAACGGCGCTGTGCAGACGGGAACGTCCGCACGCCGATTGATGGGAAGCCGGGCCCGCCGGAAGGCAGGCCCGGAGATTGCGACGCGGAGATGGAATCCCCGCGAGAACGGCAGGACGCCATGACAAGTGCACAGACCATGCTCGCGATACGACGCCGCAGGCTTGGCGCGGTTCTTGCGCTCGCCGCCTGCGCCGCCTGCCTGGGCGCGTGCGAGGCTCTGGCCCCCAAGCGCCCGGAGCTCACGCCCCCGCCCGCGCCGACCGCGCCCTACGACGCCTCCCAGGGCGAGGTGCTCTGGGCGGTGCTCCCGCTCCGGAACGAATCGGGAACGGAGATCTTCGACCCGCTCGCCGTCAGCGACAGGCTCGTCGCGGCGGCGGAGGAGGTCGAGGGGATCAGAACTGTTCCCCTCAACCGCACCCTCCAAGCGATGCACGCCCTGGACATCACCGCCGTGCGCGACCCCGCCGACGTGCACCGCATCGCCGACGCGATGGGCGTCGACGGCGTGATCGTCGGCTCCATCACCGCGTACGACCCCTACGACCCACCCACCATCGGCCTGAGCCTCGCCCTGTATGCCCGCACCCACGCGATGAGCGCGCGACGCCAGGAGCACGCGATCGACCCCCGCGCCCTCACCTCCGCCCCGACCGACGGACCGCCCGACCCTCGCGTCGCCGACCGCGACCGGCCCGCGGCCGTCGCCTCCGCCCACCTGGACGCGAAGGACCACGCCGTCCTCGCGGCGATCAAGGCATACGCCGAGGGCCGGCACGACCCCCGATCGGCCCTCGGCTGGAAGCGATACACCGCGAGCATGGACCTGTACACGCAGTTTGCGACCCAGCATCTCGTGTCCGCCCTGCTCGCCAAGGAGCAGCGACGGCTCGGGGCGCTGGCTGAAGTGTCCGACACACCCCCGCCCTGAGGCCCGGCTCCGCCCGGCCAGGCGCCGGACCGGAGCCCCGAAGTGTCACGACAGCCCGAAAGCCCGAAGCCCGATGCACCGCGAGTCGTGACGCTCGTGCACGGACGGCACCGCTGGCGCTTCCAGTGCGACGCGGGCGATGAGCGCGCGCTCGTCGCCGCCGCCGCCCGGGCGGCGCTCGCCGGCGCCGGCGGGCTCGACCTCGCCGACGCGGCGATCCTCGCCCGCCGGCTGGACGCCTGGACGGAGGCCCTCGACGGCGCCGGATTCGACAAGGAAGCCACGAACGACTGAGCGCCCCGCGGGACGGGACGCTCTGTGGAGACCGCGATGTCAACGCTGCCCATCACCGACGCCTTCGCCTCGTACCTCACCGACGAGCGGCACTTCAGCCCGTACACGGCGCGGTGCTACGGGGCGGACCTCCGCCAGTTCGTCGAGTTCCTCGCCGACGACACCGGCATCACCATCGATGCGCAGGCCGAGCGCGACGCCTTCGCCAAGCGCTCCAACGCCGCCCCGCGCGACGGAACCCCCGTCGTCGGATCCATCGGACCGCGCACCATCACCGAGGTGATCTGCGCCGCCGACGCCGACCGCATCCGCCCCTTCCTCGCCCACCTCGCCGACGAGAACTACTCCGCCGCCACCATGGCCCGCAAGATCGCCACGCTCCGCTCCTTCTACAAGTGGGCCGAGCGCCGCGGCCTCGCCGGCGCGAACCCGATGACCCTCATCCGCACGCCCCGCCAGAGCAAGCGCCTCCCCAAGGCGATCACCGTCGAGCAGGTCGAGCGTCTCCTCGCGGCCCCGGGGGACGCCGACGTCCTCGGCCGGCGCGACCGCGCCATGCTCGAGACGCTCTACTCCACCGGCATCCGCGTCAGCGAGCTCGTCGGCCTGAACGTGATCGATCTCGACGCCGCCGGCGAGGCCCTCCGCATCCGGGGCAAGGGCAAGAAGGAACGCCTCGTGCCCCTCGGCACGCACGCCCTCACCGCGATCCGCCGCTACAGCGAGTCCGTCGAGGACGATCCCCGCTTCGCCGCCTGCTGGGCCGCCGATCGGCGCAGCGCCGCCCCGCTCTTCATCAACAAGCACGGCGGGCGCCTCAGCTCGCGCTCCGTCCGCCGCAAGCTCGACAAGTACCTGCGCGAGGCCGGGCTCGACCCCTCGATCAGCCCCCACACCCTCCGCCACTCCTTCGCCACGCACCTGCTCGACAACGGGGCCGACCTGCGCAGCGTCCAGGAGCTGCTCGGCCACCAATCGCTCAGCACCACGCAGGTGTACACGCACCTCACGACCCAGCGCCTCCAGCGCGCCTACGACGAGGCGCACCCCCGCGCCGAGGCGAGCTGAGCCGGGCTACGGGAGCTCCGGAAGCTGCCCCGTCAGCGCCGCGGAGAGCTCAGCCGGCGCCGTCGAGGCGGTGACCGGGATCGCCGCGAGCACCACGCCGCGCCCGTCGATCAGCACCAGCGCCGACGCAGCGCCCGGGCTGACCCTGTCGAGCGGCCGCGCCTCCGCCGGGCTCCACACCATCTCCGGGCGCGCCTGGCCCTCCGGCCACACCGCGTCGAGCGCCGCCTCCCAGCTCGCGCGCTGCGCCCCGAGCAGCTCGAAGGTCCGACCCTCCTGCTCGATCAGCGCGATCCCCACGAACTCCCGCACCGCGAGGCGCTTGTCGAACCGCCCCGCGAGGCGCCCCCGCACGATCTCCCGCCGAAGATCGATCACCGCGCCGATGGCCTTCTCCGCGAGCGGACGCACCGACTCCGGGCCGCCCCCGGCCCGAACCAGCCACGCCGCCCGGAGCTCCAGCGACGCCGCGGCATCCGACGGCGCGGCCCGCGCCGGCCAGTCGGAGGTCTCGCCCCGCGCCGAGCTCGTGATCCGGAGCCCGGGCCAGGCCGCGCCGGGCCCAAGCTGAGAGCCGAGCGCGCGCAGGTCGCCCAGCCGCTCCACGCGTCGGCGTCCCGAGGTGTCGATCGCCCACAGCGCCGGATCTCCGGGCGCCACCGGCTCAGACTCCACGATGAGGCTCGTGCCCGAGTCCCCATCGATCACCGCCTCGAACCGGCGCACGCGCCCGGCGACGAGCTCGAGCGCCGCGGGGCCCGCCTCCGACCTCCCGGTCAGGCGGACGCCCCGCTCCCCCCCGTGCTCGATGCGCGCCGCGGACTCCCACCGGACGCCGTGCACCAGCGGGCACCAGTCCACGTCGCCCGGATCGAACGCGAGACTGAGCTGCGGGATCGGGAGCGGTGGGAGCAGCTCGCGCAGGATCTCGGCCGGGTTCGCGTCCGGGTTCGAAGCCGCGAGCAGCGCATACGTCGTCGGATCGTTCTCGTGCACCGCCGTGATCGCGCCCCGCGCCGCCGCCAGCACCACGCCGCCCAGTTCGAGGCGCGCAAGCCCCGCCGCACCCGGCACGCACCGCACCACCAGCGACAGCATGTCACTCCGGCCGCTCGCCTGCGCGAGCGTGACACGCACCCGGTCGGCGGTCGCCCCGAAGCGGTACCGCGCGATCACCCCCCAGAGCTGCGCCGAGACCTCCAGCGACCCCGCGGCCTCTGAATCCGGCTGCGTGTGTGCCACCGCCGGCGTCGATTCCACCGCCGGCGTCGGTGCCACCGGCCTCGTCCGTGCCACCGGCGGCTCGTCCGCCAGTGCATCCTCCCCCGCGCCCCGCGCGGCAGGCGGCCCGAGTCCGCGAGCGCCGGCGGCGCCGTCCCACCACGCAGCCTCTGCTCTGAGAGCCTGCCCCGCGCCCATCACCGCCACCACGCACAAAGCCACCGCCCTCACGCCGCACCTCCCCCCACGCGCAGCTCCGCCAGCAGCGCCGACACGCTCTTCCCCACCGTCGGCACCACCGCCCCCGGCGCCACCTGCGCCAAGGGCTCCAGCGCGAACAGCCGCTCGTGCAGACGCGGGTGCGGAATCGTCAGCCCCGGCTCGTCGATCACCAGGTCAGCGTACAGCAGGATGTCGATATCCAGCGTCCGCGGCCCCCACCGCTGCTCCCTCCCGCGCTCCCGCCCCCGCTCCCGCTCGATCGCCTGGATGTGCCCCAGCAGCT
>DASRXL010000012.1:0-8481 GCA_035654175.1 Phycisphaerales bacterium
CTCGATCTCCGCGAGCGTGCCCGCCCCCGTGAGCGAAGGCCGGTCGCCGGCGCCGCCGAGCGCGAGGCGCGAGCGGAGCAGGTCCGGCGCGGCGAAGAGATAGACCAGCGAGATCGCCCCCGCGTCCGCGGCATCGGCCAGCATCGCGGCCGCGCCGGGCGCGGTCGGTGTGCCGCCGCCCAGCGCGATCACTCGGGCGCCCGGGTCGGGGCCGCCGAGCCGGAGCGCGGCGAGCGCCTCGCGCTCCGCCTCGCGGAAGCGGGCCTCGCCGAGGCGCGACCAGATGTCCGAGATCGAACCCCCGCCCAGCGCCTGCGCGACGACGCCGTCGAGGTCCACGAACGCCACGCCGGCGCGCTGCGCGGCGAGCCTGCCCAGCGTGGACTTCCCGCACCCGCGCAGCCCCATGAGCACCAGCGACGGCGCGGGCCGGCGCTGGTCCGAGCGAGCGGTGGGGCGGTCGCTCATGCTGGACTCCGGGCCGGTGTCAGGCGCGCGACTGGTACGAGCCGTCCGCGGTCGAGACCCGGATCTTCTCGCCGGTGGTGATGAAGGCCGGCACCTTGGTCTTGAGCCCGGTCTCGCAGGTCGCTTCCTTCTGCTGGTTGGTCGCGGTCGCGCCCTTGATGCCCGGCGGCGTGTCGGTGATCGTCAGCTCGACGGAGGCCGGCAGCTCCATGCTGATCGGGTTGCCCTCGTAGCAGAGCACGATCACCTTGGAGTTGGGCACGATGTACTGCATCGAGTCGCCCAGCACGTCCTTGTGGATGACGAACTGGTCGTAGGTCTCCGTGTCCATGAACGTCGCGCCGGTGTTGTCGGTGTAGAGGAACTCCATCTCCCGCCGGTCGAGCGAGGCCTCCTCGAGCTCGTCGGTCGAGGCGAAGCGCCGGTCGAGCAGCTTCCCGTCCACCACGTCGCGGAGCTTGGCCTGCACGAAGGCGCGGAGGTTGCCGGGGGTGCGGTGCTCGTAGCTGACGACCACGTAGAGCTTTCCGTCCATCCGGACGCCTTGGCCGGTACGGAGATCGTTTGCCTTCATCGACTGGGCTCCTGGCCGCCGCGCGCTGCGTTTCGGCGGCTGGCGTGTACACTGGGTAAGGGGGTCGGCACGATCGTAGCCCGGGGGGCGTGTGGATTTCACCCGGGCTCTGGATGGGAGACGTCGAATGCGCGGACTCGACCGCCGGTCGTTCCTGGGGGTCTCGGCCGGGGCGCTCGCGGCGGGGCTTGTTTCGAGTGCCTGGGCCGGTCGCCGCGCCCCGGGCCGCGAGCCGCGGGGGACGTTCTTCACCTGGCACGAGCTGCGCCCGGGAGTGCACGCGGCGGTGGACGGATCGCTCGGGGGCAACTCGCTTGCCGTCGTCTCCGGCTCCGGGGTGCTGCTGGTCGACACCAAGTTTCCCGCCTTCGCGCGGGCCCTCGCCCGTGAGGCCGCGGCGTTGGGCGGCAAGCTCACGACGATCGTCAACACCCACCACCACGCCGACCACACCGGCGGGAACGCCGTCTTGAACGCCGAAGCCGAGATCATCGCCCACGCTCAGGCGGCAGAGCGGATCGCCGGCCAACTCGGGCAGTACGCCGGCATGGCCCGGGGCGGGCCGAAGCAGGTGGAGATGGAGCGGCACGGGGCCGAGGAGGTGCTCACGGAGGCCCAGGCCGCGGCGGAGGCCGCGTCGGCGTGGACGGCCGACGATGTCACGCCCGACAAGTCGCTGAGCGAGTGGCCGCACCAGCTTCCGTTCGGCGAGGCCGAGGTCACGCTGCACCACTTCGGGGCCGGGCACACGGACAACGACGTGGTCGTGCACCTGCCCCGGGCGAACGTGGTGCACACGGGGGACCTGTGCTTCCACGGCCTGCACCCGTTCTTCGACCCGCCGGGCGGGGCGACCTGCCGGGGGTGGAGCGAGTCGGTGGCGCGGATCATCGAATTGTGCGACGGCGACACGGTGGTGGTGCCCGGGCACGGCGAGCTGACGGATCGCACGGGGCTCGGGGCGCAGAAGCGGTATCTGGACGCGCTGTGGGAGCATGTCTCGGAGGAGGTCGCGGCGGGAAAGAGCAAGGAAGAAGTCTCGGCGATGCGCTGGGGCTTCATGGATGGTCTTGGGCGCGATCAGCTGCGCCCGCGCGCGATCGGCGCGGTGTACGACGAGGTGCGGGGTAGCTAGAGAGCGGCATTCTGTCGATCTCGGGCCGATTCTTTGCGTGGCCCCGTGAGAGGCCCCGCCCCGCCAGCAGCGCCGGCGCGTCACGGAGGTGACCGATGGCCAGCAACAACGGTGAGGCGTACCGGCCTTGGGGCATCTCGGCCCTGCACTTTCCCGGCCACGACGCCCCGGCGGCGGAGCGGCTGCGCTTTCTCGTCGGCTACGCGGTGCTCGCGCCCTCGGGGTACAACAGGCAGCCGTGGTACTTCCGGATCCGCGCCGGGGTTCTGGAGGTCTTCGCCGACCGCACGCGGGCCCTGGCCGTGGTGGACCACGACGACCGCGAGATGACGATCAGCTGCGGCGCGGCCGTGTTCAACCTGCGCGTCGCGGCGAGGCATTTCGGGTACGAGCCGCGCGTGACGCTGGTGCCCGACGGCGCCAAGCCTGACCTGCTGGCGACAGTCGAGCTCGGCGAGAGGAAGCCGCCGGTGCACGAGGACAATCTGCTGTTCTCGGCGATCCCCAATCGCCGAACCAATCGGCGGCCCTTCGAGCCCCGCAAGGTCGAGCCCCAGATCCTGGAGCGGCTGTGCGCCGCCGCGATGCGCGAGGGCGCTTGGATGGTCGCGCTTACCAAGCGCGAGGAGCGCCATGCGCTCGCCGAGCTCATCGCCCGCGCCGACCGCCTCCAGTTCTCCGACAAGCGCTTCCGTCGCGAGCTCGCGGCCTGGGTGCATTCCAGCCGCAGCCACAGCCACGACGGCATGCCGGCTTACGCCCAGGGCGTGAGGGAGATCATGACCGCGGCGCACTCGCTGGGGCTGCGCGCGCTCGACCTCGGCAAGGGCGTCGCGACCGGCGATCTCGACCTCGCCGAGCATTCGCCGCTGCTGGCGGTGCTCGGCACGGCCGAGGACGATCCGGCGCACTGGCTGCGCTGCGGCCAGGCGCTCCAGCACGCGCTCCTGCTCGCCTGCGCCGACGGGATCTGGGCGTCGTTCATGAACCAGCCGGTCGAGGTGGAGACCATGCGCCCGCATGTTTCGTCACTCGTGAAGCGGAGCGGGTACCCGCAGGTGATCGTGCGCATGGGGTACGGTCCGGAGCCGCCGCTGATGCCGCGGAGGGGTGTGGCGGAGGTGGTGAGGTCGGGGTGAGGTCGCCGAGATCTCGGGCCGGGATGAGCTACCGATTGTTGCCGCGGGCGGCGCGCCGTCCGGTCGTGGCAATCGGGGTAACAATTGGATGCGCGAGCCACGCGCGAGAGCGGGATTCCTGGCGCACTCGCGTGAGGCGCGGAGTGAAGCCCGTTCGCAGCCTGAAGGCGACGATGGTTGCTCGGCCGCGTGCCCTTCGCGCAGAGACTCGCTCAGAGCACGGCGCCCGGCGGCCGGGGTGTCGGGGTTCGCGTTGCACGGCTCCCGTGGGGGCGCGTCGTCGAGCTGGGGCGGCGGCGGCTCGGGCGCGTCGGGAGGTGATCGGGGAGGATCGTTGTCGTCGGGCGGGAGCGAGGCCCGCTTGCCGAAGAGCCGGATGATCTGGGCCGCGGCTTTGCGGCAGGTCTCCACGACGGAGGCGGGGCGGTCGTCGCCGGCGGCGATTCGCTCGAGGGTGGCCGCCGCGGTGTGGAGGGCGCCCGCGAGCACGACACGGGCGCGGATGAGGGCGAGCTGCTCGAGGGCGTCGATCTCGCGGGTGATCACGGGTGAGTCGGCGATCGCGAGGAATTCGCTTGGGGCGAGGCCGAGAGCACTGGCGCTCTGGGCGAAATCAGCCGCGGGATCGAGGAGGGTCTGGAACACGGCTTGGGTAGTGGCGTGGTCGTGCATGCCCGCAGTTTCGCCTCTCTTGGGGCAAACGGAGGCGGGAATCGGTCGAGTGACACGATTGCGCGCGCAAGCGTGGACATTGCATGCAGATCGCGCGCAAACGTTGATGTAAGCCGATGCTTACTGCGGCGCGAGGCTGGTTGGAGGCCGGAGATTTGACGCGAAGAGAGGCAGCAGGGCATCGAGGCGTCAAGGCATCGAGGCATCGAGCCATCGAGGCATCGAGGCATTGAGGCATCAAGGGTCGGGCTGACGGTCCGTCAGTTGGAGGCGCCGATTGTGAGGGAGGTCTCGGTCGCGGGCTCTTTGCGCTGGACGTGGAGCTTGCGCATGCGGTGGTGTGACCAGTCGGCGACGACGAGGTCGGGGCTCTGCGGGCCTTCGTGGATGCGCAGGATGTCGTACGTGTTGTTGCGCTGGGCCGGGACGAAGCCCGCATCGCGGATAAGGCGGCAGAGGACCGGTTCGTCCATGCAGTAGGTGGTGCCGGCGGAGGAGACGACGTTCTCCTCCATCATCACGCTGCCCATGTCGTTGGCGCCGAAGGCCAAGCCGGTCTGGCCGACGTGCGGCCCCATCGTGACCCAACTCGCGCCGATGGAGTAGATGTTGTCGAGGAAGAGGCGGCTGACGGCTTGGGTGCGGAGGTAGTCCACGGCGCCGCTCATGCGCAGGCGGCGGCCGAACTCGGGGTGGGCCTTCGCGTCGCCGTCGCCGGTGAGGTTGGCGACGACGTCCCCGGGGAACTCGCCGCGGTCGTCGGGCTGGGCGCCCCAATCCTTCACGCGTCCGAGCGGCGTGTTCTCGCGCTGGAAGGGCCAGGAGATAAAGGCCTTGTAGTGGCCGAAGGGTCCGGCGACCTCTTCCCCTGCCTCGCCGTCTCGCTGACTCGCTGTCTCGCTCAACCCCAACGCCCTGTCCTGCCACTCGCGGATGCACCGCATGTGATGGATGCGATCGGCGTGGCCCTCGATGTGGCCGAACATCATGCTGGCGCTGGTGAACATGCCGACGGAGTGCGCGGCGTACATCGTGGTCAGCCATGCCTCCTGGTCGCACTTGCCAAGGCCGATCTTGCGCCGGACCGGCCCGGCAAAGATCTCGCCCCCGCCGCCGGGGAGCGAGTCCATGCCCGCGCCCTTGAGCCTGAGCAGCACCCAGCGGACCTTGTCGAAGAGCGAGTCGCCCGGCGGATCGAAGAAGTTGACGAATTCGATCATCTCCGGCGGGCTGAAGGCGTGGATGTGCACGCGGGGGAAGCGCTCCTTGATCGCCGCGAGAAGACCGAGATACCAGTCGAGCGGCAGGTGCGGGTTCATGCCGCCCTGCATCAGGATCTGGGTGCCGCCGATCGCGACCAGCTCGGCGATCTTGGCGAGCAGCTCCTCGTACCCGAGGGTGTATGCGTCGTGGTCCTCGGCGTCGCGACGGAAGGCGCAGAACGTGCAGCGGGCGGTGCACACGTTGGTGTAGTTGATGTTCCGGTCGATCACGTACGTGCGGAGCGTGTCGCCGTGGATCGCGCGGCAGCGGGCGTCGGCCCAGCGGCCGAGCTCGGCGGTGGGCATGCGGTGGAAGATCTCAAGCGCCTGCTCGGGGGCGAGCCGGGCGTGGCCGGAAGCCACGGCGGCGAGGAGCCCGGAGTCGAGGCCCGAGAGGTGGGGGTGCGACTGGGCCGGCTGGTAGATCGCCTTCATGCTCGCGTCCTGCCCGGCCGCTCGGTGAGCGGCAGCTTTCAAAGATTCCTGAAAACAGTTGAGGAGTCTATGGCCCGTGGCGCTGGCTGTCTAGCGTGAGCCTCCGGTAGGCTGGCTGTCATGCCAGCGAAACGCGCTCCCGCAACGACCAAGTCGAAGCCTCAGACCCGCAAGAAGGCCGGCGCGCCCGAGGCGAAGCCCGCGTCGAAGACGACGGCGAAGAAGCCCGCGAAGTCGGCCAAAGCCAGCGCTCGCCGGGCGGCCCCGCCCAGCGAAGACAAGGCGGGCGGGATCAGCGATGAGGCGGTGGTTCGCGCTACCGGCAGGACGAAGCAGGAGTGGTTCGCGATCCTCGACCGGTTCGACGTCGCGGCGAACGGCCACAAGGGCGCGGCGATCCACGTGCACGAGAAGCACGGCTGCCCGGAGTGGTGGTCGCAGATGGTGGTGGTGGGGTATGAGCAGGCGAGGGGCCTGCGCGAGAAGCACCAGACGCCGCGGGGGTATCAGGTTGGTGCGAGCAAGACGATCGCCGCGCCGGTGGAGCGGGCGTTCGAGGCGTTCGCCGACGCGAAGCCGCGGCGGCAGTGGCTGCCGGGTATCCAGCTGGAGGTGCGCAGGGCGACGAAGCCGAAGTCGCTGCGGATCACGTTCGTGTCGGGCGCGGGGCTCGAGGGCTACGACGAGAAGCCCTCCAACGTGGACGTGAATCTGTACGCGAAGGGCGATGACAAATGCATGGTGCAGGTGCAGCACGACAAGCTGGCGAACGCGGCGGACGGCGAGCGGATGAAAGCCTTCTGGGGTGAGGCGCTCGGGCGGCTGAAGGCGAGGCTCGAGGGCTGAGCAATGCCGCAAGCCCGCCGGGTGAGCGGGCAAGAGGCAAGGAGGAGAGAGAGAGAGAGAGACAGAATCCTGTTTCGCCGGTTAGCGGCGGCGGGCGAGCGGGAACGCCGCCAGCCCGAGCAGGGCCATGGACGCGGGGGCGGGGACGACGAACTGGACGATGCTGCCCGACGAGGTCGCGTCGCCGGCGCTGGCGCCGGCGAAGTCGAGCGATCCGAACGACGGCGGGACGCCGGCGCTGTTCGCGTAGTCCTGGATGATGAACTGCCAGGCCTCTCCGGGCTCGAAGACATGATTGGCGGTGAACGTCTCCGACACGAGGTTCTTGTTCATCCCGAGCGCGTCGATCCTGAACGCGGGGGTGTGGATGCCGATCGCGGCGTAGCTCATAGCCTCGCCGTCGAGATTCGAGAGGCTGGTCTCGGGATCTGCGACGTAGAAGAGGTCCTGCCATGAACGGCCGGAGAGATTGCGCATGTCCACCAGCACGTTGGGGATGGTGGGATCGTCGGTCATCGGGCACGCGATCTGATTGGTGAACATCCAGACCGTCTGGATGAGCTCGTCCTGCGGGAAGAGGGGCAGCTCACCGAGCTCCTCGAGAGCGAGCAGGGAGCCGTGGTTGTCGCACTGAGGGAGGTCGCTGTACTCCCCGTCCACCGGGTTGGCTCCGGCGAACGCTGAGGCGAGGCAGAACGTGACGAGGGCGGCGGCGGTGCGGTGCATCGTGGGTCTCCTGAGGGGTGCTTCCCGAGGAGCAAGGCGACACCGCCGGGCGCGACTCACGCGCCCGCGCATGATTGCCGGAGGATCCTTTACGCGCGGGGGTGGAAGCGGCCGTGCACGCTTTTGAGCCGCGCCTTGTCGACGTGGGTGTAGATCTGCGTCGTCGCGATGTCGGCATGGCCGAGCAGCTCCTGCACGACGCGGAGGTCGGCCCCGCCCATGAGCAGGTGCGTGGCGAAGCTGTGGCGGAGCACGTGCGGGTGCACGTTGTCGAGACCGGCCGCGGCGGCGTGGAGCTTGACGAGCTGCCAGACCCGGACGCGCTCGAGCGGGCGCCCCGTGCGGGAGAGGAAGACCCTGCCCCGGTCGCGCCCGTCGGGGCGGAGCAGGCGAGGGCGGCAGTCGGCGAGGTACTCCTCCAGGGCCCCGCGCGCGGGCCGGCCCATGGGGACGAGTCGCTGCTTGTCGCCCTTGCCGGTGATGCGGACCACGCCCAGGCTCTGGATCACCTCCGATAGGCCGAGTGCGCCGACTTCGCTCGCGCGAAGCCCGCTGGCGTACATGAGCTCCAGGATCGCTCGGTCGCGTACCCACAGCGGCGGCGCCCCGGGCTCGGCGGCGGGATCCGGCGCGGGCGCCTCGATGAGCTGGCGGACCTGGCGCGGCGAGAGCACGTCGGGGATCTTTTTCCAGCGCGTCGGCTGGTCGAGGAAGTCGGCCGGGTTCCGATCGATGTGGCCCCCGGCGGCGAGCCACCGGAAGAGGACCTTGATGGTCGCGAGATGGCGCGCGATGGACGAGGCCGCGAGCCCGCGCCGGCTCAGGCGCGCGACATGCTCGGCGAGGTGGCGGTGGGTGACGTCCGGGGCCTGGGCAGCGCCGAGGCTGGCAAGATCGTGGAGCAGCTCGCGCACGTCGCGCCCGTAGGCCTCGAGGGTGTTGGCGCTCATGCCGCACTCGACGCGGATGTAGGCGGTGAACGCCGACTCGATGCGCGCGAGCGCCGGGGGCAGGGGCGGTTCGGGGGCGCGGGGCGTGGCCACGCGGCAATGATCGGCGATCCGGGGCGCGGGTGCCACCAAGAAAGAGACGACCCCGGCCTTGAGAGGCCGGGGTCGCCGTCGGACCGGGGTCGGTGCTTGTTGGGTCAGCTTCCGTGCTTACCCGATTCGGGATCAGCCGAGGAGCTGCAGCACCGACTGGGGCTGGCTGTTGGCGATCGAG
>DASRXL010000013.1:0-12653 GCA_035654175.1 Phycisphaerales bacterium
CGAGGGGGATGTACGTGCCCTCGGCGACCCAGATCTCGTCCCCGCTGCTCGCCACGCCCAGCGCGATCGTCAGCTCGTTGAACGCGTCGAACCACGAGCCGCCGTTGTTGGCGCCCCACGCCTCGGCGTCCACGTAGATGATCGTCGCGCCGGCCGTGCCGGCGGCCGCCGCCGCCACGAGAATCGCGCTCCGAACGAGGCCGAACATGGGTCACCTCCGTCGCCCAGTATGGTGCCGGCCGAGGGCCGGTCAAGGGGTGAGCGACGGAAGCGCGATCGACTCACGCGCGGCTGCTTTGCCCAGTTTCACCAGCTTCAGCAGCCCGCCGTCCAGGCGTTGAGGAAGGCGAGCACGTCCTGGGTGTTGATGTTGCCGTCGCCGTTGAAATCGGCGGAGCTGTCGCCCGCGGTCCAGGCGTTCAGGAAGGCGAGCACGTCCTGGGTGTTCACGTTGCCGTCGCCGTTGAAGTCCGCCTCGCACTCGTCGGGGCCGACCAGCGTGAAGCTCTGCCGCGCGTTATTGGTCAGCACGGCCGGTCCGTCGGCGGTGTAGTCGTCCGCGTTGTTGGTGCTCTTGGCGTTGAACGGCCCCTCGAAGCGGAGGCTGTCCAGCCCCGCGCTCGGGAGCGTGCCGGGATACGGCGGGCTGAAGTTGCCGTCGTTGTCGTTGTCGAACGTCCCCGAGTTCGGGCCCGTGTAGCCGTCCCCGCCCCACGCCAGCGACCAGAGAACCTGGCTCCCGGTGTTGTTCTCGAAGGTGATTCGACCCGCCGCCAGATAGGACTCGGGTATGGCGGAGGTCATGACGAAGTCCGGCGTCAGGGGCGGATCCGTCAGGCTGGAATCGAACCCGGGGCTGACGATGAGCACGCGATCGCCGCCGCTCCCGTTCGCCACGTTGGACGTGATGTCCAGCAGCACGACGGGGTTCTGGCCCGCCGCGTCGTACGCGACGATGCGCGACTGCGACACGAAGTTCTGGCCGGCCGCCCGCATCCGCAGCTGCACCGCCTGGGCCGCCGGATCACCCGCGACGCCGCCGATCACCTGCTCGATCTGCATAAAATGGAACGTCATCCGGTTGCCCGCGCCCGCGAGCAGGACGGGTGACCCCAGCAGCACAGCGATCCCGGCGGTGCGAGTCAGACGGCGCATGGCAGCTTCCCTCCTCGGAGCCTGCATTCAGTTCCCGGGCGTCGGCATCAACGCCCAGGAACATCGTACCCGAGGCTGCCTGCGGCGCATCCCACCATTTGGAGGGGTATGGACGGGACGGCGGCGGCCCCGGCGGCTCTGGACACCCACGCTCAACCGGTCGCGCGCATGTCGCGCCTCCGATGCGAGCGGCGTTCCCGTGTTCTCGGACGGCGCAACGGTCGGCGCCGGGTCGGCAGCGCAGGTTTAAGTGCCTCTGACCCGCCCCTCGGGGGCCGTGAAAGCCCGGAGGGCGCCGATCCCGTCGGGACCAGCGCCCCCCCCACTCACATCCCATCCCACCCAGCACTCAGCACCCAGCACTCAGCACTCAGCACCCAGCACCCAGCACCCACCACTCAGCACTCAGCACTCAGCACTCAGCACTCAGCACCCGCCCGTCCACGCGTTGAGGAAGCCGATCACATCCTGCGTGTTGACGGTCCCGTCGCCGTTGAAATCGGCCGAGGGGTCGCGATCCACCCACGCGTTGAGGAATGCGATCACGTCCTGGGTGTTCACCGTGCCGTCTCCGTTGAAGTCCGCCGGGCAGTCATTCGCGTCGCACTGCCAGCGTGCGACGTAGGCCGAGGCGATCCCGTCATCGACGGTCCGGAACTCGCCGCCGATCCAGAGCTCGGGATCGACAGGCAGGAGCGCCGAGACCTGACCCGCGGTGCCGCCGCCCATCGCGTGCCAGTCGGACCCGTCCCAGCGGAGGATGTTGTTGCCCAGGGATCCGCACGAGAAGGCTCCGCCGGCGATGAGATCGCCGTCGTACTCGGCGAATTCCACGACCGCCGGGAAGCAGGCGCCCCACGGGTTGCCCCCCAGCTCAAGCCAGACACCCCCCACGAGGTGCGCCACGCACGTGGTGTTCGGGATCCGGATGTCGTAGCCGCCGAGCACCAGCTCGCCGTCATAGCTCGCGAGGGCGTAGCCGCGGGCGTAGTTGCCCAGCGAGCTGCCGACGGGCACCCAGTCCGACCCTGTCCACCGCGCCACCGCGAGCACGGGATCGCCGCCCGAGGACGCGAACTCTCCCGCGGCGTAGAGCTCACCGTTGTGGACGTGCAGGTCCTGCACCGAGGCGTTCAGGCCGTCGCCCATCGCCGACCAGGAAGAGCCGTTCCAGCGGGCGACGTGCGGCGCCGAGTTGCCGCCGGCGTGCGTGAACGCACCGCCGACGATCAGGTCCGTGCCCAAGGTGGCGAGGGCATACGCGCCGCCGCCCGTCAGCCCCTGGCCGAGGGTGCTCCAGGCCGAGCCGTTCCAGCGGGCGATGTTCGACGCCGCGTTGCCGCCGGCGGTGTTGAACTGGCCCGCGGCGATGAGCTGGTTGCTGTGTGTCGCCAGCGCATGCACGCCCGAGACATCGACCCCAGAGCCGAGTGGCTGCCAGCTCTCGCCGCTCCGCCGCGCGATGTTCTGCGCCCGCACCCCGGCCGCGGCCGAGAAGGAGCCGCCCGCGAAGAGCGTCCCGTTGTGCACGTGGTAGGCGCGGACCACGCCATTGAACCCCCTGCCGAGCGGGTCCCACCCCGAGCCGTTCCACGAGGCGATCATCACGCCGTAGAGCCCGCCCAGGTTCGCGGCGTACGCGCCGACGTGCAGCTTGCCGCCATACACGCCGAATGACTGCACCGTGCCGTCGGCCCCCGGCGTGATCGCATGCCACGCGCCGTCGAAGCGCGCGATGCGCTCCGCCGGGTCGCCCCCGGCGATGGTGAACGTGCCCCCCGCGTACAAGTTGTTCTGGTACACGGCCAGGCAGTACACGCCCGTATTGAACCCCCCGTCGAGCGCCTCCCACTGCGAGCCCGACCAGCGCGCCAGTCTGTTCACGTCAACCCCGCCCGCGTGCTCGAAGTCGCCGGCGGCGACGAGCTTGCTCTGAAAGGTCGTGAGAGCGCGCACGACGCCGTTCGTCCCGCCCTTATAGGGCTCCCACTGCGATCCGTTCCAGCTCGCGAGATAGGGCAGGTTCGTCACGCCGTCGCCGCGCTTCGTGAACTCGCCGCCACAGATGATCGTGCCGTTGAGCTCGTGCAGAGCCAGGCCGAAGCGGTTGAACCCGTCGCCCATCGCCTGCCACGTCGAGCCGTTCCATCGCGCGACGCGATTGCGGCTCTGGCCGCCCGAAATCGTGAAGTCGCCGGTGGCGACGAGCCCCGACGACGTCGAGAGCAGCGAGTACACCGTGCCGTCGAGCCCCGCCCCAACCTGCTCCCACGCGGACCCGTTCCAGCGCGCGACGTGGTTCAGCGGCGTCGCGTAGTCGCCCGCCTGTGTGAACTGGCCCGCCGCGTAGAGCTGGCCGTTGTGCAACTCGACGTCATTCACCCAACTATTGAAGCCCAGCCCGATCTCGCCGAACTCCACGCCGTCCCACGTGCAGATCCAGCGGACGGGCTTGCCGTTCGCCGCCTCGATGTAGCCCGCCACGACGAGCACCTGGGGCAGCGGCCCGCCGCCATCGGGATCCCACGGCAACTGCGCGAGCACCTGGGTGATGTAGTTGCTCTGCACGCCGGGCAGGCCGAGGCCCCGTGCATACCCGTCGCACTGAGCCGCCGCGGACCTGGCGCTGACCGCAATCGCGAGCGTGAGCACCAGCGCCACGGCCGCCACGCGTCTGCAGGGAACGAGGAATGGGTCGCGTCGCATGGGTGTTGACCTCCATTCGCCGATCGGCGCCCTGCGGCGCTATCAGGCGACAGTCATACATGCGAAGCCTGGCCCCGCCGGGGACGGAGAATCCCGCGCCGGGTGCGCGCACCGCATGAGCGTCGATCGTCGGCGGCATCGGGCCGGCCCGCTGCGTCTTCGGACCTCTCCCGCAGGGGAGGCGCTCCCGCTTGGGGTGCGTTGCAAAAACAGCCGCGGGCGGCGATAGCCGGCCCGCGACGGGAGTACCGATCTTCGCGCCGCGGGCCGTCAGGCCTTCCAGCCGCTCTTGAACGTCCGGATCGCGTCCGCGAGCTTCTTCTCGAGGCCTTCGTCCAGCGCCAGCTTCTGCGCCAGCTCGTCCCACACCGGCTTGCCGCTGGTCTGGAAGTACCGCTGCAGCGCCCGCTCGAACGCCGGCACGTCCTTGATCGCCACGTCGTCGAGGAAGCCCTTCGTGCCGGCGTAGATCGAGATGATCTGGTCCACCACGTGGAAGGGCGTGTACTGGCCCTGCTTGAGCAGCTCGACCATCCGCCGCCCGCGGTCGAGCTGGCGCTGCGTCGCGGGGTCGAGCTCCGTGCCGAGCTGCGCGAACGCCTCCAGCTCGCGCGCCGCGGCCAGGTCGAGGCGCAGGGAGCCGGCGATCTTCTTCATCGCCTTCACCTGCGCGTTGCCGCCCACGCGGCTGACCGAGATGCCGACGTTGATCGCGGGGCGCACGCCGGAGAAGAAGAGCTCGGGCTCGAGGTAGATCTGCCCGTCGGTGATCGAGATCACGTTCGTCGGGATATAGGCCGAGACGTCGCCCTCCTGCGTCTCGATCACCGGCAGCGCCGTGAGCGAGCCGGCCCCGTTCTCGTTCGAGAGCTTGGTCGCGCGCTCGAGCAGGCGGCTGTGCAGGTAGAACACGTCGCCGGGGTACGCCTCGCGACCCGGCGGCCGGCGGAGGAGCAGCGAGAGCTGCCGGTACGCCACCGCCTGCTTCGACAGGTCGTCGTAGATGCACAGCGCGTGCTTGGGCATCGGCTTGCCGCTCGAGAGCGTGCGCCCGGCCTCCTTGCCGCTCCACATGAAGTACTCGCCCATCGCGCAGCCCGAGTAGGGCGCGATGTACTGCATCGGCGCCGGGTCCGAGCTCGCGGCGTTGACGACGATGGTGTAGTCCATCGCCCCGTGCTTCTTCAGCGTCTCCACCACGCCCGCGACGGTGGACTCCTTCTGGCCCACGGCGACGTAGATGCAGACGACCGCGTCCTTCGTGCCCCAGTATTGCTTCTGGTTGATGATCGTGTCCACCGCCACGATCGTCTTGCCCGTCTTGCGGTCGCCGATGATCAGCTCGCGCTGCCCGCGCCCGATCGGGATCATCGCGTCGATCGCCTTGATGCCCGTCTGCAGCGGCTCGTGCACCGGCTGGCGCTCGGCGATGCCCGGCGCGATGATGTCCACCTTCGCCGTCTCGGCGGTATCCAGGGCGGGGCCGTCGTCGAGCGGCTGGCCGAGCGGGTTCACCACACGCCCCAGCATCGCCTCGCCCACCGGCACCTCGAGCAGGCGCCCGGTGCTCCGGACGATGTCGCCCTCCTTCACCGCCAGGTAGTTGCCGTAGATCACGCAGCCGACGGTGTCCTCCTCCAGGTTCATCACCTGGCCCATCACCGCGCCCTCTTCGGTCTGGAACTCCACCAGCTCGCCCGCCATCGCCCGCGACAGGCCGTAGATGCGGGCGATGCCGTCGCCCACCTCGACCACGCGCCCGACCTCCGACACCTCCAGCTCCGCGGCGAACTGCTGGATCTCCTGCTTGATCACGCTCGCGATCTCGTCGGTCTTGATCTTCACGGTGAGCCCTCGAATTCAGAGAAATCCGGCCGGTCCGGTCTCCCCGACCGGCAATACGACCCGCGGCGAACCAGCTCCCCGCGGGCCGAACACGGCGCGGCGGCAACCACCGCCGGCCGCCCGCCGCGCGGGGCCAGTACGGTAGCCGCGGAGCCCCGCCGTGTCTCCCGAAGCCGCCCCGTCCCCATCAACTTGTGCTCGCGGCGCGGGCCGTCCGATCTCTACAGCCCGGGCGGGCCCTCCTCGACCGGTGCGGCCGAACGCCTCCGCACTGTCAGCCTCACCTCCCGGTCGTCGGCCTCGATCGTCAGTTGCGAGGGCAGGTTGGTGAATTCCGCCTGCGCGGAGGTGACCCCCCGCTCCAGGTCGGTGTACGTCAGCCGGACAAAGGCGGTCACCGGCTGCTGGTTCGTCCGGATCCGCTCGATGAGGTCGCTGGCGCCCGTGACGTGCACGTCCCGTATGGTCTGCTCTTCGGGGGGGATCTCGATGACCCACACGTCCATCAGGTCGGGCGGGATCCGGACATCGACGGGCACCGACGGCAGCACAAGAGTCTCGGTCTTCGATCGCACCAGGAGCTGAACGTCGACCTTGTCCGGTGTAATCTCTAGGGGTTGAACCCCGAGCAGGTCCGGCCCGGGCTCCAGACGCACGTTCGGAAGCACCGCCCGCCGCCCCGGCTCGAGCCGCGCCAGATCCTCGGCCCGCACCCGGGCGATGAGCCGGGACTCCGAAGTGAGCTGAGCCGCGGCTCGGGCCGGCAGCCGCACGGTCGCCTCCGGCCGGCCGACGACCTCGGCCGATCCCTCGATCTCCCCCGGCGCCACCTCGACTCGGATGGGGATCGCCTGGGTCGTGAGCTCTTCGACCATCACGCGCACGTTCTGCGGCTCCGTGGAGATCACGGTCACGCCCCGCGTGCGGAAGACCGGCAGGTTCCGGAGCACCTCGCGCAGCTCCAAGGTGTGCTCGCCGGATTCAGACGGCACGCCCTCCACCAGGTCGGGATCGAGGCTCAGCGGCGCGCGCAGGGCCAGCTCCAGGCTCTCGAGGCTGGTCGCCGGCCCCTCGACCTGGAGCTCCACCCTGCCCCGCCACCCCTGGTCGTCGAGCACGCGCACGACGTAGGGGGAGTCGGAATTCGCCGGGAAGTGGACGTCGACGTCCGCCCGCTTGGTCTGGAGGCTCTGCCCCTCGGCGAACGCCCAGATCAGCACGCTCACGAAGGTGACAAGCACGATGGTGCGGACCCGTTCGAGGGGGGCGCTCTGCATCTAGTTGCCCTTCAGGCCGTCACCCTCCGAGAGGGCGGCGGTTTGGTGCTCGGCGGCGGTCTTTGCCTCGCTCATCGTCGGCGGCGTCTCGCCGAGGCGGCGCGAGAGCTCGGCCCGGAGCTCGTCGAGACTCAGAGGGTTGGAGAGCCGCCCGCGCTCGGCCACCCGGATGCCGCCGGTCTCCTCGCTCACCACCACGACAATGGCGTCGCACTCCTTCGTCACCCCCACCGCCGCCCGGTGGCGGGAGCCGAGCGAGCGGTCCGGGATGTCGACCGGGTCGGCCAGGGGCAGTTGGACGCCGGCGGCATGGATCACACGCCCACGGATCACGACCGCCAGGTCGTGCAGGGCGGTGCCGGGGAAGAAGATGGTTTGGAGGAGGCGAGAGTTCAGGTCGGCGTCGAGCACGGTGCCGCCCTCGACCAGACCCCTGAGCCCGACCTGACGCTCGATCACGATGATCGCGCCGAACCGGGCCTTGCTGAGGTACCCGCAGGCCTCGACGATCGGCTCCACGATGGCCGCGACCCCGGCCGGCCCTCCCCGGAACAGCGAGGTCTCGCCCAAGCGCACCAGCGCCCGGCGGAGCTCGGGCTGGAAGATCACGACCAGGCCGATCGCGACCACGGCCAGGGCCCTCTCGTACAGGTACGCGAGCCTGGGGAGCGCTTCGCGCCCGCCGATGATCTGGACGAGCAGGGTCGCGACCAGGATCAGGAGCAGCACGCCCTTGAGAGCCCCGGCCGCGCGCGTGTCCTGCACGAACCGCACCACCACGAACACCAGCAGCCAGATCACCGCCAGCTCCACGAAGATGGATGCCAGCGAATACGACGCCAGCCGTTCCAGCATCTCGATCATGCGCGGCCAGGCGTCCAGGGCGGCTCCTCCGTCGTGCGGGTCGGTGGAGTGTACTTCGTCCACGCACACCCGGCTTGTTCTACCATCGGCGCAGGATGGCGCAGCACGACGAGAAACAACTGGTGCAGGCGCTCCTTCGCTGGTTCCGCGCCAGCGCCCGCGATCTCCCGTGGCGGACCCTCCCGCTCGGGTCGGCGCGCGACCCCTATCGGGTGCTGGTCAGCGAGATCATGCTCCAGCAGACGCAGGCCTCGCGCGTCTCCGCGCGATTCGGGAACTTCATGCGCCGGTTCCCGACCGTCCGCGAGCTCGCCGCGAGCGAGGAGACGGACGTGCTCGCGCTCTGGTCCGGGCTGGGGTATTACCGCCGCGCCCGGCTGCTCCGCGACGCCGCGTGCGTTCTTGCGCGGGAGCACGCCGGCGCGTTCCCGACGAGGGCGGCGGATCTCGCGGCGCTCCCGGGCGTGGGGCGGTACACCGCGGGCGCGGTCGCCTCGTTGGCGTTCCATGAGCGGACGCCGGCCGTCGACGCCAACGTGGCCCGGGTGATGCTCCGGCTCGAAGGCCGGGAGCTCCCCGTCTCCGACCCGGCCGCCTCGACCCTCGCCTGGACCCGGGCCGAAGCCCTGCACCGGGCGGCGCCGCGCACGCGGCCGGCGCCGGCGCTCCTCAACGAGGCGTTGATCGAGCTCGGCGCGCTCATCTGCACGCCGCGCGCCCCCCGATGCGGTTCGTGCCCTCTCGCCGGGTGGTGTCGCGCCCGAGAGCGAGGCTTGGCCGACTGCATCCCGGCGCGTAAGCCAAAGGCGCTCCGGAAGCCGCTGTACCTCGCCGCGGTCATCGTCTCGGACCCGGCGGGTCGGCTGGCGGTGACGCGCCGCCCGGCCGCGCCCGGGACCGGCGGCCTGTGGGCGGGTCTCCACGAAGCGCCCACCGTGGAGCGGCCGGACCGCCCCGCCACCGCCGCGGAGATCCGCCTCGCGCTCGGATTGGCTCGAGGGCCGCGCACGCTGCGCCGGGTGGAATCCTTTCCCTTCCTCACGACGCACCGGGCATGCACCTTCGACGTATACGCGGCCGCCGCACCGGCCGCCCCGCCCCCGGATTGGATCTTCCTCGACCGGGCCTCGATCGCCGAGCTGGGGCTCTCCACGCCCCAGCGGCGGATCCTGCTCGGGCGGGGAAAGGGTGCGGCGGAGGAGTGACCGGAGGGCGAGGAGCCGGGCGTGCGCGGGCGTTCCCCACTATGTTCCCCGCATGCTGCTGGCCGTCGTCATCCCGGTGTATAACGAGCGGGGCACGCTCCCGGCCCTGGTCGAGCGCGTGCTCGCGGCGGAGGCGCCGGCCATCCCCGGCTCCGGCGCACGCTGCGACCGGCGGCTGATCCTCGTGGACGACGGCTCGACCGACGGCTCCGACGCCGTCGTGCGGGAGCTGGGGCAGCGCGCCGGGTTCATCGCGGTCACCCACGAGCGGAATCGCGGGAAGGGCTCGGCGATCTCCTCGGGCTTCGCGAGGGCGGTCGAGATCGGGGCGGACCTCGTCATTATCCAGGACGCGGACCTCGAGTACGACCCGGCCGAGCACGAGGCCGTGCTGCGTCCGATCCTCGACGGGCGTGCCGACGTGGTGATCGGGTCGCGCTTCCTGGGTCAAACGCACCGGGTGCTCTACTACTGGCACTCGGTCGCGAACAAGGCGATCACCACCTTCAGCAACATGTGCACGAACCTGAACCTGACCGACGTCGAGTGCTGCTTCAAGGCGTTTCGGCGCGACGTCGTGAGCCAGCTCACGATCGAGGAACCCCGCTTCGGCGTGGAGCCGGAGCTCGTCGCGAAGGTGTCCCGCATGCGCCTGCCCGCCGAGCCGGGGCGGACGCGTGCCGTGCGCATCTACGAGGTGCCTGTCAGCTACGCGGGCCGCACGTATTCCGAAGGGAAGAAGATCACGTGGCGCGACGGGCTGTCGGCGCTCCGCTGCATCGTGAAGTACAACCTGCTGCGCTGACGCCGCGCAGGCCCGCGCACGAGCCGCCGCCGAGCGGGTGGACGCCGCGAAAGCGACGACCGGCCGCGATCGGTCGCGGCCGGCCGTTCGGAGTGAGGCGATGCGGGATGTCAGGCGGCGCGGCGGGCCGCGCTGCGCCGGGTCGCGGTGCGGCGGCCGGCGTTCCAGCTGTAGCTCCGCGTGGTCTTCCGCGCGGCGGTGGTATTGGCGGTGCGCTTGGCCGGGCTCTTGCGCGCGGTCGTCTTGCGCGCAGTCGTCTTGCGCGCCGTGGTCTTGCGCGAGGCGGCGCTCGTCCGCTTGGCGGGCGACTTGCGGGCCTTGGTGGCGGTCCGCTTGGCGGCGCCGGTGCTCGTGCGCCCGGCCTTGGTCGAGCGGCGCTTCGCGCCGGCGGTGCGGGCCTTGCGGGCCTTGGGGGCGCTCTTCCGCGTGGACTTGCGGGCGGTGCTCTTCCGGGCTGTCGTCTTGCGGGCCGCGGTGCGCTTGCCGGTGGTGCGCCGCTTGGTCGCGCCGTGACGCCTGTTCGAGCTGTTCCGCGTGCTGGTCCTGGTCGCCATAGTTCCGATCTCCTGAGATGGTCGGGCCCCGGTTCGGGCCCGAGCCCCCGCGGACGCGGCCTTGCGCCCCGCGCGGGAGCGGGTTGTCCGAGTCGCGGCATGCTTCCGTGCATGCCGTTCCTGCCGAGGCGTCCCGCGCAAGGAATGCGTCGGCGGAAGGGCAATCGTCAGTTACACGGCCCCCCATGAGGATTTGGCTCAAGAAAGCGGTCTCCCGGGCCCAACACGCAGAAATCGCGCGGTCCGGCGGCCGATGCACCGGGGCGAGCGAACAATCAACCCCGTCGCGACCCGACCTCACAAAGGTTCCAACGTTGAACGAGAACGCTGCGCACAACCCGGCGACCCGGCCCCCCGAGCCCGGGGCATGGTCCCCGCAGTCATGGCGCGCGCGCCTCGCAGCGCAGCAGGCCCGGTACGACGACCCGGGCGCGGTGGCCCGCGCGGTCGCCAAGCTCTCCGCGCTCCCGCCGCTGGTCACCAGCTGGGAAATCGAGCGGCTCCGCGCCCTCATCTCCGACGCCCAGGAGGGCAGGCGCTTCCTGCTCCAGGGCGGCGACTGCGCCGAGACCCTCGACGACTGCCGCCCCGAGACGATCGCCAACAAGCTCAAGATCCTGCTCCAGATGTCGCTGGTCCTCGTCCAGGGCCTGCGCAAGCCCGTCATCCGCGTCGGGCGCTTCGCCGGGCAGTACGCCAAGCCCCGCTCCAGCCCCACGGAGACGCAGCGGATCGACGGGCGCGATGTCACCCTGCCGAGCTATTTCGGCGACCTGGTGAATCTTGCGCCCTTCGACGAGGCCAGCCGCAAGCCGGATCCACACCTCATGGTCCGCGGCTATCAGCACGCGGCGATGACCCTGAACTTCATCCGTTCGCTCATCGACGGCGGCTTCGCGGACGTGCACCACCCGGAGTACTGGGACCTCTCCTTCTTCCACCACGCCAGCCTCCCGCCCGAGCGCAGGGAGGCGTACGAGCGCGTCAGCCGCACGCTGGCCGAGGCCCTCGAGTTCATGGAGGCGCTTGGCGAGGCCAAGGTGCACGAGCTCACGCGGGTCGAGTTCTTCACCAGCCACGAAGGGCTCAACCTTCTTTATGAGAGCGCACAGACCCGCCAGGTCCCCCGGCGCTCCGGCTGGTACGACCTCACCACGCACCTGCCGTGGATCGGCGAGCGGACCCGCGATCCCGGCGGGGCGCACGTCGAGTTCTTCCGCGGCATCGCCAACCCGGTCGGGGTCAAGCTCGGGCCCAAGACCGACCCGGCGGAGGCCGCCGAGCTCGCCCGCGTCCTCAACCCCGAGAACCTCCCCGGCAAGCTGGTCCTCATCACCCGCATGGGGGCGCCCAACGTCGAGCGGGCGCTGCCCGGGCTCATCGACGCGATCGCCCGCGCCGGCAGACGCGTGCTCTGGGTCAGCGATCCAATGCACGGCAACGGCATGGTGACCGCGGGAGGCGTCAAGACCCGATCCTTCGACGCCATCGCGGAGGAGCTGCGCCGGACCTGCGCCGTCCACCGCGCCGCCGGATCGCAGCTCGGCGGCGTGCATTTCGAGCTCACCGGGGAGGATGTCACCGAGTGCCTGGGCGGGGCCTCCGGCGTCACGGAAGACTGCCTCACGCGCAATTACGCCTCCCCCTGCGACCCCCGCCTGAATTACCAGCAGTCGCTCGAGCTCGCCTTCATCCTCTCGGAAATCCTCCGAAACGGCCGCCCCTAGACCGGAGCCGGGCTCCGCCGCGCCCGTCTTCCGATCAGCAGTCAAGTCGGCCCGCATCGCGGCCGATCTCCGCCCGGACGCGGAGCCACTCCATGGCGCGAGCGATCGCGGGCAGACCGACGACCGGCGGAAGGGCGCCCGCGCCGCGCCGCCGCCCCGCGCCCGCCGACCGACCGCTCAAGCTCGAACGCCGCGCCGCCGGGCGCACCCGCGAGCACGGCGACGGCGTGGCCACGTTTGTCAACCCCGACGGCCGGCTCTGGCTGACGCGCGTGCGCCTGGTCGACCGCTCGGACGGCGGCCTGGGCGTGCGGGCGCACGTGCCCGCCGCACCCGGCGCCTCCTTCAGCCTGACGCTCGGGGGCGCCGTGCTCCAGGGCGTGGTCGCGCACGCCCGGGCCCGGGGCGGCGCGTACAGACTCGGCCTGCGCTGCGCGCGACGCGCCGCCGCGTGAGCGCCAGCCGGTCGCGCCCAGCCCCACGGCTATGATCGGCCCGGCTCGGCGCGACGGCGC
>DASRXL010000014.1:0-24253 GCA_035654175.1 Phycisphaerales bacterium
CGAGGGCCCACGACGCGGACGGCCTGGAAGTTCCACTCCCCCGCCGGGCGGAGGTAGCCGCGATGGGCCGCGGCTTGGCCGTAGACCGAGCCGTGGTACTGGCGCGGGTCGAGCGAGGCGTAGGTCGGGTGCTCGCTGTCGAGGACCTGGAGCTCGCACATGCCCGAGTACGCGGGGTCGCCCTCGCCGGGGTAGCGGATCGCGAGGCCGTTGTTGCCGCCGGGCGGCAGCTTGAACTCGAATCGGGCGGCGAAGTCGCCGTATTGGCGCTCGGTGTAGAGCGTCCCGGCGCGGCCGGCGCGGCAGCGGAGCGCCCCGTCGACCACTTCGTACTCCTCCACGGCGCCCGCCCAGCCGGAAAGATCGGTCCCGTTGAAGGCCGGCACGAAGCCGGCGTCGCGATGGGACGCGAGGATCTGGTTGGCTTCCTCGGGCGAGATCTCGCGCAGAAAGATGTTTCGCCAGGCGACCTCGCCGCCGTGCGTCTGGAGCTGGATGGGTCCTTCGCGCGGGAGCGGGAGCGTGCGGTCGAAATAGTTCTCGAGGCGGGCGTGGTCGACGACCAACTGCTCGTTGAGCCAGACGGAGACCCGCTCGCCGACCATCACGATCCGGACGGCGTTCCACTCGCCGAAGGGCCGGTCGGCGCGGACGAGGGGGTCCTTCCCGGCGGCGGCCTCGCTGTTGTTCCAGAGGCCGCCCGAGCCCTTGGCGCCGCCGGCGGGCCAGTTGCCGCCAGCCTCGGTGGTGTCCCAGATCTGCACCTGCGGCATGCCGCGGAGATAGATCCCGCTGTCGGCGCGCGGGGCCGTGCGGTATTCGAGGCGCAGCTCGAAATCCGCGTAGGTTTCGTCTGTGGTGAGGTACAGGCCTTGGCCGTCGTTGATGAGGGTCCCGTCCTCGACGCGCCAGTGCTGGGCTATGTCGGCGAGGCTCTCGGCTTTGCGCCGCTCGAGGTCGGGCGCGGCGTAGACGGCGCGGGGGTCCTCGGTGCCGAGGCCCCACCAGCCGGAGAGATCGCGGCCGCTCAAGAGGGGCTGGAATCCGTCCGGCGCGGGAGTCTGGGCGAGCGCGGGGCGCGCGAGGAGCGCGGCGGTGACGGCGAACGCACGTGCCCAGCCCGAATTCCGCATGCCGCCTCTCCTGAATCGGTGCGCCGAGACGGTACGTCCGCGGCGTCGCGTCGTCCATGCGGGCGCTTGTGGCGGGGTGGCCGTCGGGTATGCTGGGCGGGCTCGGCGGCGCGACGGGTTGCGGCGGCGAGCGGATGCCGGGCAGGCGATCCGGGCGCACCGGTCGGGGCGCCGGTCGCCCTTGAAGACAGATCGGGAGGCTTCGATGCTGCGACTCTCACGCCCCTTGACGATTCTCGCCGGGTTGGCCGCGCTGACGCTCGCGTCGGCGGCGACGGCCCAGCAGCGGACGGCGGACCAGGTGCTCCAGGATCTTGGCGCGCTGCGCGCGCCGGAGTTCGACCAGAGGCGGCGGGAGGACCGGGCCTACTTCGACCAGTTCTCGAAGGACCGGGCGGCCTACATGGAGGCCCGAGCGGCGCTGGCGAGGGAGCTCTTCGACTCCGACCCGGCGCACGAGCAGGTGCAGGAGCTCATGATGGAGCGATGGGGCACCCTGGGGCAGCTCAAGCGGTACGACGAGGTGCTCGCCGAGACAGAGGCCCTCGCGGCGGGAGATTCGCCCCTGGCCCTGGACGCGGCGTACGCGCACGCGCAGACGCGCGGCGCGCAGAGCGGCTGGGACCTCGCCGAGTGCGGCGGCGAGATCGATCGGTTTATCGCCCGGGCTCCGGGGGACGAGCGCGGCGCCCGCCTGCTCTACAGCGCGGCGCAGGCGGCGCCTGAGGCCGACGCGCAGCTGGCGATCTACCGGCGCATGGTGAGCGACTTCCCCGGGGCGCGGGCGACGAGGTACGTGCCCGGGAAGATCATGCAGCTCGGGGGGATCGGGAAGCCGTTCGAGCTGGCGTTCCAGAACGCCACGGACGGGGCCACGATCGACCTGGCGGCGAACAAGGGCACGATCTATGTGATCGACTTCTGGGCGACGTGGTGCGGGCCGTGCGTCGCCGAGATGCCGCACATGAAGGAGCTCTACGCGAGCTATCGGGACAAGGGCGTGGAGTTCGTGGGGGTGAGCCTGGATCAGCCGGAGGACCAGGGCGGACTGCAGAAGCTCCTCGGGTACGTGGGCGATCATGAGATCGCGTGGCCGCAGTACTATCAGGGCAACGGCTGGGAGAGCGAGTTCTCCACCTCGTGGGGGATCAACTCGATCCCGGCGCTGTTCGTCGTGGATCACCACGGCAACCTGCACTCGACGAGCGCGCGTGGCCGGCTGGAGGAGATCCTTCCGGCGCTGATCGCGCAGCGCGAGGCTGGGAACTGAGGCGCTCGGGCGGGCGGGGGCGTCGGGGCGCGGGGGGCGCATGAAGGGGCGCTCACGCGGCGGGTGTGCTCCGGGGCGCGACGTCGCCTATCCTGCCGATCGGGCGCGAGAGGTGATGGCGCGTGTGGAGTTCTCGGAACACAGCGAGCTGGATCTTCTGCGGCCTGACGGCTCTGATCTCCGGCTGCTCGACCGTGCGCATCACGGATCCGCCGCGGACGGCGACCGAGCAGTTCCTGCTCTCCGAGGCGGCCTCCGAGGCCGTCGACGGCCTCAACTTCTCGACGCTGCGCGGGCGGGCGGTGTGGGTGGAGGACTCGTACTTCGCGGCGTCGGAGGCCGAGTTCGTGCTCGGACAGATGCGGGCGAAGATGCTGATGGAGGGCGTGCGGCTCGCGCCGACGCGCGAGGAGTGCGAGGTGGTCGTCGAGGTGCGCAGCGGCGGCGTCGGCATCGATCGCTACGGCTTCCTTCTCGGCGCCGCGGCTTCGATACTGCCGTCGAGCGTGCTCACGAGCGACTCGGACGACGGCTACTCCGTGCCGATCGCGACGCCGGAGCTGAGCGTGCTCAAGAACGTCGACCAGCGCGCCGTCGCGGGCGTCTCGTACGTCGCCTACTGGCGGGACACCGGGGAGATCGTCGCGGCCTCCGGCCCGTACGTGGGGCGCGCGTTCCGCGACGACTGGTGGTACTTCGGCATCGGGCCGAAGAGCCGCGGCGACATTCCGCCGGTCGACGAGGGGCGCGACGCGGCGATTCTCCGGAGCGAGAACGACGAGGACGCGGCGGACTCGGGGGAGGACGCGCCAACGCCGACTGCCGATGCGGAAGGCGAGCCGGCGCCCGAACCACCTCCCGAGGCTGACGGCTCGGACGACGACTGAGCCCCACTGGCGCATGGCAAGCACGCCCACGAGCCCCAGCCCCCGCGCCCCGCGCAGGCGACGCCTCCGCCGGTTTGCGGCGTGGGGGATCGTTCTCGTCTGCGTGCTCGCGCTCCTGCTGCTCGCGGTCGAGGTCGTGCGCCGCTCGGATCTGGTGAAGCGGCTGGTGGTGGGCAAGGTGCAGGAGGTGACCGGCTTCATCGTGTCCGCCGCGGACGTGCGGGTCGGATGGGGCGGGGCGACTGTCGTGGAGGACCTCGTCTTCACGCTGCCGCTGAGCGACGAGCCGGCGCTCACGATGGACCGGCTGGTGGTGCGGCACGAGGCGCTGCCTCTGGTCATCATCCGGCGTGGTCTGACGGTGGAGAGCGTCTCGATCGAGCACCCGGTGGTGCTGGCGAAGGAGCAGTCGGGTCCGGAGGGGGCGACGGTCGGGTGGTCGCTCGCTGAATCGCTCGACCGGCTCCTGGCAAGCTTGCCGGAGGGGGAGGGCTCGGACGGGCCGGCGCAGATCCCTGAGGTGACGATCACCGGCGGTGAGCTTGTGCTTGCGCCGCTGGGGGGGGCGCGCGTGCCGCTGGGGTTCGCGGCGTCGGTGCGGAGGCCGAGCGCCCTAGCGATGACCTTCGAGATTGAGATCGCGGACCTCTTGGCGGCGCGGGGTGAGGCGGCGGTGGGCGGCGAGTGGACGCACGACGCGACCGCGCGACTCGCGCCGACCGATCTCGTCTGGGCGCAGCTCCGGCGGATGCTGCGCGCGGAGATGGTCGAGACGCCGGCGGCCGAGGCGCGGTGGATCGGCCGGCTCGGGGCGGGTGGGCTGGCCGGGCTTCTCCACATCGAGCGAGCTTCTTCCGGCGAGATCACGGCCGCGGGCGACACCGGCGTTCTGGCGGGGGATACGGTGGCGCTGAGCCCGCGGGGGCTGCGCCTGGAGATCGGGGGCAATCCGCCGGTCGTGGTGCACGACGGGCGGGTGCTCGTCGATCGCGAGCAGGTGGTGCTCGAGGACGTGGTCGTGGAGGGCGCGGATCAGGTTCTGAATATCGACGCGCGTGCGGACACGCAGGCTCTGGCCGGGCAGGCGGAGTTTGCGTTCCGCGGCCGCGCCGGCGAGCTCTTCACGCACCAGGGCAGCGGGTCGCTCGAGGTGCAATCCCCCGCCGGGCGCCCGGTCGTGGTCGCGACGCTCGCGGGGTCGGGCGAATCGCCGAACGGGCGCGTCCGCACCGAGGCTCGGCTGACGGCGGCCGGGAGCGACTGGCGGAACCTCGCCGGGACGCTGGAGCTGGCGCGGCTGGAGTATCGGAGCGGCGACACGACGTGGGACGCGAGCGGCCTCGCGATCGCGGCGGGCGTGACGGAGACCGGCGTGGTAATCGACGGCGTGGACATCCCCAACGCGCGGTCGAGCCTTCTGAGCGGGCAGGTGAGCGTTCGAGGACCTGGCCTGGTCTCTGAACGCGCGCATCAACGACTGGCGGCCGCTCGCCGAGGGGCCGGAGTTCGACCTTGTCATGCAGAGTGAGGGGGTCGGCGGCGCGGTCGAATCGTTCTTCGCCGAGGGCGGCGACGAGGCACTGCGCTTCACCGGGCGCGGGGCCTACGACCCGACGCTCCCGAAGCCGGTCTCGCTCGGTGTGGAGCTCGCGATCGATCGCGAGGCGGGGCCGGACGGGACGGAGGCGGCGCCGGCGGCGGGCGCGTCGGTGATACCGGCCAGCCTCTACGGGGCGATCAGCGCGGACTTCACGCTCAGCGGCACGCTCCAGCCGGTGCGGCTCGACGGCGAGGCGCGGATGCTCACCGAGGGGGTGCGGTTTCGCGAGGTGGTCTTCGAGGACATGGAGCTCCTCGGCACGGCGGAATTCCACGAGGGAGGCGGCACATTCTCGTCGGAGGAGTTCGCGCTCCTGGAGGGGAACGCGAGCCTGGTGGCGCGGTCGGACTGGCGCGGGAACGTGCAGGCCGAGGCGAGGGTGGAGGGGGTGAACCTGGAGACGCTCGGGGTGATCTTCGCGCCGGAGGTGCCGCTGAAGGGGCGAGCCGGCGCGGTCCTCACGGCCGAGCTTCCGGGTGGCGAGCTGGAGGACGTGGTGGCGCGGGCGGAGTGGCGGGTCGAGGGCTTCGCGACGACGCTCTTCGAGGTCGAGCGCGCCGTGGGCGCGGCGACCTACGCCGAGGGGGTGGTCGAGCTCGAGGAGACGTCGATCTTCAACGGGGGCGGAGAGGTCCGCACGCGGGCGACGTTCCCGCTCGACAACCTCTCCAACGTCGACGCGAGCGTCGAGGCCGACCGGTTCGCGATGCAGCTCGGGGGGGTGCGGGCGGTCGTCACGGGCCGCTCGGAGGGGACGCTGGACGTGCTCAACCAGCGCGCGGAGATGAGCCTCGCGGGCTCGGCCGATTTCACGCTCGAGGAGCAGCGGGTCGCCACCATCGGCATCGACGGCCAGATCACGGGGCGCACGCTCGAGCTCGGGACCATCGAGGGCCGGATCGGCGACGGCGTGCTCGGGGGGGTGGCGATCGTTCCCCTGGACGCGCTGGCGGAGAGCACCGCCCGGCTGACACTCCGGGACCTGGAGCCGCGGTATTTCGGCGGTCTTTGGGCGCAGACGCGCGACGTCGCCGGGAGGGTCAACGGCACGCTGGTGCTCGCGCCGACGAGCGAGGAGCACGCCCCCGAGCCCTCCCGCCTGGACGTCGAGTTCGCCCTGAGCGATGCGGCGTGGCGGTCGGTGGCGCTCGAGAGCCTGAGCATCCAGGCGTACATCGGCGAGGAGCGCAGCGTGCTCCACCGGGCGATCGCGCGGCTCGGGGGCGGCACGGTGACGCTGTGGGGCTCGACCAACGATCACGACGGCGACCGGTACGTGCAGCTCTCGGGGGACGTGCGTTCGGTCGATCTCCAGCAGGTGGTCAGCGCCGTCGCCCCGGATGCGGACCGGTACGAGGGGCGCGTGAGCGCGACGTTCTCCGGGGCCGGGTACGCGCTCGAGCCGCACCGGCTCTTCGGCCAGGCCACGGTGACGGTGACCGACTCGGACCT
Organism: Phycisphaerales bacterium; assembly: GCA_035654175.1. GTDB lineage: Bacteria > Planctomycetota > Phycisphaerae > Phycisphaerales > UBA1924 > PNC22. The sequence goes on from DASRXL010000014.1 coordinate 6,343, forward strand.
CATCGCGATCCCAGTCATCAACGAGCTCTACTCCCTTTTCCGGGCGAGCGATCGCGGGGACCGCAACGGGGCCGGCATCGCCGAGATGCGTCTGGACGGCGAGAGGCTGTATATCCCGCGGGCGGACTATTTCAACCGGGGGCTGGAGCTCCGCGCCTCATTGACCGTCGCGGATGTTTTCCGGGGCAAGCACAGCCCGATCGTGGGGATGGCGGTGGGCACGGCGCGGCCGCTGGCCGGCTCGGAGCTCGGGCTCACCGAGCGCGCCGACCGCATGCTCTCGGCGGCCCAGGCGGGCGGGACGATCGCGCGCATCGACGGCACCCTCTCCGAGCCGGAGGCGAAGGTCGTCGCGCTGGCCGACCTGCAGAATTTCGTGTCGCGGCTGCTGAGCCCGCTCGGGGAATGAGCGCCTTGCCCGCGCGCGGGGGCCCGGGGGCGGCGAGCGGCGGGATGCCTTAGACTCCGCGGATGACGCTCGCGAGACGCCGCGCCGCGGCCGAGAAGTATCGACCCGGGAGCATCGGGCTGCTGCTCGTGGCCGAGGCTCCGCCCTGCGCTCCCGAGCGTTATTTCTACTTCGAGCGCGTGGACCAGCACGACTGGCTGTTCCGCTACGTCTGGGAGGGCCTCACGGGCGAGAAGCCGGAGCGCGGACGCAAGCCCGAGCACCTGGTGGCGCTGCGCGACTCGGGCGTGTTTCTCATCGATCTCCACGAGGAGAACGTGTCCGGCCCCTCGCTCGCGCAGCTGCGGCCCCTGGCGCCGGGGCTGGTCGAGCGGTGCCGCCGGCTGGATCCGCGCCACATCGTGCTCATCAAGTTCAGCGTCTACGACGCGGCGTTCGCGGCCCTCGCGGATGCCGGGCTCCCGGTGATCGACGCGCGGCTGCCGTTCCCTGCGAGCGGTCAGCAGCAGAAGTTCCTCTCCGGGTTCCGGCGGGTCTGCGCGGGGGCCGGGATCGAGGTGCGAACGCCCGCGTGAGCCGCGGCGGCGCGGGCTTTCAGTCCCTGGGCGGGCGCGCGACCAGGCCGTAGGTCTCCTCCTCCTTGCGCGGGCCGGACTCGGCCTCGATCTCCCAGCCGCCGCCGAGCGACTTGTAGAGGCGCACGAGGTTCGTGGACACCGCGAGCTCGCTCTGCACGAGGGCATCTTCCGACGCGAAGAGGTCCCGCTCGGCCTGGAGGACGCTCAGGAAGTCGCTGAGGCCCTGCTCGTAGAGATTCCGTGCGAGCCCGGCGGCGCGGCGGTCGGCCTCCACCGCGCCGGACAGGGCTTGCCTGCGCGCCTGCTCGCGCTCGAAGGCGACAAGCGCGTCCTCGACCTCGCGGAGCCCGGTCAGGACGCTCTGCTCGTACGCCGCGAGGGCCTGCTCTTCCTGCGCGTTCTGCACCTCGATATTGCTCCGGATGCGGCCGAAGTCGAGCGCTCTCCAGCTCACGCCCGGGCCGAACGACCAGAACAGGCTCTCGGCGTCGGCCAAGCCTCCGATCTCGGAGCTCTGCACGCCCCACGCGCCGGTGAGCGTGAAGCGGGGGAACAGGTCCGCGGCGGCGACGCCGATGCGCGCGGTGGCGCCCGCGAGCCGGCGCTCGGCACGGCGGATATCGGGACGCCGGCGGAGGAGGTCCGACGGCAGCCCGACCGGCACCCGGGCCGGGGGCGAGGGCAGGGCCTGCGCGGGCGCGAGCTCCTCGAGCAGGGCGGCGGGGGGCTGCGCCAGCAGGACGCTGAGCGCGTGGATCGACTGGCGTGCGCCGCTCTCGAGGGCGGGGATCTCGGCCTGCGTCGAGCGCACCTGCGCCTCGGCGCGGGCGACATCGAGATCGCCGACGAGCCCGGCGTCGAACCTTGCGCTCGTCATTGCGAGCGTCTCCCGCTGGGCCTGAAGGTTCGCCCTCGCGATCTCGATACGGCGCTGGAGGCCGCGCAGCTCGACGTAGCGCTGGGCCACCTCGGCGAGGAGGCTGACGAGCACGTCGCGCCGGTCTTCGACGGACGCGGAGACGTCGGCATCCGCGGCCTCGATCCCGCGCCGCACGCCGCCGAAGACGTCGATCTCCCACGCGGCGTCGAAGCCGGCGCGGTAGAGGTCGGTCTCCGTCGCGGGGCCGGCGCCGACGGGGGCGTCGACGCTGCCGCTCGGGCGGTCGCGCGAGTAGGAGGCCCCGACGTCGACGCTGGGGAACAGGTCCGCGGCGACCACGCCCCAGCGGGCCCGCGCCTCGCGGACGCGCGCCTGGGCACCGCGCAGGTCGGGGTTGGCTCGCACGGCGCGCCCGATCAGGGAGTCGAGCACCGGGTCGTCGAACGTGGTCCACCATGACGCGAGGTTGGCGGGCTCGGGCGTGGCGACGCTCGCCGGGGCGGCTTGATCAGCCCGGGCGCCGTCGGGCGCGAGGGCCGCCCACGAGCCCGGGAGGGCCGTTTCCGGCGCCGAGTATTCCGGGCCGACGGTGCACGCGGCGAGCATCAGGGAGAGTCCGGCGCACGAGCCGGCCCGGAGCACACGGATCTGCGGAGCATGCATGCACAGAATCCCTCTCAGGCGATCCCCAGCACCGGGGGCGCGGGCGCGAGCGGATGGAGCTCAACCTCGGACACGGGGTGCGCCTCGTGCGACCGGTGCCTGGCCGCGATGAGCGAGTAGAACACCGGGACGACGAAGAGCGTGAAGAGCGTGCCGACCGCCATGCCGGCCACGAGGACGATTCCGATGCTGTTCCGCGCGGCCGAGCCGGGCCCGGTGACGAAGACCAGCGGCAGGTGGCCGAGGACGGTGGCGGCGGAAGTCATCAGCACGGGGCGGAGGCGCGTGAGCGCGGCCTCGCGCAGGGCGGCGGCCTTGTCGAGCCCCCGCTCCTGCAGGGTGTTGGCGAATTCGACGATGAGGATGCCGTTCTTGGCGATGAGGCCCACGAGCGTGATCAGCCCGACCTGGGAGTAGATGTTGATGGTGGTCCAGTCGAGAAAGCTGAAGACCAGGGCCCCGGAGATGGCGAGCGGCGCCGAACCGAGGAGCACGATGAGCGGGTCGCGGAAGCTCTGGAACTGGGCCGCGAGCACGAGGTAGATCAGCACCGCGGCGAAGCCGAGCGTCTGGGTGAGGGCGGCGCCCTCGCGCCGGATCTGGCGGGACTCGCCGGCGTAGTCCATGATCACGCCGGCGCCCGCGGCGGCGCCGGCCGCCTGCTCGAGGACGCGGAGGCCTTCCTCCTTGGTGACGCCGGGCTGCACGCCGCCGAAGATGCGCACCGCGTTACGCTGCTGGAAGCGGTTCAGAGTGCGCGGGGCCGCGTTCGACTCGATGCGGGTGAAGGCGGAGACGGGCACGAGCTCGCCGCCGTTGCGGGGCGACCTGATCTTGAGGTCGAGGAGCGGGCCGATCGTGGCGCGGTCCTCGTCGCCCAGCTGCGGGATGACCTTGTAGCTCCGGTCGAAGTAGTTGAAGCGGTTCACGTAGGCGCCGCCGAGCATTGTGCCGAGCTCCTGGCCGACGCTCGCGAGGTCGAGGCCGAGGTCGGCGATGCGCTCGCGGTCGAGCACGACGCGCGCTTCGGGGAGGTCGATCTTGAGGTCGGTGTCCACGTAGAGGAACTTGCCGCTCTGCCACGCGGCCCCGAGCACGGCGCCCACGGTCTCCATGAGCTGCTCCGGCGGCGCGTCGGTCTGCAGGACGAGCTCGACGTCGTACTGCCCCGGGGTGGGCAGCGGCGGGTCGAGGCGGGGGAACACGCGCAGCCCGGGCACCTGCGAGACGGCGCCGTACACCTCGCCGTACATCTCCTCGGTGGAGCGTTCACGGGAGCGCCAGTCCTTGGCGACCATGCCGCCGAAGCCGCCCCACTGCGTCACGAGGGACCACATGAACTTGGCCTCGGGGAACTGGGTCACCCGCTCGACCACGTCGCGGGAGGCGGTGTTGCTGGCGTGAAGCGTGGAGTCGGGCGAGGCCTCCAGGAACAGGCTGATGTGGCTCTGGTCCTCGACCGGGGCCAGCTCGCGCCGGGAGAAGGTGTAGAGCGGCACGGCGGCGGCCATGACCAGGGCGGCGGCGGCGACGATCCCCCAGCGCATCTCGAGCGCGCCGTCGAGCATCCGGGCGTACACGCGGCGGATGAGATCGAAGCCGGCGTTCACCAGGCGCGTGAGCCGGCCTTCCTTGCCGTGCGGGTGCACGAAGTGGGCGCTCATCACCGGCGAGAGCGTGAGGGCCACGACGCCCGAGATCACGACGGTCGCCGCGAGGGTGATCGCGAACTCCATGAAGAGCGAGCCGGTCAGGCCGCCCTGGAAGCCGATCGGGGCGTACACCACCGCGAGGGTGATGGTCATCGCGATGACCGGCCCGACCAGCTCGCGCGCGCCCAGCACGGCGGCCTCGGTGCGGGTCTTGCCCTCGCGCACGTGGCGGGCGATGTTCTCGACGACGACGATCGCGTCGTCCACGACCAGGCCGACCGAGAGCACGATCGCGAGCATGGTCAGGAGATTCAGGCTGAAATCCATCAGCAGCATCACGATGGTGGCGCCGATCAGCGACACCGGCATGGCGATGAGGGGCACGATCGCCGTGCGGATGGAGCCCATGAAGAGGAACACCACCGCCCCGACGATCAGCATCGTCTCGATCAGGGTCTTGCTGATCTCCTCGAGGGCGTCCTCCATGAAGACGGTCGCGTCGTAGGCCATCTCCATCCGGATGTCCGGCGGCAGCGTCGGCCTGATGCGCTCCATCTCCTCGCGGAGGCGGTGGGCGACCTCGATCTCGTTGGACCCCACCAGCGGCCACACGCCGAGGTAGACGGCCTCCTCGCCGCTGAACTTGGCGACCCAGTCGGCCTCCTCTGCGCCGAGCTCGACGCGTGCGACGTCGGAGAGGCGGACGATTGCGCCGTCTCGCTCGGCGACGATCAGGTCCTCGAACTCCTTGGCCGTCCGGAGGTCGGTGTTCGCGAGCAGGTTGACCTGGACGAGGTTGCCCTTGGTCTGCCCCACCGCCGCGAGGTAGTTGTTGCGGCGGAGGGCCTCGTGCACATCCCCCGGGGAGAGGTTCATCGCGGCCAGGCGGTCGGGATCGATCCACACGCGCATGGCGATCTGGCGCCCGCCCTCCACGGTGACGCGCTGCACTCCCGGGAGCGTGGCGAGCTGCGGCTGGAGGGTCCGCACGAGCCAGTCCGTGACCTGCGGGACGGACCGCTGCGGGGAGGTGAAGCTCAGGTAGAACGAGGCGTAGGGCCGGTCGGCCCGCTGCACCTCGACGACGGGGGGCTCGGCCTCGGGCGGCAGCTCGGAGCGCACCTGCTGCAGGCGCGCCGTGACTTCCGCCAGGGCGGCGGTGCTGTCGTGATTGAGCTTCAGCCGCACGGTGACGATGCTGATCCCGGCGCGGCTGGTCGATTCGAGGTAGTCGACGCCGCTGATCGCCGAGACCACGCGCTCGATCGGCGTGGTCAGGAAGCCGCGCACGGTCTCGGCGCTGGCGCCGTAGTACACCGTGGTGATCAGGAGCGACGAGCTCTCGATCTTGGGGTATTGCTGGACCGGCAGCGTCGTCGCCGCCCGCCAGCCCACGAGCACGATGACCAGGTTCACGACGATCGCGAGAACCGGGTGCCTGATGAAGATGTCAGTGAACGATCGCACGAGCAGATCCTCCCGGCCCCTCCGGCCTCACTCCGTCCCGCCCGCCGGCGCGGCCTCCCCGGTCACGGCGAGCTTGACGCCTTCGCGCAGCTTGAAGGAGCCGCTCGCCGCGATGCGCTCGCCCGGCTCGAGGCCGCTGGTGATCAGGACCTCGTCGCCGAGCACCGGCCCGCCGGTGACGGGGCGCATCTGGGCCCGCTCGACCCCGTCCTCCGCGGCGACGATCACGAAGACGTGGTCGCCCCCCGGGCCCTTGCGGAGCGCGCTCACGGGCACGGCCACGGCCTTGCGCTCCGGGCCGACGGGGACGCGCACGCGCACCGAGGCGCCCGGCATGAGCACCGCGCCGGTGTCGCCGGGCTCGACCAGGGCGCGCACCATGGCGTTCCTCGTGCCCTCGTCGACGAGCGCGTCCACCGCCGCCACGACGGCCGGCAGCGGCGGCGCATCGGGGGACGTGAACACCTCCACCGGCTGTCCCTGGCGGAGGCCCGCGGCCACCTGCTGGATCACGGCGAAGTCGACGTGGACGGCCTCGTCCACGCTCTGGAGGGTGGTGAGCAGAGTCCCAGCCTCGAGGTACTGGCCCGGGTGCACATCGGCGAGGCCCACGCGGGCGCGGAAGGGCGCGCGGATCGTCTTGCGGTCGATGATGGCTTCGAGCCGTGCGATCTGCGCAACGGCGACGTCCCGCTCGGCCCGGGCCCGGTCCACCTCTAGCGCCGACACGGCCTCGCTCTCGTTGGCCCGGCGGACGCGTTCGAGGAGCGTCTCGGCGAGGCGCGCCTGCGCCTGGTGCGCACGCAGCTCGGCCTCCTCGACCGAGACATCGAGCGCGACGAGCACGGTCCCTTCCTCGACGATGCGGCCGGGGGTCAGCATCACCTCTCGGACGGTGCCGGGCTCCTCGTTGCGGAGCGTGATGGACTGCAGCGCGAGCACGGTGCCGATCGAGGTGGTCGTCGCCCGGTGCTCGCGCTCGCGGGCCAGAGCCGCCACGACCGCCTCGACGGGCTCCGGCTGGCTCGCGGCCGCGGCGTCGCGGTCCTGCATCGAGTCGAGCTTCCACGCCCCCAGCCCCGCCCCGGTCCCGCCGACCAGGGCCAGGAGCACAATCGAACCGACCACGCCTCTGGCTCGCATTGTCGATCTCCTCTCGAAAGTCGATGTACACTACGTCCAGAGCCGCTGGAGCATTCGATAGTGCAGATCCAGATTTGTCGTCCAAGAGTCCGGAGATAGAAATCCAGCTGGCTAGTCTGATCGTCCAGGTTCGGGTTGGATCCGGACTTGCACACGCGAAGCGCGCGAGAGGAGCACGCGATGGATGTGTTGACCGACGTGATGCAGACGCTGCGTGTGCGCAGCCATCTTTACGGGCGCGCCGAGTTCACGGCGCCGTGGGGGATCAGCGTGCCGCGAGAGCCGGGGCACGCGGGCTTCTTCGTGATCTCGCGCGGGAGCTGCTGGCTGGAGACGGACGGGCTGGAGAACCCGGCGCCGCTCGCGGGCGGCGACTTCGTCTTCTTCCCCCACGGTGGCCCGTATCGGCTGCGCGACGCGCTGGATTCGCCCGTGACGGCGGTCGAGGAGATCGAGTCGGTCGAAGATTCGCGCGGCAGGGTGTGCACGGCGGGCGGCGGGGGCGCACCGACCTCGGCGGTCTGGGGGTGCTTCGAGTTCGAGGACGGCGGCCGCAACCCGCTCATCGAGAGTCTCCCGCCGGTGATCCACCTGACGGCAGAGGCGGGGCCGAGCGTGCAGTGGCTGCAATCCACGCTGCAGTTCGTGACTTCGGAGATCTCGTCGGGGCTGCCGGGGGCGGAAACGGTGGCGAACCGCCTCACGGACATTCTGTTCGTGCACGCGATCCGCGCGCATATCTCGGGCTGCGCGGCGCACGGATGCCGCGCGAACGGCTGGCTCCGCGCGCTGGCGGACCCCAAGATCGGCGGGGCGCTCCGCCTGATCCACCAGACGCCGCAGAACGATTGGACGGTCGACTCCCTCGCGAGGGCGGTGGCGATGTCGCGCTCCGCGTTCGCCGCGAAGTTCACCACGCTGGTGGGCGAGTCGCCCCTCCGCTACGTCACCGCGTGGCGCATGTGCAAGGCCACGGACATGCTGCTGCGGGGGGATCCGATCAGTGTCATCGCGAGGACGGTCGGGTATGACACGGATGCGGCGTTCGGCAAGGCGTTCAAGAAGCACGTCGGGCTCGCTCCGGGCGAGTTCCGCCGCCGCTCTCGCGAGACGGCGGTCTCCCACTCCTGCCCTGACGTTCAGGCGGCGCCCCGGACGGGGCGGCGCGCCGCGGAGCGGGCGCCGGCGTCATGACGGCGCGGGCTCGCGACGCTTGGCGCACGCATGTCGCAAGCCGGGAGGAGATTCGCTTCGCGGCGCCACGGCGGGCGTCGAACCCCCGCGGCGTTGCCTTCGCAACGCGGGGTTCGAATCCCCTTGGGGGGACGCTGGACGATCGGATAAGCGGAGAGGGGGGGATTCGAACCCCCGGTGACGCAAGCGCCACACTGGTTTTCGAGACCAGCCCATTCAACCACTCTGGCACCTCTCCGAAGTGGCGCGAAGTCTAAGCCTGCACTCGCCGCCGGACGACCCGCGGGACGGCCGCGCGGGGCCGGGGCTCACCAGTCCGGGGTCCCTCGGGGCGGCGCGGCCTGGAGAAGCGCGGCGAGTGCCGCGAGGATCTCGTCGGGCTCGCTCATCCTGCCCGGCCCCACTTTGCGGCATGCCTGCCAGCCCTCGGCGGGACCGACGAAGGCGAAGCCGTCGTCGCGGAGCTGGCGGGCATTGCGTTGGGTCGCCGGCTGGGCCCACATCACGGTGTTCATCGCGGGGGCGAGCAGCACTGGTGTGCGGGCGCGATCCACGGCGCTCAGGATCAGGGAGACCACGTCGTCGGCGCGCCCGCTCGCCAGGCGGGCCAGGCAGTCCATCGAGCAGGGCGCGACGACGGCGGCGTCGATCGCCGACGCCAGCGCGATGTGCTGCGGATCCTGCGATTCGATGTGCTCCCACGGGCTGGTGTAGACGGGCCGGCCCGAGAGGGCCTGAAAGGTCAGCGGCGCGACGAAGCGGGTCGCGGCGGGCGTGAGGGCGACGGTCACCTCCGCGCCTTCCTGGGCAAGGCGGCTCACCACGGTGGCCGTCTTGTATGCGGCGATGCCGCCGGTGACCGCGATGAGCAGGCGCTTGCCCTCGAACACCGCGATGCCTCCCGGCGACCGGTTAGAGCAGCGAGTCTCCGTCGGCCCGGGCGGACCCGATCGCCTCGGCCGAGCTGTCGTTCCAGCGGAGGCCGATCTTGTCCTGCATGATTTCCTCGATGACGAGCTCAAGGTCGGAACGGCCGTTCCGCTCGACGAGCGGGCGGGCGCCCTCCATGAGCTGCTGGAGCCTGCGCTGGATGAGGGCGCAGAGCTTGAATCGTCCACCGACCTTCATCAGAACTTCGTCGCTCTTGAGGGCTTCGATCATGCTGGTTCCCTAGTTGTTCCCGAACCAAATCGGCGGGGGCCTCGCCTCCCCGGCCGCGCAATCCTTGGTATAGTAGCCCGCACAGCGTCGGTTGGCAGGGTGGCGGTGAGCCGCCGGCCGTCCGGACGGGTGCTTTCGGCACAGATCGGGACGATCTGGTTGGTCCCCCGCGGTCGGGGATCCGGAGATAGTTGAATGAGTGAGTCGCGCTGGGAGTCCGGCGACCGTGTCGTGCATACCGCGCGCCCGGAGTGGGGCGTCGGGAAGGTGCTGGATGCGACGTCTCTCCGCCAGGACGGCAAGGACGTGCAGCGCCTCACGATCCGGTTCGACCGCGCGGGGACGAAGACGCTCTCGACGGCCGTGGCCAAGCTGGCCCAGGCGGATTCCATGCCGGTGGAGGTGATGTCGCGGGGCGAGGCCGAGCCAGACGACCCCTTCGCCGCGGCCGATCGCGGGGCGCTGCTTGCCAAGCTGACGACGCTGCCCGAGGCCGCGACGGACCCATTCGTGACGCGGGGCCGTCGGCTGGAGGCGACGGTGGCCCTGTACCGGTTCGACGGGAGGGGGGGGTCGCTGCTCGACTGGGCCGCGGCCCAGACGGGGATGACCGATCCCCTGTCGGCCTTCAGCCGGCACGAGCTGGAGGAGGGCTACGGGAAGTTTCGCGGCTCCCTGGACGCCCACCTGAAGAAGCTGGTGCTGGATGCGGCGAAGAACGAGCGGGCGGTGCTGTCCGGGCTGGGGGCCAAGGTGCCGCCGGAGATCCGCGACATGTTGACCCGGGCGCTCACGCAGCGTTGAGCCGACGCAACAGCCGGCCTATCCGGACATGCGGGATGTGAGCAGGCCAGCCGGCGGGCACGACGGCGGTCGTCCCATGGCCGCGATTCTGGGACCGCGGGGCCTCGCCCGGCGGGATCCGGCTGTGGCCCGGGGCTTGTACCCACTCCGGGGAACAAGGCGGGCTCGCAGCCCGCACCAGAGATCGGAGGGGCTTTCATGGACGATCGGAACTTCGACGCGCAGCTGGCGGACGTGCTGGAGCACCTGGACGGGATCCCGCCGGCGGATCGCGACCGCATCAACCGGCTGGCCTCGGCGACCCGGGCCCGGCACGAGCACATGCGGAAGACGCTCGCTGATCTGCAGGACTCGCTGGATCACCTGCGGCTGAGCGTCAAGTACCTCGTCTTCGATCTGGAGGCGACCCGGCGCGAGAACCAGTATCTGCGCCGGCTCATCGAGTCGCAGGGGGACAAGGCCGACGGGCGGGAGGACCGCTGATCGCTGGCTGGCTTGGCCGGCCAACTTTGCTCCCGGGCGGTGCGGCGGGTATCCTTGGCTTCCCATCCTGCCGCGGTGGACCTTCCGGAGAGATGGCCGAGCGGCTGAAGGCGACGGTTTGCTAAACCGTTAGGTGGGTAATAACCTGCCTCGCGGGTTCGAATCCCGCTCTCTCCGCTTGCGAGCGCCCCGGCCGACCGGGGCGCTTTGCGTTTGGTGCGGCGGTGCGGCGCGCGATCGCGGGACCGGCGCGGGACGGCACGCGGCTCGCTCCGGTCCTGGGCTGGGCCGCGCTCCTCGCGGGCAAGCGCCGAGGAGCACGCGAGAGGTGGTGCGCAGCGCGACGGCGGCTCGGAGCGCAGGGGACGCGTTGCGCCGCGCTCGACCCGCATGGCCCCGAGCGCGGACATCGACGGCGGACCGGGGCTTTGTCGGGCGCGGGTGTGCGGTGTGCGCGGCGGACAGGCGGCCACTACCATCGGTCATGACACGACCTTGCGCCGTCGCCCTGCACGGGCTGTGCATCCTCGCTGCGGCGATCCTGGTGAGCGCCGGCGCGGGCGGGCAGCCCGACGAGGTCCCCGCGATGCAGAACGAGCACTACATCTCGAACCGGGCGCCTTTGGAGCCCAGCCGGCTGATCAAGCTGCCGATCGGCGCCATCGAGCCGCGGGGGTGGCTGCGCCATCAGCTCCAGATTCAGGCGGACGGGTTTCACGGGCATCTGCGCGAGATCAGCCCCTGGCTGGCGACGGAGGGGAACGCGTGGCTGGATGCGCGGGGGGTCGGGGAGCGGGGCTGGGAGGAGGTGCCTTACTGGCTCAAGGGGTATCTCAACTGCGCGCTCGTGCTGCGGGACGAGGCGATGCTCGCCGAGGCGATGGTGTGGATCGAAGGGGCGCTCAACAGCCAGCAGGAAGACGGCTGGTTCGGGCCGGATAAGGGGCGCACCGGGCTGGCGACCGATCTTCAGGGGCGGGAGGATCTCTGGCCCAACATGATCATGCTGTTCTGCCTGATGGACTACTACGACGTCTCGGCGGACGAGCGCGTGCTCACGCTGATGAGCCGCTACTTCCGGTACCTGGCGGCGCTGCCGGAGGAGGAGTTCCTGGTCGGCTACTGGCCGAAGCTGCGCGCGGGGGACCAGCTCCACGCGATCCACTGGCTGTACAACCGGACGGGCGAGCGCTGGCTGCTCGGGCTTGCGGAGAAGACGCACGAGCACACGGGGCGGTGGGACGAGGGCGTGATCGACTGGCACAACGTGAACATCGCGCAGGCGTTCCGGGAGCCCACGCAGTGGTGGGTGCAGTCGCACGACGAGGGCGACTTCGCGGGGGCCGAACGCAACTGGCGGGAGGTGCGCGAGAGGTATGGGCAGGCGCCGGGCGGCATGTTCGGGGCCGATGAGAACGCGCGCCCGGGGTTCGACGACCCTCGCCAGGCGATCGAGACGTGCGGCCTGGTGGAGGAGATGCTCTCCGACGAGATCCTGCTGGCGATCACGGGCGACATGGCCTGGGCGGACCGGTGCGAGGACGTGGCGTTCAACATGCTTCCGGCGGCGTTCACCGCGGACATGCGGGCCCTCCGGTATCTCTCCGCGCCGAACCAGCCGGTGTCGGACGCGGCGAATCACTCGCCGGGAATCCAGAACGGCGGGCCGATGTTTCTCATGAGCCCCCACCGCCACCGGTGCTGCCAGCACAATGCGGGGCACGGTTGGCCCTACTACGCGCAGCACCTGTGGTACGCCACGCCGGACAACGGGCTCGCGGCAGTCCTGTACAGCGAGTGCGAGGTGACGGCGCGCGTCGGGGACGGGCGCGAGGTCCGCATCGCGCAGCACACGGACTACCCGTTCGGGGAGTCCGTGCGGCTCGTGATGTCGCTGGACGAGGACGCGGAGTTTCCGCTGCATCTGCGCATCCCCGGTTGGTGCGAGGGGGCGCGGATCACGGTGAACGGCGCTCCGGCGGGCGCGGAGGCCGCGCCGGGGACGCTGGTCGAGATCATGCGCCGGTGGAGCGACGGCGACACGGTGGACCTGCGCCTGCCGATGCGTACGCGGGCGAGGGTGTGGGAGGCCAGCCACGACGCGGTCTCGATCCATCGGGGACCGCTGGCGTTCTCGCTGGATATCGGCGAGGAGCACAGGCCCTACGAGGACGCTGGGGCTCAGAACAAGCAACTCACCGACGCGGAGGTCGCCGCGCTGAACGAGCGCTGGCCGGCCTGGGAGATCGTGCCGACGGGCGAGTGGAATCTGGGGCTCACGCCCGAGGCGGTCGCGGACCCCGCGTCGAGCATCGGGGTCTCCGTGCTCGGCCCGGTGCGGGACGGGGTCAGCCCGTGGACGCCGGCTACGGCGCCGATGGCGCTCACGGCGCCGGCGCGCCGGGTGGCGGAATGGCAGCTCGACGCGCACGGGCTTGCGGCGCCGCTGCAGGACTCGCCGGCCCGGACCGACGAGCCGATCCGGAGCGTGAGGCTGATCCCGATGGGGGCCGCACGCATCCGCATCAGCGCGCTCCCGGTCGCGAGCGACTCGGCGGAGGCGAACGCGTGGTCTCCGCCCCAGCGGGCGCGCCGTCTGTTCGACGCGGCGGCGTCGCACACCAACGAGACGGACAGCGTGGCGGCGGTCGCGGACGGCCTGGCGCCCTCGGGCTCGGACGATCAGGCGGTCGCGCGGCACACGTTCTGGCCGAATCTGGGCACGCTCGAATGGCTGCAGGCGGGCTTCGGGGGAGCGCGGCGCGTCGCGTCGGTCTCGGTGTACTGGTACGACGACACGGGGCAGGGGCGTTGCCGCGTGCCCGCCTCCTGGCGAGCGCTCTACCGCGCGGGAGACGCGTGGAGGCCGGTGGCGACGAGCGACGAGTACGGCGTCGCGCGTGATCAGTTCAACACGGTGACCTTCGAGCCGGTCACGACCGACGCGCTGCGCCTGGAGGTCCAGCTGCGGGAGGGATACTCGGGCGGCGTCCTGGAGTGGTCGGTCGAGTGAGCGTGCTCGGGTGCGCGCGTGGGGGGCGCGCGAGCGCCCGAGGTCTGGCCGGAAGAGTCTCTGAGCATCGGTTCATCCGCCCCTCATCCGGTCTTTATCGGGCATGCCACAATTCGGGTGGAGCGCCGGCGGCAGGCACAACCGGTGCTTGAAGCCTTCCGCCCGCTCGCTGGAAACCTTTCGCTCGCGCTTCCGCCACGGACGCGTCTGCGTTCCGCACGAGGGCCCGCATGCATCCACGGGGCAATCCGCGCCGAGACGACAGGCGGTGGAGGCCGCCCCTGGGCGCGGCAATCCCGCGCGGGCGGGGCCGAAGTGGCGGACAGGGCGCGAGAAAGGCCTCATTGACCCGCACCGATAGTCAGGAAGGCAAGCAGATGCGGATCGCCCAAGTCGCCCCTCTGTTCGAGAGCGTCCCTCCCCGCTGCTACGGCGGCACCGAGCGCGTGGTGCATTACCTCACGGAGGAGCTGGTGAAGCGAGGCCACGAGGTGACGCTCTACGCCAGCGGGGATTCGGAGACCTCCGCCGAGCTCGTGGCGTGCGTGCCGAAGGCCCTGCGCCTCCACGCGACGTACGACGACCCGAGCGCGTTCGAGGTGATCGCGCTGGAGAGGCTGCTCCAGGACGCGGCCCGGTTCGACGTGATCCATTTCCACACGGGGTACCTCCACTGCCCGCTGGTGCGGCGCATGGGGGTGCCGAGCGTCACGACCAAGCACGGGCGGCTCGACACGCCGGAGCTGGCGGCGCTGTTCGCGGCCTTCGACGACGTGCCGCTGGTCTCGATCTCCGACAGCCAGCGCGCGCCCGCGCCGCACGTGAACTGGCAGGCGACGATCTACCACGGGCTGCCCGCGGACCTCTACGCGCTGCGCGAGACGCCTCAGGACTACTTCGCGTTCCTCGGGCGCATCTCGCCCGAGAAGCGGGTGGACCGGGCGATCGAGATCGCGAAGGCCGTCGGGGCGCCGCTCCGGATCGCGGCGAAGGTGGACCGGGCGGACCGGGAGTACTACGAGGCGGTGGTGCGACCGCTGCTGAACGACCCGCTCGTGCAGTTCGTCGGAGACATCGACGATGCGGGGAAGCAGGAGCTGGTCGGCGGCGCGCGCGCGCTCCTCTTCCCGATCGATTGGCCGGAGCCCTTCGGGCTGGCGATGATCGAAGCGATGGCGTGCGGGACGCCGGTGATCGCGTGGCGGAACGGTTCGGTGCCGGAGGTCGTGACCGACGGGGTGTCGGGCTTCATCGTCGATTCGATGGAGGAGGCCATCGCGGCGGCCCGGCGCATCGACCAGATCGACCGGCGCGGCTGCCGAGCGTGCTTCGAGGGCCGGTTCCTCGCCTCGCGCATGGCCGACGAGTACGAGATCATCTACCGGCGGCTCGTGCTGGAGCGGCGCGCCGAGGCGTCGCCGCGGGCGGACCAGAGGAGCCTCGTGGGTGCCTGAGCCCGGGTTCAAGACCGAATACGTCGTCGTGGCCCGGGCCTCGCGCCCGGGCCCGATGCCGTTCGTGCTGAAGGACGGCGAGACGTTCGCGGTGCTGGATTCCCGAGGCGACATCCAGACGCAGGAGAGCGACGACCTCGGGGTGTTCCATCGCGGCATGCGTCACCTCTCGAGGCTGGAGCTGCGTGTGTGGGGGGAGCGGCCCCTCCTCCTGAGCTCGACCGTGCGTGAGGACAACTGCATGCTCGTCGCGCACCTGATGAACCCGGACCTGGACCCGGGCGGCAGTGAATGGGAGGGCTCGCTCCTGCCGAAGGGCGTGGTCCACATCCAGCGGACGAGCGTGCTCACCGCCGACGCGTGCCTGCAGCAGCTGGCGATCACCAACTTCGCCGAGGCCGAGATCCTCGTGCCGGTTACGGTGCTCTTCGACGCGGACTTCCGCGACGTGTTCGAGGTGCGGGGCATGGTCAGGGAGCGGCGGGGCGAGCTCCGGCGCGAGGCGGGCGCGCGGGCGGTGCGCCTGCGCTACACCGGCCTGGACGGGGAGGTGAGGGTCACCGAGCTGCACATCGGCGCCGAGCTCGAAAGGTGCGACAGCCGGAGCGCGTGCTTCACGCTGGCGATCCCCGCCAAGCAGACCGTGCGGACGACGTTCAGCATCGATTTCCGGCCGACGGACCCGGCCGACAGCCCCGCGGAGCGCTTCGCGCGGGCTCTCGGGCGCACGATCGAGCGGTTCCGCGCCGCCCGGCGTGCGGCGGCACGCATCCACACGTCGAACGAGCAGTTCAACCAGTGGCTCAACCGCTCCTTCGCCGACGTTCACCTGCTCGCCACGGAGACCGAATCCGGCGCGTATCCCTACGCCGGCGTGCCGTGGTTCTGCGCGCCGTTCGGGCGCGACGGCATCATCACGGCGCACCAGATGCTCACGGTCGAGCCGAGCCTCGCCCGCGGCGTGCTGGGCTACCTGGCCAACCGCCAGGCCGCGGCCGAGGACCCCGCTCGCGACGCCGAGCCCGGCAAGATCCTCCACGAGGCCAGGCTCGGGGAGATGGCGGCGCTCGGCGAGGTGCCGTTCGGGAGCTACTACGGCTCGATCGACTCGACGCCGCTCTTCCTCGTGCTGGCGCACGACTACTTCCGGCGCACGGACGACGCGGGGTTCATCCGATCGATCTGGGCGAACATCGAGGGCGCGCTCGGCTGGCTGCGGCGGTACGGCGATCTCGACGGCGACGGGTTCGTGGAGTACCAGCGCCGCACCGAGGCCGGCCTGCGCAACCAGGGCTGGAAGGACTCGGCGGACTCGATCTCGCACTCGGGCGGCGCGCTGGCCGACGGACCGATCGCGCTGGTGGAGGTGCAGGCTTACGCCTACGGCGCGGTGGTCGCGGGGCGCAACCTGTGCCGGGCGCTCGGGCGCGCGGAGGAGGCGGAGCGCTGCGGGCGGGAGGCCGAGACCCTGAGGGAGCGCTTCGCCGGCACCTTCTGGCGGGAGGAACTGGGGACCTACGCCCTGGCCCTCGACGGCGATCACCGGCCCTGCGACGTGCGCGCCTCGAACGCCGGGCATGCGCTCTGGACGGGCATCGCCCAGCCGCAGCACGCGGCGTCGGTGGCCCGGGCGCTCATGGCGCCGAGCTCCTTCAGCGGCTGGGGGGTGCGCACGCTGGACGAGGGCGAGGTCCGGTACAACCCGATGAGCTATCACAACGGGTCGGTGTGGCCGCACGACAACGCGATCATTGCCCAGGGGCTGTCCCGCTACGGGTACAAGGCCGAGGCGCTGCGGATCATGACGGGCCTGTTTGAGGCCTCGAGCTACATGCCGATGCACAGGCTGCCCGAGCTTTTCTGCGGCTTCGCCCGGGGCGAGGACGACGGCCCCACCCTGTACCCCGTCGCGTGCATGCCGCAGGCCTGGGCGAGCGGCACGGCCTTCGCGCTGCTGGACGCGGCGCTCGGGCTCTCGCTGTTTATCCATCCGGAGACGGGGCGGCCGAGCGTGCACCTGAAGAGCCCTGCTCTCCCGCCCTATCTCCGGCACATGGAGATCACGAACCTGCGCGTGGGGGACGAGGAGCTGGACCTCTCGCTGCACCGGTACGAGTCGGACGTGGGGGTGAGCACGATGCGCCGCTCGCCGCGCGTGGAGGTCGTGATCACGAAGTAGCCCGGCCTCACCTGCCGAAGAACTCGGCCATGGGGCGCATCTGCTCGATGCGGTCGAACATGATGCGCATGGCGACGGTGATGGGGACGGCGACGAGCGCTCCGGGCACGCCCCACACCCATCCCCAGAAAATGACGGCGGTGAACAGGACGA
The DNA here is from genome assembly GCA_035654175.1 of Phycisphaerales bacterium. Lineage (GTDB taxonomy): Bacteria > Planctomycetota > Phycisphaerae > Phycisphaerales > UBA1924 > PNC22. Next base: position 23,576 of record DASRXL010000014.1, read on the forward strand.
GCGGGTTGAGCCGCAGCCGCCTGCCGAGGATGAGCGGGGTGACCACGTTGGCCTCCAGGGTGGTCAGGAGAAGGTAGGAGAGCGGGGCCAGCAGCGCGTAGCCGACCGATTCGAAGGTGACGAGCGAGACAAGCGCAATGATGCCCACGCCCACGATCGCGCCGATGTAGGGGATGTAGTTGAGCACGGCGGCCATGACGCCCCACAGCGCGGCGTTCGGCACGCCCAGGGCCAGGAGCGAGACGCCGACGGCCGCTCCCATCCCCGCGTTGATGAGCGTGATCGTCAGCACATAGACGGCGATGTCCTCCTGGATCTCGTGCACGATGGCCACGGCCTGCTTCTTGTCCTGAAACCGGGGGATCACCTTCACCAGCTTGGCGAGGAACGTGTCGCCCGACGCGAGCATGAAGAAGAGGAACCCGCCCATCAGGCAGGTCAGGACCACCGCCCACTGCGCTTCGGCGACCAGCGACTCCAGCGTGCTTGTGTCCGAGACGTTCAGCTCCACGCCCGACTGGCTCTGGATGCTCGTCGCCTCCTCCACCTGCTTCGCCGCCTTCTGGAGGTCCTCCACGGGCTCGCGGAGCACCCTGAGCTTGGCCTCGATCTCGTCGAAGCTCTCCGGCAGCTCGCGCAGCCAGGTGAGCGCCGGCCCACCGAGATGGTAGAAGATGA
>DASRXL010000015.1:0-46843 GCA_035654175.1 Phycisphaerales bacterium
AGTCCATGGCGGCAGTCTAAAGGCAATCGCCACGAAGTTCACGGAGGAGCACGGAGAGCTGATCGCCGCGCGGCGCTATTGGTACAGGGGATCGCGCTCACGCCGCTCGCAGGGGTGCGAAATCCTCGGCCGCGAGCCGCGGCTGATGCACGTGCGCCAGGGCGCGGTTGATCTCGTCCTCGGTGACCACCGCCGGGAGAACGACTCGATCCGGATCGCCCGCCCGTCGTCGGTGTAAACGATCACGAGCGCGTCGCTGAACCGCTCGGTGCGGGCGCTGTGATCGCCGGGCCGGCGAGGAAGGAACAGGTACGCCGCGAACGGCTTGCCGTGCCGGGAAGAGACTTCGAGGTACCTGTCGGACATCAACGCGATGCTGCCGTGGACGCGTGCTGCGCTTGTCCGGTGAGCCGCTTGGCGTCACGCCGCATACGAACGCACCTCGACCTCCACGCCAGCCGATGCCGCGGCCTGGGCCTCGTGCAGCAGTCTGGCCGTGACGGCCTCGTCCACGTACTGCTCGCCGCAATTCTCGCAGACCTCCGCGGGCACGCCCCGGAATACAACCGTGGTGGACCCGCCGGGCCCCTGGGCGGGTCGGTCCAGCGTGATGGTCACCGTGGCCGGGTGTGTGGCGCCGTGGTGGCAGATGGGGCATTTCATGGGCTGTTCCGGCGTCGGAACCCGTCGCTCCACCGCGCCGGGTCGGGCTCATAGACAGTGATCACGATGATTGTATCACCCGGCTCGTCGAAGGCGGCGACCACGTGCAGGGGTCGGCCCTCGACCCGGCCGAGAATCAGTCGGACGGGGTAGGGCAACTCCTCGTGGCGGTCTTCGATGGTCTCGCCGTGTTCCAGAACGGCGCGAATATCCGTCTCGGAGACGTTCCAGCGGAACATCCGCTCCACGGCGTGGACGCGAAAGATGAGGCGGGGCGATTCGGTCACCGTCCAATCAGAGTACCGCGTCGCTGCGCGGCATGCCGTGCCTGGGACGCCGTTCTAGTCCATCGGCGCCGTCAGCCCCGCATCCCTCGCGCACCGCCCCGCCTCCTCATACCCCGCGTCCGCGTGCCTGAACACGCCCATCGCCGGGTCGTTCGTCAGCACCCGCTCCAGCCGCCGCGCGGCCTCGGGTGTGCCGTCCGCCACGATCACCTGCCCCGCATGCTGGCTGAAGCCGATGCCGACGCCGCCGCCATGGTGCAAGCTGACCCAGCTTGCGCCGCTGGCGACGTTGACCATGGCGTTGAGGAGGGGCCAGTCGCTGATGGCGTCGGAGCCGTCCTTCATGGCCTCGGTCTCACGGTTGGGGCTGGCGACTGAGCCGCAGTCGAGGTGGTCGCGCCCGATGACGATGGGCGCGGCGACGCGCTTCTCGGCGACGAGGCGGTTGAAGAGCAGGCCGGCCTTGTCGCGCTCGCCGAGACCGAGCCAGCAGATGCGGGCGGGCAGGCCCTGGAAGCCGAACGCCGGGGCGCACTCGTCGAAACGGCCGGCCAGCAGCGCGTCGGGGTTGGCGTGGCAGGAGAGGATCCAGCGGCGGAGGCCATCGCCGGTCGCAGTCGTGGGGGGGAAAAGCTTGAGGATCTCGTGATCGGTCACGTAGATGTCGCGAGACTCTCCCGAGAGCGCGACCCAGCGGAAGGGGCCCCGCCCGACGCAGAACTGCGGCCGGATGAAGGCGGGCACGAAACCGGGGAACGCGAAGGCGTCAGCGAACCCGTTGTCGAACGCCCGCTGGCGGATGTTGTTGCCGTAGTCGAAGACGACCGCGCCGCGCCCCTGCAGCTCGACCATCGCCCGCACGTGGCGCTCCATGCTCGCCATGGCCAGCTCGGCGTAGTGCTCGGGGTCGAGCTTGCGGGCGATGTCGGCCTCGGCGAAGCTGTACTCGATCGGCACGTAGCCGTTGAGCGGGTCGTGCGCGCTGGTCTGGTCGGTGACGGCGTCGGGCGTGATGTCGCGGTCGAGCAGGCGCTCGAGCAGCTCCACGGCGTTGCAGTGCACGCCGATGGAGCGGGCGTGGCGCTTGGCGGCGCACTCGATGGCGCGGTCGATGGCGTCGTCGAGATCGGGCACCGTCTCGTCGAGGTAGCGGTCGCGCACGCGCCGGGCGAGGCGCGAGTGGTCCACGTCGGCGACGAGGCAGACGCCGCCGTTGAGGGTGACCGCGAGGGGCTGAGCCCCGCCCATCCCGCCGCAGCCGGCGGTGACGCACAGCCTGCCGGCGAGCGAGCCCTTGAAGTGGCGGCGGGCGCACTCGGCGAAGGTCTCGTAGGTGCCCTGGAGGATGCCCTGCGTGCCGATATAGATCCAGGATCCGGCGGTCATCTGGCCGTACATGATGAGGCCGCGGGTGGCGAGGTCGTCGAAGTGCTCCTGCGTGGCCCAGTGAGGGACGAGGTTGGAGTTGGCGATGAGCACGCGCGGCGCGTCCTCGTGCGTCCGGACGATGCCGACGGGCTTGCCGGACTGCACGAGCAGCGTCTCGTCGGCCGCGAGCTTCTTGAGTGATTCGATGATCGCGTCGAAGGCGGGCCAGGAGCGGGCCGCCTGCCCGCGCCCGCCGTAGACGACGAGGGCTTCGGGGTGCTCGGCGACCTCGGGGTCGAGGTTGTTCATGAGCATGCGCATGGCGGCCTCCGCCTGCCACGTCTTGCATGTTCGGGTCGCGCCCCGGGGGGCGCGGACGGTGCGGGAAGAGCGCCTAGCGGGCGCCGGACGTTCGAGCGTGCGCGTGCTCACGTGTGCATCCTCTCCCAACGGCTGTCTGCCTAGAGGCTATCCGCGCCGAGAGCGCGACACAACCGTGTGTTTCTACCGCGCGGGCAGGAGCAGCGGGGGGGCGCCCGCCGGGAAAGGGAGATCTGTTCGCAGAAGGGTCGTCATCGCCTCGATATCGGGCGTGAGCGGGCGGTCGGCGTCGAGCGTCGGCACCGCCTCGCGGATGCGCGCGTGCAGGGTTTCCAGCGAAGCGCCGGAGCGGAGGGGCCGGTGGAGGTCGATGCCCTGCGCGGCGCAGAGCAGCTCGATGGCGACGACGGAGCGCGTGAGCTCGAGCGCGCGGGCGGCTTTGGCGCCCGCGCGCGGGCCGAAGGAGTTGTAGTCCTCTATGCCGGCGCTCGTGGAGATGTTGGCGACGCTGGCCGGCGCCGCGAGGCCGATGATCTCGTTGCAGCACGCCGCGGCGGTGTACTGCGCGATCATGAGCCCGGACTGGAGGCCGGGGTGCGGCGCGAGATACGGCTGCAGGCCGGAGTAGGGGTCGGAGGCGGCGAGCATGGCGAAGGTGCGGCGCTCGCTGATGCCGGCGACGTGCGAGAGCGCGATGGCGGCGACGTCCAGCGGGATAGCGAGCGGCATGCCGTGGAAGTTGCCGGCGGAAATGATGGCGGGGGACTCAGCGGCGTTCGCCTCTTCGGAGGGCGCGGCCCTGTCGTGTCCGGTCCCTGCTGCGGCGAAGACGAGCGGGTTGTCCGTGACGGCGCCGAGCTCGTTGTCGACCGCGAGCTTTACATAACGCAGGCAGTCCAGGGCGGCGCCGAGCACGGGCGGGGCGCAGCGGAACGAGTATGGGTCCTGCACGCGCGGGTCGCCCTCCCGATGCGAGGGGATGATCTCGCTCCCGGCGAGGCAGGCGCGGAGGGCCGCGGCGATATCGGCCTGTCCAGGCTGGCGGCGGACCTCGTGCACGCGCGGATCAAGGAAGGCGTCGGTCGCGCGGGCGGCGTCGATCGACATGGCGCAGGCGAGCACGGCGCCGCGCAGGAGGCGCTCGGCGTCGTCGAGCAGCAGGGCGGCCTGTGCGGCCATGAGGTGGGTGCCGTTGATGAGGGCGAGGCCCTCCTTGGCCTGGAGCTCGATGGGCCGGAGGCGGGCCTCGGGCAGCGCGTCCTGCGCCGGGCGCAGCACGCCGCGGTGGTAGACGCGCCCCTCGCCGATGAGGGGGAGCACGGCGGCGGCAAGCGGCGCGAGGTCGCCGGAGGCGCCGACCGAGCCAACGGCGGGGACCGCGGGGGTGATGCCGGCGTTGAGCATCGCGAGGATGGCGTCCACCAGCTCTGGGCGAGCGCCGGAGACGGCGCGGGAGAGCGAGGCGGCCTGGAGGAGCATCATGGCGCGGACGAGCGCCGGCTCGAGGTGGGGCCCGACGCCCGCGGCGTGGCTGCGGACGAGGTTGCGCTGGAGCTCGGCGAGATCGTGCGGCGCGATGCGCCGGCGCGAGAGCGAGCCGAAACCGGTATTGATGCCGTAGCGGGGGGTGTCTTCGCGGCAGGCCGCGTCGACCACGGCGCGGCTCCGGGCCATTCCCCGGCGGGCGTCGTCGGCGAGGGCGACCGGGCGGCGGCCCGAGGCGACCTCGGCCACGTCGCGGATGGAGAGAGGCGCGCCGGTGAGCTGGAGAGCGGTGGGCATGAGGGGACACGGCTCCGAGGCCGGCGATCATAGTCGTGAGCGGGCGCGGGGGGGCCGGTGGCGTCGCCGGGTGCGGGTCTCGTACACTGCGGACCCGGCGGCGGCAGAGCGCGCCGGAGAGGAGTCTGTGCATGCGCATTTCGTCATGGCTTGTCCTGGGGGGCGCGGCGATCGTTCTGGGCGCGGCGAGCACGGGTGCGGCCCAGGTCTCGCAGCATTGGTTCCGATCTCCGGCGATCTCGCCGGACGGCGAGACGATCGTCTTCACGCACGGCGGGGACCTGTACACGGTCCCGGTCGGCGGCGGCACTGCGACGCCGCTGACGATCCACGAGGCGAGCGAGACGCGCCCGGTGTGGTCGCGCGACGGGAAGCGGATCGCGTTCGCGTCGGACCGGTACGGCAACTTCGACGTGTACGTGATGGACGCCGCGGGGGGCGAGGCGGAGCGGCTGACGTATCACTCCGCGGACGACCTGCCGACGGACTTCAGCCCCGACGGCGGGTCGGTCGTGTTCGAGAGCTCGCGCACGGACGACGTGAAGAACGTGCAGTTCCCGAGCCCGGTGCTCTCGGAGCTGTACCGGGTGTCGGTCGAGGGCGGGACGCCGGCGATGGTGCTGACGACGCCGGCGATCCGCGCGGTGTGGGACGCGGACGGTGCGCGGATGCTCTACGAGGACCGCAAGGGCTACGAGAACGAGCTGCGCAAGCACCACACCTCGTCGATCGCCCGGGACATCTGGCTGTACGAGGCCGAGGGCGGGGAGCACACACGGCTGACGACCTACGAGGGGGAGGACCGGGATCCGCACTGGGCGGAGGACGAGGGGGGCCTGTACTTCCTCTCGGAGCGCTCCGGTCACTTCAACGTGTACCGTATGGCGCTGGAGGCGGGCGCTGAGGCGGAGCAGGTCACGTTCTTCGAGGAGCACCCGGTGCGCGACCTCTCGGTGGCGCCGTCGGGGGCGATGGTGTTCAGCTGGCACGGGGAGATCTATGCGAGGCCGGCGGCGGGGGGGGAGGCGGCGCAGGTGCCCATCCGCATCGGGGCAGAGGCCCGGGCGGGATCGCGCCACGCCGAGACCGCCAGGGGCGGGGCGAGCGAGTTCGCGGTGGCGCCGAGCGGGAAGGAGGTCGCGTTCGTCGCGCGGGGCGAGGTGTTCGTGACCTCGACCGAGTTCGGGACGACGCGCCGGATCACCCACACGCCGGAGCAGGAGAGATCGGTCGATTTCGCGCCGGACGGTCGGAAGCTGGTGTACGCCGGCGAGCGGGGCGGGTCGTGGAACATCTACGAGGCGTCGCTCACCGACGAGGACGAGCTGTACTTCTTCGCGGCGACGCAGATCGAGGAGAGGCCGCTGGTCGCCACGGACGCGGAGGAGTTCCAGCCGCTGTACTCGCCCGACGGCAAGAGCGTCGCGTATCTCGAGAACCGGACGGTGCTGCGGGTGCTCGACGTCGAGAGCGGCGAGTCGCGCACGGTGCTGCCGGGGGACACGTTCTACTCGTACAACGACGGCGACCACTGGTTCCGCTGGTCGCCGGACAGCTCGCACCTGGCGGTGCACTTCTACGACCGCGGGCGGATGTTCTTCACGGAGATCGGGATCGTGCCGGCGGACGGCTCGGCCGAGCAGCTGATCGACCTCTCCAACTCCGGGTATGACGACGTGCGCCCGCGCTGGGCGATGGGGGGCGGAGCGATCCTCTGGGCTTCCGAGCGGTTCGGCGAGCGGAGCCACGGGAGCTGGGGGTCGGAGGCGGACGTGCTCGGCGTGTTCCTGAACAAGGAGGCGTTCGACAAGTTTCGCATGACCAAGGAGGAGCACGCGCTCGCGAAGGAGCTGGAAGAGAAGCGGAAGGAGCGCGAGGAGGAGAGGAAGAAGGAGGAGGAAGGCGAGGAAGATGGCGACGAGGGAGATGATGCGGACGACGCCGGTGACGAGCCGGACCAGCCGGACGAGGCCGGCGACGCGGAGAGCGAGGAGCAGGCGACGCCGGAGGGCGACGAATCTGACGAGGACGAGGACAAGGACGATCAGGAGGACGAGGAGGAGCCCGAGCCGGTGAAGGTGGAGATGGAGGGGATCGAGTCGCGGATCGTGCGCCTGACGATCCACGCCTCCGATCTCGGCGATTTCGAGCTCTCCCCCGAGGGGGACAAGCTGTTCTACCTGGCGAGGTTCGAGAAGGGATTCGACCTCTGGGTCCGCGACTTCCGCGAGGACACGACAAAGATCCTGACCAAGCTCGGGGCCGACGGGGCCTCGATGCGGATGAGCGAGGACGGCGAGACTCTTTTCCTGCTCGCCGACGGCTCGCTCTCGAAGGTGGAGGCGGGGAGCGGGGAGCAGAAGCCGATCAAGTTCGCTGCGGAGATCGACCTCGACACCGACGAGGAGCGGGCGTACATGTTCGATCATGCGTGGCGGCAGACGCTCCAGAAGTTCTACCGCGAGGACATGCACGGCGTGGACTGGGCGGCGTACCGGGCCGAGTACGAGCCCAAGCTGGCAGGCGTGACGAACAACCGCGACTTCGCCGAGGTGCTCTCCGAGCTTTTGGGCGAGCTGAACGCCTCGCACACCGGCGCCAACTACCGGCCCGGGCGCGAGGAGGGCGACGCGCAGACGGCGTCGCTGGGAGTCTTCCTGGAGATCCTAACGGGCGAGGACGGCGTGCGCATCGCCGAGGTCATGGAGGGCGGGCCGCTCGACAAGGCCGACCTGGGCGTCGAGGCCGGGATGACGATCACGCACATCGACGGCACGCCGATCGATGAGCAGCACAACTACTACGAGTTGCTCGACGGCAGGGCGGGCGAGCGCTTGCGGCTGACCGTCGCGCCGGAGGACGGGGAGAGCTTCGACGTGGTGGTGAAGCCCATCGGGCTCGGTCAAGAGAACGAGCTGCGGTACGACCGATGGGTGCGCACCCGGCGCGAGCTGGTGGACGAGCTCTCGGATGGGCGGCTCGGCTACGTGCACGTCCGCGGCATGAACGACGAGAGCTTCCGCAACGTTTACGCGGAGGTGCTCGGACGGCACTTCGACAAGGAGGGGATCGTCGTCGACACCCGGTTCAACGGCGGCGGCTGGCTGCACGACGACCTGGCGACGTTCCTCACCGGAAAGAAGTACGTGGACCTCTACCCCCGGAACGATGAGGCCGACGGCGCGGGGTACCTCGGCGACTCGGCGCGCCGGTGGACCAAGCCGTCGGTCGTGGTGATGAGCGAGAGCAACTACTCCGACGCGCACTTCTTCCCGTGGACCTACACCGAGCTCGGGATCGGGCCGACGGTGGGCATGCCGGTGCCCGGGACGGCGACGGCGGTGTGGTGGGAGCGGCTGCACACCGGGGACGTGATCTTCGGCATCCCCCAGGTGGGGACCAAGGGCGCGGACGGCACGTATCTTGAGAACGCGCAGCTCGGGCCGACGCACGAGGTGCGGCTGGACCCGGAGTCGGCGGCGGCGGGCAAGGACACGCAGATCGAGAAGGCGGTCGAGGTGCTGCTCGGGCAGCTCGGGCGCGAGGAATGAGCTGAGCCCAAGCAGTTCAACCACGGAGCACGGAGTTGCGCGGGGTCAAGGCAGGAGACGGTGTTCAAGGCAGGAGCTTGATCCAATTGCGTTGGAACCGTGCTCGACTCCGTGCAACTCCGTGTACTCCGTGGTGAGACTCTTCCGCTGCAAGACTCAGTGCGCTCATTGGCGCATGCTCATCGCTTGCGGAAGCGGAGGAAGTAGCTCTCGTCGAAGCGGTCGATCTCGACCTCCTCGACGAGCCGGAATCCCGCGGCCTCGATCTCGGCCGTGAACTCCTCCTTGCCAGCGCGGACGTGCCCCAGCACCCACTCGCGCGAGACGCCCGGGATGCGCTCGAAGTCGATCACGACGAGCTCGCCGCCGGGCTTGAGCGCGCGGTGGATCGACGCGAGGCTCGACTTGGGGTACTCGAAGTGGTGGTAGACATCGCACACGAACGCGGTGTCGATGGAGGCGTCGGGCAGGTCGACGGAGTCGGCCGGCGCGAGCCGCGCCTCGACCTGCGCCAGGCCGGCCTCGCGGGCCCGGGCAGCGACGTGGCGCACGAACGCGGGCACGATGTCGATCGCGTACACCTTGCCGCCGGGGCCAACGCGCCGCGCGAACGGCTCGACGAAGAGGCCGGTCCCGGCGCCGATATCCGCGACGGCATCGCCGCGGCGGAGCCCGACAGCTTCGACGATCTCCCGGCGCGCGTCGTAGATCTCGCGGCTCTCGGCCTCGAAGCGGTTAGTCCGCTCCTCGACGTCGATCCCCGGCTCGAGATACGGGTCGTTGATCCCGGGCTTGACGCTCTGCTCCGCCTGCGGCCGAGTCTTGAGCGACTCGTAGCCCGGTGTGCGGATCGGGGCGCACGCGCCCGAGCAGAGGATCGCGGCCAGAGCGGCGAGGCGCGCACGCGGCGTGAGGCGGAACGGCATGGTGGTCTCCCTCGGCTGTCGAGCGATGCTACACGTCTCTCGGGGCGCCGGCGCTGCGCCCGGCGGCGCGGCGGGGGCCGGCCCATGCAAGCACGGAGAGCACGATCGCCGCGAGGGCGAGGGTGTTGAGCAGGGCGCCCGCGGCGTGGGAGTATTCCCAGCGGGAGCGGAGCTGCTCCCAATCCGGGGGCGCGACCGTCCAGTTGCTGGTCGCCTGGTTGGCGGGGAAGGTGAAGGCCCAGAACACGGCCTGCCCGGCCGCGAGCGCGATGAAGGAGACGGCGGACAGCAGCATGGGCCGGCGTTCCCGCCGGAGCATGATCGTCAGGGTGAGCGTTGAGGCGAGGGCAAGGAAGATCAGGATGCCGAGGAGCGCCCAGCCGCGGTACACCTGCTGCACGGTGAAGTAGGCGGCGCGGTCGAGGCCGATCTTGTTCGGGAGCTCGAGCAGGTGCGCGAGCGAGGGGCCGAGGGTGAGCGCGACCAGCACGATCGCGGCGAAGTAGGCACATTTCAGTGGCGACGCGGGCATAGAAGAAGGCTAGGGCGTGGGCTGCCCGAAAGGTCCGATAATACATGTTATGTTAAATACGACCGGAGCCCGCTCTCTCAGGCCCGCGTTGGAAGCGCCGTCGGGCGACCCGCGACGAATCGATCAGAACAGCATCGCCTCGCTGGTCTTGAGCATCGCGCGGCAGCTCAGCCCGTCCACGCCCGGGCCGTAGTAGGCGGTCAGGCGGCGGATGGGCGTGAAGCCGAGGGCCTTGTACAGCGTGAGCGCGGCGGTGTTGTCCTCTCGGACCTCGAGGTACACGCGCTCGATGGCGCGGGCGCGGAAGCCGTCGAGCAGGTGCTCGGTGAGCTTGCGCCCGATGCCGCGGCCGCGGAACTCGCGGTGGACGCCGACGGCGTAGATGCGACCGGACTGCCAGCGGCTGTGCTGGCGGTAGAGCCCGACGGCCCAGCCGGCGATCTTTCCGTCGGCCTCGGCGATGATCACGGTGGCGCGGGGGTTCTGCACGAGGGCGCGGATCTGGCGGCGGGTGAATCGCTCTTCGGGGCGCTCGAAGCAGTCCTTCTCGACGGCGACGAGCGCCTCGAGGTCCGCGGGGGTAGCCTGGCGGATCTGGAGGTCCATGGGGCCTGCCTCCGGGGCGGGCCGGGAGCGCGTGAACGGCTCGGGGACGAAGCTCGGCATCTCGACGGCGGGGACCGGGACGGCGAGCGGGAGGGACGTGCGGGCGAGCACGTGCTTGCTCAGCAGCCGGATGGGCCGGTAGCTCTGCTTGGTGAAGCGCAGCGTCGGGATACCCCAGTCGTCGCCGGCGTTGCACTCCGGGCTGCCGGCGAGGGCGGTGCGGCAGAACTCGGAAAAAATGAGCTGGGGGCAGCCGGGGAACTCGGGCGAGGTCTTCTCGATGAGGACCATCGACTGCATGGGGGAGAGGCTCTGGCCGAGCGTGAAGCCGGCGAGGCGGTCGCCCACGAGCACGACCATGCCGCGGAGCCCGAGCTCCGCGTGGTGGCGGAGCGCGGCGCTGGTGGCGAGCTGGTCCTTGTTGCGGAGGATGTCGGTGCCGAGGTGGGCGTCGTTGACCTCGCCGTCGTGGGTGTCGTCGCCGTGGCGGGCCCAGGACTCGAGGAGGGAGAGGCAGAGGCCGACGTGGCGCTCGGAGAGCGGCTCGGTGCGGGCGTCGGGGAAGTCGCGCAGGAACTTGGATCGGGCGTGGCGTTTGCTCTTGAGGTCGCCGCCCTCGAGGGTGATGAGCCGGCTGGTGTCGTAGACGTAGTCCGCCCAGAGGGGGGAGGCGCTGAGGGGGAATGGCGAGGCGGCGCTGAAGCGCTCGAGCAGCTCGTCGGAGACGTACTCGATGCGCGAGCGATCGCAGCCGTTGCGGGGCGCGTTGTACGCGTCCATGATGTCGAAGCACTCGGCGACGGCGCGCGAGAAGTCGGCCTCCGTGGCCCCGGGGAGGCCGATCGGAGGGTTGAGCATGGTGAGGTCTTCGGCGCCGTTGGCGAAGATGCAGACGTGGCGGGCGATCTGAGCCCAGGTAATCCGGAGCGGCTCTGCCCACATGAACGTGCAGGCGAAGCTGTAGTCGGATATGGGCTGCTTCAGGGTGGAGAACGCGAGGTCGAACGTCGGCTTGTCGGTCAGCCGGACGGGCGTGAGGCTGCTGAGCAGCCCCACTTTGTCATCGTCCATGCGGTGGCGGAGTTGCCTACCTCCGGAAGGGCCGCTCCAGTCGGCCCCTGGTCCTGTCACCCGACCCCGGCCAACGCACCGTGGTCCGCGACTCGTAGAAGAGCATATTCGCGCATCGGCGGAGTCAAGGGCGGAGGATGACTCGTCTTCAAGATTTTCGTGGGGTCATGATGGGCAGCTCACGGCGCGAGGATCGCCAGGCAGCGTTCGCGGACCTGGGTCAGGGGCACGACCTCGCCTTTGCCGGAGTCGGTCCGTGCCTTGAGCTCGACGCCGCCGGCCGCGAGCGCCTTCTCGCCGATGGTGATGCGGAGAGGAATCCCCACGAGGTCGGCGTCCTTGAACTTGACGCCGGGCCTCTCGTCGCGATCGTCGATCAGGACGTCGAGCCCCGCGCCGGCCAGCTCCTCGGCGAGCCTCGCGGCGAGGGCGGCGTGCTCGGGGTCGGCGGGCTTCATCAGCACGATCTCGGCGTGGTACGGGGCGATCGCCGCGGGCCAGACGATGCCGTTCTCGTCGTGGCTCATCTCGACGCAGGCGGCCATGGTGCGGCTGACGCCGATGCCGTAGCAGCCCATGATGACGCTGCGCCGGCTCTGGCTCTCGTCCATGACTGCGAAGCCCATGGCGTCGGAGTACTTGGTGCCGAGCTTGAAGATGTGGCCGGTCTCGATGCCGCGCTGAGCGACGAGGGCGGCGCCGGGGGCGCGGGGGGAGGGGTCGCCGACCCGGGCGTTGCGGATGTCCGCGACCTTTACATAACGGGGGTCGCCCAGGGATTCTCCCATGTCGCGACGCCAGTGGAAGCCGGTCACGTGGTGGTCGCGCTCGTCGGCGCCCGTCGCCCAGGAGCGGTCGCCCTGGGCGGCGTCGGGATCGACGACGACGATGGTGCTGGCGCCGGCGGATGGCGCGGCCCTGGGGCTGACGTATCCGATGGCGAAGCCGGCCGCGCGGGCCCGCTTCTCATCGGCGAGAGCGACCTTGAACCCGACCGCGTCGCGGACCTTGCCCTCGTTGACCTCGTGGTCGCCCCGGACGACGGCGAGCACCCAGCTCACCCCCCCGCCGTCCGCGCCCGCGCCGGGCTCGAGCACGACGGTCTTGAGCATGTCCGCCGGGGTGACGCGCAGGAAGGCCGCGACGGCGTCGATGCCCGGGAGGTCGGGCGTGTGGATCCTGGCGAGGGGCGCCCCGGCGGCGCCGTCGAACGACCACGGCCGCTCGCCGATCTCGCACTTCTCGACATTCGCGGCGTAGCCGGAGACGGGGCAGCGGAGGATCGTGTCCTCGCCGGTCTCGCAGTTGACCATGAACTCGTGGCTGGCCGAGCCGCCGATCGGCCCGCTCTCGGCCTCGACGGCGGTGAAGTCCAGCCCGCAGCGGCTGAAGACGTTGGTGTACGCGCGGTACATCGCGTCGTACGCCTCGTTGAGACCGCCCGGCCCGTCCACCGCGTGGTGGAACGAGTAGGCGTCCTTCATGATGAACTCGCGGCAGCGGAGCAGCCCGGCGCGCGGGCGCGGCTCGTCGCGGAACTTGCTCTGGATCTGGTAGAGGATCAGGGGCAACTGGCGGTAGCTTGTCACGGCGTCGCGGAGGAAGGCGGTGATGACCTCCTCGTGGGTCGGCCCGAGCGCCGTCGGCCGGCCGTGGCGATCCTCGAGGCGGAAGAGGTCATCGCCGTAGTCCTCGGCGCGGCCGGTCTCCTCGAAGAGCTCCATGGGGGCGAGCGCGGGCATGAGCATCTCGGTCCCGCCCGCGGCGTTCATCTCCTCGCGCACGATCCGGCTCACCTTGGTGAGGGTCCGCCAGGCGAGGGGCAGGTAGTCGTATACGCCGGCCGCGACCTGGCGGATGTACCCTGCGCGGAGGAGCAGCCGGTGGCTGGGCGTGGTCGCCTCGGCGGGGGCGTCGCGCATCGTGGGGATGATTGTGCGCGACCAGCGGACGATGTCGCCGCGGGTGGAGGTCGAAGGTGTCCAGCGGGGTGCGTTCGCCTGGGCCATAGGGAGCAACTCTATGGCGGCCGGCGGGGACGCTGCGCGGACACATTCCGGCGGCGCTCAGACGGCGGCGCGCGGGAGGCCGGGCGCTTGGGGAACCTGCGGGACCGGCGCGGCCTCGATCCAGCCGGCATGCGCGAGCGGCGGGAGCCACGCGGCCCGTTCCTCGGCCGCGGGAGCATCGGCGGCGTGCTCGCCGCCCGGCCCCCACCACCAGCAGAGCTGCACCGGCACGGCGAGATCGACGACGAGATCGGCGAGCTGGGTGTCGGTCAGGTCGACGAGGGGCGTCTCGAACTTCACGGGACGGGCGCCGGGGCCGTCGAGCAGCGCGAGGCGGCCGATGAGCTGCGCGCGGTCGATATCGGCCTCGATTCGATCGAGATCGGCGGCGATGGACACGTCGTCGTGGTGGTGGTGCACGGGCCAGACAACGCGGGCGCAGCCGGCGGAGCGTGCGGCGTGCAGGGCGGCGAGCAGGCAGAGCGACTCGGCCATGCCCGGGTCGGGCGCGGTGCGGCCGCCGGGGGGCGCGAGGGGAGGCTCGACGGCGGCGGCGTCGAAATACCGGGCCGCATTGGCCGCCGCGGCGAGCTGCGGACGCAGAAGGTGGCTGCGGGTGGGCCAGGGCATGACGGCCGGGGCGACTCCGCCGGCGCCGATGGATCGCTCCGCCTCGATGGCGAGCGCGAGCAGGGCGGGGAGGCCGCCGTCGGAGATCACCAGCGCCTTCGTGGGGTGGTCGCTCACGGTCGGGAAGCTTACCGCGGATGCGGGGTGGGGTGCGCCGGGGCGGTGTAGCATCGGGCGATGGAGGCGATCAGGCGGGCCGCGGATCTGCTGCGCGGGCGAGGCAGCGTCGTGGTGCTCACCGGGGCGGGGGTGAGCGCCGAGAGCGCCGTGCCGACGTTCCGGGATGCGATGACCGGGCTGTGGGCCCGGTACGACGCGGAGCGCCTCGCCACGCCGGGGGCATTCGGGCGCGATCCCGCGCTGGTCAGCCGGTGGTACGACGAGCGGCGGCAGCGGGTGCTGGGGTGCGAGCCGAACGCGGCGCACCTGGCGCTGGCGGAGTGGCAACGGTCGTGCAGCGAGCGCGGGGTCGGGTTCACGCTCCTGACGCAGAACGTCGACCGGCTGCATCAGCGGGCCGGGAGTGAGGACGTGGTCGAGCTGCACGGCTCGCTGCTGGTGTGGCGGTGCACGAAGAGCGGGAGAGAGCGCACGGACCTGCCGGCGCCGCTCCCCCACTACCCGATGCCGTCCGAGGCTGGGGGGATATACCGGCCGGGCGTGGTGTGGTTCGGGGAGGCGCTGCCCGAGGCGGCGCTGGCGCGGGCGCGCGCGGCGCTGGCGTCGTGCGACGCCGTGGTGTCGATCGGGACGAGCGCCGTGGTGCAGCCGGCCGCGAGCTTCGTGCTGGTCGCGAGGGCGCACGGCGCGGCGGCGGTGGAGGTCAACCGCGAGCCGACGCCGATCTCGGGCGCGGTGGACGTATCGGTGCAGGGCCTTGCGGGGGAGATCGTGCCGGAGCTGGTGCGGCTGCTCCAGGAACCTTGAGCACACGCTCAGGCGCCGCCCGTGCGCTCCGACCGGGTTTGCGGTCGGGGCTCATCGAGCGGGAACGCGGCGACTTCCGCGTGCTCGGCGCCGTCGGCCTTGAGAATGCTGCGCATCAGCCGCACGCGATCCACGGCGAACGGCGGGAGGTCGAGCGGCGCGGAAACTCGGGGCGGCCGCTCGTCGCGGGCGAACCTGCAGAGCGTCAGGTGCGGCCGGAAGCGGTCGGACGCGTTCCGGCGCGGCTCTCGGGCGAGGCGGTGTGCGAGCCTGCTATGCACCTCGAGCAGGCCGGCGGGGGCGTCGGTCTCCGCGGCGACGAGCCTCGGCGCGCCCCGCTCGGGGAGCGTGATCAACTCGCGGGGCATCAGCGAAAACGCTCCGATCCCGCTGCACGAGCGCTCGACCGATTCCAGCACGCCGTCCAGCTCGCGAGCCGAGCGCTCCCCGATGAACTGCAGCGTCATGTGGACGTGCGCGGCGGCGACTTCGCGATGCCGCGAGAGCGGCAGCCGTCGCAGCGCCGCCAGCATCGCTTCGGCGTGCTCGGCCGGCGGGTAGGCGGCGACGAAGAGCCGGAGGCGGTCGCTCATGGTCGATTGTTGGGGGATCAGCCCCTGTCCATCCGGGCGATGAGGTCGCGGAGGTGCTCGCGGATGCCGTCGCGGCCGCGCTCGAACCGCACACCCAGCGACTGGGCGGCCCGTTTGTCGAACATGTTCGCGGGGCGCGGCGGGCTGGAGGTGTCGATCTCCGCGCGCAGGCCGAGGAGCTCGGCCGCCAGCAGCGCCCAGTCGGCGTGTCGGGCGTAGCAGTCCACGAGGTTGAAGGGCCGGCCCGCGGCGGCGGGGTTTCCGACGATGGCCGAGACGGCGGCCGCGACGTCGTCGACGTGGACGTACTTGCCGCCGCCGGGGCGGGCGTAGCGGCCGGTCCGGCGCAGCTCCTTCAGGACGGCGTACCCGTGTGAGCGCTCCACGCTGGGATCGACGCCGTAGACGGCGCAGGGGCGGACGGCGGACGTGTGCCGCCCGTTGCCGAAGTGCTCGGCCCAGAGGTGCGCCTCCACAGCGGCCTTGTACGCGCCGTACTCATTGCTCGGGCGGAGGGGATGGTCCTCGTCCACGATGCTGACGCCGTCCTCTGCCTTGGGGCGCGGCATGATGTCGTGGTGCACGGCGATCGAGCTGATGAAGATGAACTGTCGCGGGGCGGACTCGTGCAGCAGCAGGATCGAGCCCTCGAGGTTCGAGCGGAGGTGCTCCTGAATCCGCGGCGGATCGGGCCTCATCGACGACCAGTCGAGGCTGTTGTGGACGACGCAGTCGGCGCCCCCGAGCAGGTCGGGCCAGCACGAGCGGTCGGCGTGGTCGCCCTCCACGAACCGCTCGACGAACCTCTCCACGTGGTCGCGCCGGCTCGTCGGCCGCACCAGCCCCACGACCGCGTGCCCCTCGGCGTGCAGCCTGCGCGCGATGAACGATCCGAGGAAGCCGGAGACACCGGTGAGCGCGATCCTCATGGGTGCAGGATACTTCGGGGCGCCCGCGGGAGCGCGTGTGGCGGGCGCGGGGCGCTCGGCCGGCGGCGTGGCGCGAGCGCCGTCAGTAGTTCGGCGTCGGGGCCCTGTAGTCGGCGATGTCGATCGAGCGGAACCACGCGACCGTCCGGGCGAGGCCGTCGCGCAGCGGGACGCGCGGGCTCCAGCCGAGCTTCGCGCGGGCGAGCGAGATATCCGGGCAGCGCTGGCGCGGGTCGTCCTGGGGCAGCGGCTTCTCGATGAGCTTGGAGCGGCTCCCCGTCAGCTCGAGCACGAGCCGGGCGAGCTCGCGGATCGTGAACTCATCGGGGTTGCCGAGATTGACGGGGCCGGTGAACTCGTCGGGGCCCTCCATCAGGCGCACGAGCCCGTCCACCAGGTCGTCCACGTAGCAGAACGACCTGGTCTGGGCACCGTCGCCGAAGATCGTGATGTCGGTGCCGTTGATCGCCTGGCGGATGAAGTTGCTGACGACGCGCCCGTCGAAGGGGTGCATGCGCGGACCGTAGGTGTTGAAGATGCGGGCGACGCGGATGTTCACGCGGTTGCTGCGGTGGTAGTCGAAGAAGAGCGTCTCGGCGGCGCGTTTGCCCTCGTCGTAGCAGGCGCGGGGACCGATCGGGTTGACGTTCCCGCGGTAGCTCTCGGGCTGGGGGTGCACGTCGGGGTCGCCGTAGACCTCGCTCGTCGAGGCCTGGAGGATCTTCGCCCGGCACCGCTTGGCGACGCCGAGCATGTTGATCGCTCCCATGACCGAGGTCTTCATCGTCTTGATCGGGTTGTACTGGTAGTGGCCGGGGGCCGCGGGGCAGGCGAGGTTGTAGATTTCGTCCACCTCGAGGAACATGGGGTGCGTGACGTCGTGGCGGATCAGCTCGAAATTGGGGCGTCCCAGCAGGTGGGCGACGTTGCTCTTCTGGCTCGTGAAGAAGTTGTCGAGGCAGATGACGTCGTGCCCGGCGGCGACGAGGCGCTCGCAGAGGTGCGTGCCGAGGAAGCCCGCGCCGCCGGTGACCAGGATGCGCTTGATGTTCAACGCCGCCGCTCCCTTCGCCGCCCCGCGGGCATTCTACCTGTCGCCCGTGCCGAGGACGGACTCGGGCGAGGGGATGCGCAGCACCTGCCCGACCTGCAGGTCGTCGATGCTCGACATCGTCTCCCGGTTGGCGTGGTAGATCACCTCGGCGTAGCGCAGGCTGCCGTAAAACCTTTGCGAGATCTCCGAGAGCGTGTCGCCGCCGGCGACGGCGTACTCGATGAACGCCGGGTCGGGCGGTGGCTCGGGCGCGCCCTCGGCGGGCTTGCCCTGGACGTTCTCGGGATCGACGGGGATCCGGAGGGTCTGACCCTCGCGCAGGCCCGTGGGGTTGACGAACGGGTTCGCGGCGGCGATGGCGTCCGCGTGGCGCGAGGTGCCGTAGAAACTGCGCGAGATCGTGGAGAACGTGTCCCCCCGCCGGATCGTGTAGTCCCGGAACTCGGGGGGGATGACCGATGGCGGCTGCGCGTCGGACGCGGGGGAGGGTGGCTGCTCGCCGCGCTGCGCGCCGGCGGGCCCCGTCGCTGAGAGCTCGACCTCGCGCGGGGGAGGGTCCGGCGGAGTGGGCTCCGGGTCGGGCGCCTGCTGCGTCGGCGGCTGGGGGTCGGCGGCGAAGGTGACGTCGGGGGCGCGGCTGGGCTCCCAGAACCAGTACACCCCGATCCAGATCGCGGCGAGCGCGAGGAACCCGCCGCCGATTCTGCCGGCGCCGCTCATGGCGCGGCCCTCCCTGCCTGCGCCCCACGGCTCCGGCCCGCCCGCCGAGCCGGGGCTGTGAGGCTCTTCTCAGGCCATGCTCTTCGATGCCCGGTTTACGCGCCGGGCGGGGGCAGATTGCGGAAGCCGTCGGGCTTCTTGCCGTACGCGACGAGGGGCGCCGCGATGGTGACCGAGGAGATCGTGCCGACGATGATGCCGAACAGGAGCACGAACGCGAAGGCGCGGACGGCCTCGCCGCCGACGAGGTACAGCGCCATGGTCGAGAGGATGGTCGTTGTGCCGGTCATGACGGTGCGGCTGAGCGTCTGATTGATGGAGAGGTCCACCATCTCGGGCGACACGTAGCTGAGCCGGCCGCGGTTCTCGCGGATTCGGTCGAGCACGACGATCTTGTCGTTGATCGAGTAGCCGAGGATGGTGAGCAGCGCGGCGATGACGGTGAGGTCCACCTTGAAGGGGAGGATGCCGAGGGGCTGCGCGAACTGCGGCAGGGTGTCGTAGACGATCTCGGCGACGGCGAGGAGGCCGAGGGCGATGCAGGCGTCGTGGACTGTGGCGAGGATGGCGGCGAGGCCGAAGCGGGCGGATCCGAACCGCACCCAGACGTAGATGACGAGCAGGAGCATGCTGAGGACGATCGCGAGGATCGCCTGGGCGACGAAGGTGCGTGCGATCGCGGGGCTGAAGGCCTGGACGCTGAGCGTGGCCTGGGCCTCGGTGAGGGCGGCCCTGGCCATGACCCACTCGACCTCGAGCATGCGGGCGTTCCAGAGCTCCTCGTCCTGCAGGTAGGAGAGGTGAGGGTCGCGCACCAGGACGACGGCGCTCGTCACGGCGTCGGGCGTGCCCTCGATGACGATGATTTCCGAGTCGCGCTCGCGGGCGTCGTCGGGGCCGGCGCGGAGCCGCTCGTTGGCGAGGCGGTCGTCGATCTGCCGGGCGCTGACCGGTGGCTGGATGTTCTCGAGCAGGATCGCGAGCCCGCCGCGCCAGTCGGTCACGGAGCGCTCGACGCCCGGGCGGCCGACGACCTCGGAGAGCTGCTCGGAGAGGATTGGGAAGGCGGGGGCCTGCACGCCGCGGGCTGCGTTCCAGCCCTCGAAGCGGAGCGCGGGGCGTGATTCGATCTTGTCACCGAACGCCTCGATGACGGCGTCGCGGGCGGCGCGTGCGTCGGTCAGGAGGCTCTTGACCTGGAACGTCGAGCTCGTCACGCCGCCGGGCTCGGGATCGATCACGACGACGCTGGCGCTGCGGAGCGGGGCGAGCTCGGGCGCGCCGTTGGCGACGATCGCGTCGAGGCGGTCCTCGACCTGCTGGCGGGTGAGCGTCTCGTGCGTGCCGTCGGGATTCTCCTTGAGCTCGAGCGTGAAGGCGGTGCCGCCGCGGAACTCGTGGTCGAACATGTCCGGGCCGCGGCTGAGCGCGAGGCCGACGCTGGCGAGCACGAGCAGGGCGGAGACCGTCCAGAACGCGAAGCGCATGCGGTACCAGCGCACGCTCAGCGAGAAGAGCCGCTGGATGGCGGGGACGACGAGCGGCAGCATGGTGGTGCGGCGCCAGCGCCCGAAGCGGATGCCGAGCTCGAAGATGATGCGGGTGACGAAGAGCTGGGAGATGAGGGTGGTGACGACGCCGATGCTCATGGTGACGCCGAAGCCGCGGATCTCCGGGGTGCCGACGGCGTAGAGCACGAGGCAGACGATGAGGTTGGTGAGGTTTCCGTCCACGATGGCCGACATCGCGCGGCTGTAGCCGAGGCGGACGGCGGTGGGCAGGTCGGCCTTGTTCTCGGCGATCTCCTCGCGCATGCGCTCGTAGACGAGCACGTTGGCGTCGACGGCCATGCCGAAGGTGAGGATGATGCCCGCGATGCCGGGGATGCTCAGCGGCGCGGCGCCGATGGCCATGGCGGCGAGCAGGAGCAGCACGTTGATCGCGAGGGCCGCCAGCGCGATCGCGCCGCACCAGAAGTAGTACCCGACAAGGAAGACGGCGCAGATGATCGCGGCGATCATGCCCGCCTGCATGCTGCGGACGAGGTTGTCGAGGCCGAGGTCCGGGCCGATCACCACCTGGCTCAGGGGGGTGGGCGAGAGCTTGTTCTGGAGCGACCCGGAGTTGAGCACGCGGATGATGTACTGGAGCTCCTCCGAGGAGAAGTCGCCCATGATCTGGCCGTTGCGGGAGATCCTGCTGTTGAGGTTGGGGGCGGTGTAGACCTCGTCGTCGAGGAGGACGGCCATTCGGTCGCCGACGTGGGCCTCGGAGAGCGCGCCGAGGAGGGAGGCGCCGCGCGGGTCCATCTCGAAATTGATCGAGGGGCGGCCGAGCTCGTCCACGCCCTGGGATGCGCGCTCGACGCGCCAGTCGCGGTCGAACTCCGGGGTGAGGCGCGAGCCGCGCACGTCCCAGCAGAGCATGTAGTACTCGCCCTCGTACTCCTCGACGACGTACCCGCGCGAGCTGAAGAAGCGGGCCGCGTCGGCCTCGAGGGCGAGCATCTCGGCGACGCTGCTGTACCAGTTCTCGATCTTGTTGATCTTGAACCAGGCCATGGTGTCGGATCGGGCGGCGCGGGGGCCGTTCTCGCGCAGCTCGTCGCGCAGGCGCTGCTCGTCGGGGTCCGAGGCGGGATCGACGGTGATGCGGAAGCTCAGAACGCCGCTGGAGGCCAGGAGGCGCTCGAGGTCGCGCGGGTCGTCGAGCATCGTGCGGATCGACTCATACTCCTCGAACTCCCTGAGGATCTCGTCGAGCTGCGCCCGCTGTTCCGGGTAGCGCTCGCGCAGGCGCCCGAGGGCGCTCGACCGCGGGCTGGGGATCTCGACCCGCTCGCCCGTGTCCTCGTCGTACAGCGATCGCGCCTGGTCCGAAAGCCGGAGCGCCTGCGCGACGTCCTCGGCGGTCAGCGTGTTCTCGGCGAAGCCCGCGAGCGCCTCCTCGTACTCGATCGCGGCCTCCGAGGCCTGGAGCGCCAACTGGGCGAGCGCGGACTGCTCCGCGCCCGACCGCTCGGCCTCCTCGTAATTCTCGCGGAGATGCCGGGCGTGGTCGTACGCCTGCGCCAGCGCCCGCAGCCGCCCGGCGGCCTCCGCGTCGCCGCCGGCGAGGGCGGCGATCTCCCGGTCGCGCTCCTCGGCGCTCATGGCCATGATCGAGTCCACGCGCTCGGGCGTCCAGCGTGCGGCGTCGAGCCCGGCGATGGCGGCCTCGTACTCGGCCTTGGCCCGCTTGACGTCGTCGCCCGGGAGGGGCATCGTGATCTCGATGCGGTCGCGCCCCTGGGGCACCATCGAGATCTCGTACAGATTGTTGGGGTCAATGCGGTTCTTCAGGACGTCGATGACGCTCGAGAGCACCTGCCCGGCGTTGTCGCCCGGACGGATGTCGACCGAGTAGACCAGCGTCACGCCGCCGCGAAGGTCCTTGCCGAGGCGCAGCTTCTTCTCCGGGGGGACGATCGAGAAGATCGCCAGCCCGAGCATGATGATCACCAGCGCCAGCTTCGTCCAGAGTTTCTGCATAGTTGCTCAACCGATCACGCGGCGGGCTCGGCGCCCGCCCGGTGCGACTGGGATCACCCGCCGGTCTCGGCGTCCTCTTCCTTGGCCTCGGCACGCGCGGGCTTGAGCACGTGCTGCACGGCGGACTTGGCGAACTGCATCTTGGTGCCCGTCGCCTCGTCCACGCGGACCACCACGGAGTCGTCGCGCACCTCGTGCACGGTGCCGATGATGCCGGCGAGGGTCTGCACGCGGTCGCCGCGCTTGAGCGCCGCGATCATCTCGGCGACGCGGCGCTTCTCCTTGCGCCCGGACATGATCGTCGTGACGAACATGAAAACCACGACCAGGAGCAGGATCAGGAACATCGGGCTCGAGAGCGGGCTGGGCGCCGGCCCGCCGGAGGGGGCCCCCGCCCCGCCGGGCTGGACGGTCTCGGCCGCCCCGCCGCCCTGATCGATCCCGGGGACTTCGGTCGGGAGGTTGCCGCCCTCCTGCCAGAGCCCGATCCCGCCCGCCGCCGCCGTCGCCACCCAGTCGTGCATGCTGCCCACCTTGCAGGTTCCCCCCGAAGCTCCACGGGGCGCGGGGCCGACAGCCCCGCGCAGGCTCTCACGATACGAGAGCCGCACCCTCGCCGCCGATCGAGCCGGCGCCGCTCGTCACCGCCCCCGCCGCCGAGGGCCACTCCCGGGCGAATGAAGGCCAGTCATCTTCCGCGATGGCCCGCCTGATGTCCAACATGAGCCTCTGGAAGTGCCTCAGATTGTGGAGCGTGACCAGGATGGGCCCGAGCATCTCGCCCGCCATGAACAGGTGCCGGATGTATGCGCGGCTGAAGGGCCGGCCTTCGGGGGTGGGCCAGCCGTTAGAGGGGGGATCGCAGGACGGGCAATCGCAGCCGGGCTCCAGCGGGCCGGGCTCTTCGGCGTGGGAGGCGTTGCGAAGGCGGATCGTGCCGGCCCGGGTAAACGCCTGGCCGTTGCGGCCGTTGCGCGTGGGGAGCACGCAGTCGAACATGTCGATGCCCGCGCGGACGGCGGCGACGATGTCGCGGTCGTAGCCCACCCCCATGAGATACCGGGGACGGTCATCGGGGAGGAGGGACGTGGTGTGGCGGGTCACGGCGACGATCGCCTCGTGGGGCTCCCCCACGGCCACGCCGCCGATGGCGTAGCCGGGGAGATCGATCGCGGTCACGCGGCGCGCCGACCACTCTCGCGCCTGGAGGTCGGTGCCGCCCTGCACGATGCCGAAGAGGGCCTGATCGTCCGGACGCTCGTGGGCGGCGACGCAGCGCTCGAGCCAGCGGGCGGTCCGCTCGTTGGCGGTGCGGAGGCGTGCGGCGTGGTCGTAGGCGCGGGCGCGGCGGGAGTCCCGTCCCACCGCCATGCGCAGGCGCGACTGGTTCACGGGGGCGGCCTGGGGGTCTATCGAGGGCGGGCAGTCATCGAACGCCATGATGATGTCTGCGCCGATGCGGTTCTGGACGTGGATCGAGCGCTCGGGCGTGAGGCGCACCCTGGTCCCGTCGACGATCGAGCGGAATGTCACGCCGTCGTCGTCCACGTCGTTGATGTCCGCCAGCGAGTATGCCTGATACCCCCCCGAATCGGTGAGGATCGGCCCGGGCCACCCCATGAAGGCGTGCGCCCCGCCCAGGCGGGCGATCGTCTCCTCGCCGGGCCGGAGCATCAGGTGGAACGTGTTGTTCAGCACGACCTGGGTACCCGTTTGGGCGACCTGCGCGGGCGCCAGGCCCTTGACGGCGGCGCGGGTGCCCACGGCCATGAAGGCGGGGGTATCGAACGAGCCGTGCGGGGTGCGGACGCGCCCGACACGGGCGCCAGTGCTGCGGCAGCGGGCGACGATGTCGAAGCCGAGGGGCCCCGCCACGGATCAGCCCCCGCTCTCGCGCCGCCGCCGCTCGGTGTCGCGGGACAGGGCCTTGCGTTCGCCGGGGGTGAGGCTCTGCAGCCCGTGGTTCTTCACCTTGTCGAGGATGGCGTCGATCTCCGCCTCGCCCCGGGCGACGGCTTTCTCGGTGCGCGAGGCGCGGGGCGGGCGCACCGCTCCCGGGCGCTTGCGCTGGCGCGAGTCGCCGAAGACGTCGAAGAAGTCGAGCAGGAGGTGCGAATGCCGGATGAAGAAGGCGCCGGCGATCGCCCCGCCGAGGTGCGCGGCATCGCCGCCGGCGTTCCGGCCGCCGAAGAGCAGGTTGAACGCGGCGATGCCCACCCAGGCGTACGCGAGCCACTTCATGCGGAGCGGGAAGGGGAACAAGAGCATGTAGACGGGCATGTTGGGCGCGATCTTCGCGCACGCCATGATCACGCCGAACACGCCCGCGGAGGCGCCGATCAGGGGCGTGCGGATGTCGTCGAAGAGGACTCCGGGGACGCGGAGCTGGAAAACGTTGCCGAGCAGGTTGAGCAGCAGGTACGTGATGCCGCCGAAGATGCCGCAGACGAGGTAGTAGGCCAGGTACCGCCGCCTCCCGAGCTGCTCTTCGACGAGCGTGCCGAACATGTAGAGGCCGAACATGTTCAGCACCAGGTGCCAGATGCTGGCGTGCTCGTGGAGGAATTGGAACGTGACGAGTCGCCACACTTCGAGGCGGGCGAAGCCAAGGTAGGTGCTGAAGTGCCCGACGGCCTCGAGGGGAGGGCGCACGAGGTAGATCTGCTGCGCGACGACCTCGCCGGTCTGCTTGTCGCGGACGAGGCGCGCCAGCTGGGCCCCGACCTGATGGACGAACTCGGCCGGGACCTCCCGCCCGTCCGGGAGCGGGACGCGGAAGGTCTGCTCGACCGCGTGGGACGCGTCGATGATCAGCGGGCCGGAGTGGAGGACGGGGAGCCCGTGGCGTCCCATGAACGAGTCGATCACGAACACCGCTACGTTGATCACGATGATCCAGGTCGTGACCGACCAGGCGTTGAGGCCTTTGAAGCGGTAGCGCCCCGCGCCGCCGAAGCCCTCGGCATCCTCGCGGTAGTAGCGCCGGTCGTGGATCCCCATCGCTGGTCGGCTCTCCCGCGGGCGAAGAGCCCGCCTCGTGCACGCGCCCGGCCCGCATACACCCCGAGCGCCGGCTATATTAGCCGCCGCGCAGCCGTTCGGTGGCCTCGTGGAGCATCCGGCGCTCCGCGCGTGTGAGGCTGTCGATGCCCTCGGCGCTGATCTTGGCGAGCACGCGCTCGACCTGCTCGCGCTCCTCCGGGGTGATTGGGCCCGCGGGCTGCGGGGTTTCTCCGTTCGTCCCGGGCGCGCCGGTCGGCGCGGGCTCGCCGAGCGCGGCGCGCCAGCGGTCGACGCCGGCCGGGTCGACGGCGAAGCGAGAACTCTGCCAGGCGAACCAGGAGACAACGGCGCCGCAGACGCCCAGCAGCGCGATGGGCGTGAGAGCCGTGACCATGCCGACGACCACCAGCGCCGCGCCGACGGGCAACCCCCACGCGGCCACCGGGTCCGAGCGGCGGCGGCCGGGCACGGCGCGGCCCTGCAGCGCGAGCGCCGCATCCAGCGGCAGCATGGGCACGAGATTGGCCAGGAGCATGTAGGCCGACATCGCGTACATCTGCCAAGCCGCGACGAGCGCCAGCGTGTGGAGCGTGCTGCCGCCGCGGAGCGAACCGATGGCCAGCGCCGGCCGGAAGAGCTCCGCGAGCAGGCGGGCTCCGCCCGGCGCGAAGGCGATGATGACTCCCGCGGACACGAGCACGCAGCCGGCGATCGCCCCGAGGGCGACCAGCGCGGCCCGCGCCTCTCCCCGCACACTCTCCTCGTCGTGGAAACGCCAGACGGCGCCGAGCGGCCAGAGGGTCAGGTCGATCGGGTGCAGCTTCGACCAGCGGACGAGCGCGTGCCCCCTTGCGGCCTCGTGGACGCTCACGGCCAGGGCCAGCGCCAGCAGACCGAGCAGCACGAAGGGCAGCCCGAGGTCGTTCCAGAGCGCGTGCGCGACGGCGGCGAGCACATACACAGGAGTGACAAGATGGATGCGGACCTCGCACCCGCCGATGCTCGCAACGGGGAAACCCCACCAGGCGGGCGACTCGCCGTCGCCGATCACCCTTGCGAGCAGCCCGCCGTCGGCCCGGTCGGGCGGCTTGTGCAGCGCTCGCTTCACGGCTGAGATCCTCCCAGCAGCCCCAGAGTGTCGGCGAGGAGCAGGGTGAGGATTGTCTTTCCGTCCTTCAGGCCGCCGGCGCGGGCCATGCCGAGGGCGCGCGCGAGCGGGATCTCTTCAACGTGGAGGAGCTCGTCTTCGTCGAGGCTCTGGCCGACGTGCGTCAGATCCGTGGCGAGGAACGCCCACATCACCTCGTCGGACAGGCCCGGTGAGGTATAGAACCGCCCGATCTCCCGGAGGGTTGCGGCGCTGAAGCCGGTCTCCTCGACCAGCTCGCGCGCGGCGCACGGCGCTGGCTCCTCGCCCGCCTCGATCGTGCCCGCCGGCAGCTCGAGCAGATGCTCGCCGAACGCGGCCCTGTACACGCGGACCATGACCAGGGCGGGACCTTCTGTGCCCTCGCGGAGGGGGAGCACGCAGGCCGCGCCCGGGTGGCGGATGTGCTGGCGCTTGGAGATGTGCCCCGCGGGAGAGCGGAGTTCGACCTCCTCAAAGTCGAATCGGCGTCCGCGCACGAGCGTCTCGCGCCGAACGACCTGCGGCGAGCGGGGATCGTGTTCGCCCATGGCGCGATGCTATGCGCGCGGGGGTTTGGGGAAGAAGCACAACCGCCCGGCCACGAGGCCGGGCGGCTGCAAGGGTCAGGGAACGCGTACGTTGCGATCAGCGGCGGCGACGGGCCGCGGCGAGGCCGCCGAGGCCGAGCAGCGCGAGGGCGCCGGGGGCCGGGGTGACGGTGACGTTGTCGATCTGGGCGTACCAGTCCCAGTCACCGGAGTTGGGGTCGTAGTAGTGGAAGCGGACCTGCGCGCTTTGGCCGCCGTAGGCGGAGAGGTCGAGGTCGATGTCCTGGCCCGGGGTGGACTCGAAGCCGCCGTGGTCCTCGTTCCAGCGGAGGAGGTTCACCCAGCCGGAGCCCGAGTTGATATCGATGTCGAAGAAGTCGAGCGCGGCGAAGTTCTGGTAGTTCGCCGTGAGCTGGAGGTGCGCACCGCCGGGGACGGTGAACGCGGGGGTGACGAGCTCGGTATCGAACTCGACGGCGCCGGCGTTGTCGGAATCGACGTGCGCGGCGAGGCCCGAGCCGTTGGTGTAGTTGCCCTGGCCCCAGTCCGAGTTGGTCATCCAGACCACGCCGCCGCCCGCGTTGTCGACGACGGTCCAAGAGCCGGGAATGCCGCCCTCGAAGTCCTCAGTGAACCCCTGGCCGAAGGCTGCACCGGCAGCCGCCGCGAACGCGGCCACAGTCAGAAAACGCTTCATGTCTTGCTCCTCTCGTTTCTCGCGCACACAAACGCCGGCCCGCTCGGGCCGGGCTGGCCACACACAGACGTGAGGGACGCGAACTCCCCCATCTCTCCTTTGACTCGGCGGCACGCGCCCCCAAGCGATTGCCACCATACTAAATGTTTAGCTCACCGTCAAGACCCTAATTCGCCCTTGTGCCACAAATCGCGGGAAAAAACCGCGAGCACGCGCGCCTGCGTTCGCTACTTCGCCCAGCTTGACGCGCCGTACGTCGCGCGCTCTCCCAATTCCTCTGCGATGCGGAGCAACTGGTTGTACTTGGCGTTGCGGTCGGAGCGGCACGGCGCCCCGGTCTTGATCTGGGCGCAGTTGGTCGCGACGGCGATATCCGCGATGGTGGCGTCCTCGGTCTCGCCGGATCGGTGGCTGAGCACGCAGGCGTAGCCGTTGCGCATCGCGTAGTTCACGGTGTCGAAGGTCTCGCTGAGGGTGCCGATCTGGTTCACCTTCACGAGCACCGCGTTGGCGCATCCCTGCTGCACGCCGCGCTCGACGAACTTGCGGTTGGTGACGAACAGATCATCCCCGACGAGCTGCACCTTCTCGCCCAGGCGTGCGGTGAGCTTGGCCCAGCCCTCCCAGTCGTTCTCGGCGAGCCCGTCCTCGATGGAGCGGATCGGGTATTTCGCGCACCAGTCGGCCCACAATGAGACGAGGTCGTCCGAGCTGACGATCTCCTGGCTGCTGGAGAAGAACTTGTACCCTCTCTTGCCGGCCTTCTCCGCCTCGTTCCAGAGCTCGCTCGTGGCCGGGTCGAGCGCCACGAAGATCTGCTCGCCCCACGCGTATCCCGCCCTCTCGGTCGCCTCCTCGATCACCCTGAGCGCGTCCTCGTTGTCCTTGAGATCGGGCGCGAAGCCGCCCTCGTCGCCGACGGCCGTGGAGAGCCCGCGCGACTTGAGCACCTGCTTGAGGGTGTGGTAGATCTCCACGCCCGCGCGGAGCGCCTCGCCGAAATCGTCGAAGCCCCAGGGCTGGATCATGAACTCCTGGAAGTCCACGGTGTTGTCCGCGTGCTTGCCCCCGTTGAGGATGTTCAGCATGGGCACGGGGAGCGTCTTGGCGCCGGCGCCCCCGAGATATCGGTAGAGCGGGAGCCCCGAGCCCTCCGCGGCGGCCTTGGCCGTCGCCATCGAGACCGCGAGGATGGCGTTGGCCCCGAGCTCGGCCTTGTTGGGGGTCCCGTCGAGCTCGCACATGACGGCGTCGAGCTCCTCCTGGTCCCGGGCGTCCAGCCCTTCGACGGCGGGGGCGATGCGGTCGATCACGTTGGCGACGGCCCGCTCGACGCCCTTGCCCATGTAGACGGCCTTGTCCCCGTCGCGCAGCTCGACGGCCTCGTTCTCTCCGGTCGAGGCCCCGGAGGGGACGGCCGCCCGGCCGGTGACACCCGACTCGAGCAGGACCTCGGCCTCGACGGTCGGGTTGCCACGGGAATCGAGCACCTGGCGCGCGTGAACGATCTCGATCTGGAAGCTCATGCATCCCTCCGCGTGTGGCGCCCGCGCAGCGCGGGCGGGGCGGCTCGCCGCCGCGCGCGGAGCATAGCGCGGCGCGGCATGGCGAGCGCGCCTCCGTGCTATCCTGTTCCGGAGTTCTCTCGGAGCCGCGCCATGACATCGACCACCCCTGGCTTCGAACGCCGCCTCGAGGACCTCGCCGGCCGCCTGGCCGAGCAGGGCAGGCGCGTCACGCTGCTCTTCGAGCAGGCGGCAGAGGTGGTCTTCGCGCGTGACGCGGGACGCGCGCGCGAGGTGGTCGATCGCGACGACGAGGTCGACCGCGTCGACGTGGAGATCGAGCGCGCGGCGGTCGGGCTTCTGACCGACGCCACGCGCGACGGCGCGGCGCTCGCCCCCGAGCAGCTGCGCCGGGTGCTGACGATCGTGAAGATCAACAACGAGCTCGAGCGGACGGCCGATGCCGCGACGATGATCGCGGCGGAGGCGCCCGTGCTCGCGGCGATCGGGCGGGCGCTGCCGTCGGCGCTGCTCGTGCTCACCAACAGCGTGGCGGGCATCCTGCGCGACGTCACCCAGAGCTTCGAGCGGAACGACGCGCGGCTGGCCAAGATCGTCCTCGACAGCGAGGACACGGTCGAGGCGTTCAAGTCCCAGCTCATCCGCGACGCCGAGCGGGCCATCGCGGCGGGCACGATGCCGGTGGACTTCGCGTTCGCCGTCTACGAGCTCGTCAGCCAGTGCGAGCGCATCGCCGACCACGCGACCAACATCGCCGAGCAGGTGATCTACGCCGCGACCGGCGCCATCGTGCGTCACACCGACGCCGGGTGGATCGAGCTGCCCAAACCCTCGGGATGACACAAGCCCGGAGCGTCGCGCCCGATCTCGCGCAGGCACGCGCAGGCGGCCTCCAACTGCTCGGGCGTCACGAACGGCCCGAGGCTGAGCCGGCAGGCGCCGCCACGAGAGATGGCGCCAATGCTCTCGTGGGCGCCCGGGGCGCAGTGCAGACCGGCCCTGGCGAGCACGCCGGCGCGCCGCTCCAGCTCCGCGGCGACCGCTGTAGGCCCAAGCGATTCGTGGACCAGCGAGAAGACCCCGACGCGGTGCGCGAGGGCCCGCGGCCCGAGCACCCGGAATCCCGAGATCCCGCGCATCGACTCCAGGAACTGTTCGGCGAGCGCGAGCTCGTGGGCGCGGACGCGGGCGACTCCCCGCCCCAGCAGCCACTCCACCCCGGCCATCAGCCCGGCGATGCCGACCGTGTTGTGCGACCCCGATTCGTAGCGGTCCGGCAGCTCCCGCGGCTGCGCGTCGCTCTCGCTGCGGCTCCCGGTGCCACCCTGCCGGACAGGCTCGAGCAGCGCTTCGAGCTCCGGGCGGATGTACAGCCCGCCGGTCCCGAGCGGGCCGAGCAGGCCCTTGTGACCGGGGAACGCGAGGAGGTCGATGCCCATCGCCTCGACGTCGAGGGGAGCATGCCCGAGGGACTGGGCCGCGTCCACCAGGAAGGGCACGCCCCGGCGCCGGCAGATCTCCCCCACCGCCGCGACGTCCTGGATTGTGCCGGTGACGTTGCTCGCGTGCACGAGCGTGACGAGGCGGGTCTCCGGGCGGATGGCCCGCTCCACGTCGGCGGGCTCGACGCGGCCCTCGCCGCTTGCCCGGACGCGGGTGCACTCGACCCCCTCGTGAGCGAGGTCGTTGAGGGGGCGGAGCACGGAATTGTGGTCCATCGCGGAGGTGACGACGTGGACAGGAGCTCCCGGGGAGCGGCGGCGCACTCCCTTGACAATCCCGTGGATCGCCAGGTTCAGCGCATCGGAGCAGTTCAGCGTGAAGATCACGTGCTCCGGTGATCGCCCGCCGAAGAGCTCGCACAGCCTCTCGCGGCAGCGGCCGAGAATGCCGGCGCCCCGGCGCGACTCGGCGTACGCTCCGCGCCCCGGCGACGCGCCGATTTCGAGGGAGTACTCCATCATCGCGCGGAGCACCGCGGGCGGCTTGGGGAAGCTCGTGGCGGCGTTATCCAGATAGATTCGGCCGTGCATGCTGCTCTGATCGTAGAGGCCGGCCCGCCCGCATCGGCGGGGCGGCCCGGTCGCGGCGCGGCGTACGAGCTGTCGATCAGGGCTTTTTCGGGGTCTTGTAGAAGGGCAGCGGGACCAGCCTGCCACCGAGCCGCCCGCGTCCGGTGTCGACCTCGACCGTGGATCCGGCTTCGGCGCTCTCGCGGTCCACCATCGCCATTGCGATCGCGTGCCCCAGCGTCGGGCTGAGGCAGCCGCTGGTCACCTGCCCGATCTCGCGGGCGCCGGCGACGACGGTGTTTCCCTGACGCGCCGTGCGCTTGCCCTCGATCGCGATCCCGACGAGCTTGCGGGGCGGGCCGCCGGCGGCGGCGGTGCTCTCAAGGGCGTCCTGGCCGATGAAGCGTTCGCCGCGCTCAGCGGTGTGCTTGTCCATGGCGATCGCGAAATCCACGCCGCAGGAGAGGGCGTTGATCTCCTCGCCCAGCTCGTGGCCGTAGAGGGGCATGCCGGCCTCCAAGCGGAGCGTGTCGCGGGCGCCGAGGCCGGCGGGCTTGATGACGGCCTGGGCCGCGGTCATGTCCACGTCCTTCAGGATGAGCTTGAGGGCCATGCCCACGGCGCCGGCGGGGAGGATGGCCTCGATGCCGTCCTCGCCCGTGTAGCCGGTGCGCGACACGACGATCTTCATGACGAGCAGGTTCTTGACCGCGAAGCGATAGCGCTTCAGGGTCGGGATCTCCTTGCTGAACTGGCTCACAAGCTCCATCACGCGCGGCCCCTGCACGGCGATCATGGCCGTGGAGACGGTCTGGTCGTCGATCTTGACCTTCAGGTCCTCGGCCGCCCGGACCTGCTCGAAGTGGCCGAGGAGCTTCTCGCGGTTGGACGCGTTCACCACGACCAGGAAGTCGTCGTCGTCGAAGCGGTAGACGAGGACGTCGTCCCGCACGCCGCCGCGCTCGTTGCACACGAGGCTGTAGCGGCACTGGCCGGGCTCCATGTCGGTGATGCGGCGCGTGCAGAGCCGCTCGAGGAGCCGGCGCGCGTGCCGCCCCTGGAACTTCACCCGTCCCATGTGGGAGACGTCGAACACGCCGCCGCTGGTGCGCACCTGCACGTGCTCGTCATGGATGCCCGTGTACATCATGGGCATTTCCCAGCCGGCGAACTCGACCATCTTGGCGTGGTACTCGAGATGGAACTGGTGCAGGGGGGTCTTGTGCACGGTTGGCTCCGTCGTGAGGGAGCGCAAGCCTAGCCGTGCGACGGCGACGACGGCTCCCACGGGCCGTTGTCGATCAGGCGGACCGAGCCCGCCCGCGCCGCGATCAGGGCGCGGGCCGGTCGCGTGTCGCGCGGGGAGAGGAGCGTCTGAGCGTCCCGCACGGCGGCGTACTCGGGCTCGAGGCCCGCCAGCGCCAGCTCGCGGCGCATCGCCGCTTCCGCGGCCTCGACGTCGGGCAGGCGCGCGGCCGCCGCGAGCGCCCGCGGCATGCCCCCGGCGGCCGCGCGATCCGCTCTCGAGAGCAATCGGTTGCGGCTGCTCATCGCGAGGCCGTCGGGCTCCCTCACGGTTGGACCGGGCACGATCTCCACGCCAAGCCCCTCCGTAGCGACCATCGCGCTGATGACCTGGAGCTGCTGCCAGTCCTTCTCACCGAAGACCGCCGCGGCGGGCTCGACGATCGCGAAGAGCCGGCGCACGACCTGACACACCCCGGCGAAATGCCCTGGGCGGCGCGCGTCTTCCAGGCCGGGTTGTGTCGCGACCGGCGGCAGGTCGCCCTTGGGCACATCCATTCCTTCCGGGTACACCTCGCCGGCCGACGGGGCGAAGAGCGCGTCCACGCCGGCTTGCTCGCACATCGCGGCGTCGGCCCCGAAGGTGCGGGGATAGCGGTCGAAGTCGGCGGCCTCATTGAACTGCGTCGGGTTCACGAACACGCTCGCCACGACCGGCAGGCTCGTGCCGGCGCGGCGGCGGGCGATCGCCATGAGCGAGGCGTGCCCCTCGTGCAGGGCGCCCATGGTGGGCACGAAGACGCCGCCGGCGACCCCGAGCCGGTGCAACTCCGCGATCGTCCGAGCGATGCGCATGGCGGAACGGTCCCCGCGCCCGGCCGGGCGGCCGAGCGGAACATCCTCGCCGGGCTCCCCGGCGTGAAACAATACGCGTTATGCACACGCCGGCCGATTGGCATGCACGCGTCGCGGGCCTCGCCGGCGCCGGGCTCCGGGGTTCGGAGCTCGGCGTCGCATTGGCGGCCGGGGAGCGCGTTCGCGCGGAGTTCGCGCGGGCCTTCGCCGACGACTTCGGCCATCGGCGGGCGGTGGATCCCCCGCTCCTCGCGTGGGTGCTTGGCCTGCGCCCGTGGATGGAGCCCGCGCCGGGCCGGATGGATATCCGGCTCTGGCATGCGCTGAGCGCGGGGACGCCGCCGCCGCCGGTAGAACCGGGGGAAGGCCCCCTCTCCCCGCAGGCGCGCGAGGAGGGAATCGAGGTGTGGACGGAGGTCGAGCTGGCGTCGCTGCAGGCGCTCTGGTGGCACGCGCGCCGGACGCGGCGGGCGGACCTCGGCGCCCGGGCCGAGTCCCTCGCCCGCTGGCTGGTGGCCGAGCTCCAGCCCGACAACGCCACGAACCGGCCGTGGGCGGTCGCCGCGTTCGCCGAGCTCGGCGCGGGCGGCGATCTCGACGCGGCTCTCTACGCCGACACGCTCCTGCACAATTGCCAGGTGTCGCTCGGCAAGCCCGACGCCTTCTCGACGGTGCTGCTGGTGGACGCGGAGCGATGCCTGGCGGGAGCGCGGGGCGGCTCGGGGCCGCTTCAGGCCGGCTGACTTGCGGCGCGCAGGTCGCTGACCCAGCGGCGGACGACCGGGTCGGATTCGATGCGGCGCCATTGCTCGGAATCCTGCTCATAGCGCCTGCGGACGCCTGCGGCGACCAGCCCCATGAAGAGCGGCTGCGGGCGCAGCGGCCGGCCCGTGAGCTCGGGGTGGAACTGCGCCCCGATGAAGAAGGGATGGGTGACCCGGGGCCGGTTCGAGTCCGGGGCCTCGTGGGGCGGGAGCGTGCGTCCGAGCTCGAGGACCTGCATGATGGGCTGGGTCGGGTGCCGGCCGGAGAAGATGAGGCCCGCGGCCTCGAGGCGCTCGATGTAGGTGGGGTCCACCTCGTAGCGGTGCCGGAAGCGCTCGCGCACGGTGCCGCGCGCGGAGAGCTGCTCGCGGTAGAGGGCCGCCGCGAGGGTGTCGGGCTGGACGATCACGTCCTGCGCCCCCAGGCGCATCGACCCGCCGAGGCCCTCGATCTTTTTCTGCTCGGGCAGCTCGCTGATGACGGGGCGCGGGCAATCGGGCGCGAACTCGGCGCTGTTGGCGTCGGGCATGCGGAGCACGTTGCGGGCGAACTCGATGACGGCCACCTGGAAGCCGAGGCAGATGCCGAGATAGGGCACGCCCTCCTCGCGGCAGTGGCGCACGACGGCGATCTTGCCCTCCACGCCGCGCGAGCCGAAGCCGCCGGGCACGATGACGGCGTCGAGCCCGTGGAGCATGCGGGCGACATTGGAGTCATCGACGTCGGTCGCCTCGATCCAGCTCTGCTTGATCTCGGCGCCGAGGTGCGCGCCGCAGTGCTCGAGCGACTTGTCGATCGAGGCGTAGGCGTCGCGCAGCTCCGAGTACTTGCCGGCGATGCCGATCGTCAGCGGCGCCTTGTCCTTGCGGGTCAGCCGCTTGACGAACGCCCCCCACCGCTC
Organism: Phycisphaerales bacterium; assembly: GCA_035654175.1. Classification (GTDB taxonomy): domain Bacteria; phylum Planctomycetota; class Phycisphaerae; order Phycisphaerales; family UBA1924; genus PNC22. Next base: position 34,181 of record DASRXL010000015.1, read on the forward strand.
CCTCGCCCGGTCCTCGGCCGCGGCGTCGACGCGGTCGTGCAGGTCGAGCATGGAGAGGATCTCGCGGTCGAGCCCCTCGAGGCGCATCTCGTCGGGGATGGTGTAGATGCTGCTCCGGTCGTGCATCGAAAAAACCCGCCGGAGCGGGACGTTGGAGAACATCGCGATCTTTTCCATCACCTGCCGCTGCACCGGGTTGGTGGCGCGGCAGGCGATGATGTGCGGCTGGATCCCGGCCTCGAGCAGCCGCTTCATGCCGAGCTGGGCGGCCTTGGACTTCTGCTCGCCGAGCGCGGGGGGCTCGATCACGTAGGTGAGCGCCACGAAGCACACCGACTCGGGCCCCTCCTCGAACGCCAGCTCGCGCAGCGCCTCGATGTAGAGCCCGTTTTCGTAGTCGCCGACCGTGCCGCCGACCTCGACGAACACCACGTCCGCCGGACGCTGGCCGTCGCCGCGAAGCGCGAGCTCGCGGAGCCGGCGCTTCACCTCTCCGGTCACGTGCGGGATCATCTGCACGTCGCGGCCGAGATAGACGCCGTGCCGCTCGCGGTCCAAGATCTCGGAGTAGATGCGCCCGGAGGTGGTGAAGTTGTGGGTCGTCAGGTCCTGGTCGAGCATGCGCTCGTACGTGCCCAGGTCCATGTCGCACTCGGTGCCGTCTTCGAGCACGAACACCTCGCCGTGGCGGTAGGGGTTCAGCGTGCCCGAATCGATGTTGAGGTAGCCCTCCATCTTGATGGGGGCGACGCAGAGTCCCTTGTCCTTGAGCATCTTCGCCACGCTGGAGGCGAAGATCCCCTTGCCCAGGCCGCTCATGACCGTGCCGAGCACGACGACGTACTTGTGCCGCCCCTTGCGGTATCCCTCGGGCACGGGGGAGTAGAACTCGGTGGATGCCGTGGTCTCGCCCAGAGAGGCGAGCAGCCCCATGCCGGTGGCCCGGCTCCCGGGGCCTGGAACCGGTCCGCTCGTGGATCTTCCCCCGCGCTGTGATCCGTCCGTGGTGGGCATAGATGATCGTACCATCCGCTCCGGAAACAACAAGTCAACGCCGGAAAGCGAGTGGGCCCGCCCGACCGGTCGAGCCCGAAGGAGCCATATGCCACGCCGCCACGCCCTCCCGCCCCGGATCCTGCTCGCACTTCTGGCGATCCCTCCCGCGGCCTCCCCGGGCCAGTCCGGGCCGTCTCTCCGGTTCGAGCCGGAGACGGGTCGCGACCTCGCCAACTACCTCCCGGCGCGGCAGTTCGACCACACGCACATGCTGCTGGAGATCGACTTTCCCGATTTCGAGGGCGACGCGCGGGCGGCGTGCCGGTGCACGATCACGATGGAGGCGATCGGCTCGGCCCGCGAGGAGGTGCGGCTCGACGCCGAGGGCATGCGCATCGAGCGGGTCGCGCTGGACGGGCGCTCGCTGGGATTTACCCACGAGGGGAGCGATCTGCGGGTGGCGCTGCCGGAGGAGGTCCCGGTCGGGGCGTCGATCACATTGACGATCGACTACACGCTCGGGTCGGACCAGCTGGCCCCGGACGGCAAGGCCCTCTCCTGGTCGCCCCCCACCCGCCGGCCGAGCAATCCGAGCGAGGAGTCGCCCATGCTGCACTCGCAGGGCGAGCCCGAATATGCGAGGCGCTGGTTTCCATGCTTCGACCACCCCAACGAGCGCCTCGCGACGGAGCTCGTCGTCACCGTGCACGAGGGGTATGAGGTGGTCTCCAACGGGGCGCTCGTCTCGCGCGAGGCCATGCCCGACGGACGAGTCCGCTGGCACTGGGACCAGGCGCTGCCTCACGCGCCGTACCTCGTCTCCCTCGTGATCGGGAAGTTCGACGTCGTCGAGCTCGGCGGGCCCGGCTCGGCCCGGCCGGACCTGCCGATGCCGGTCTACGGCCCCGTCGGCTCGGCCGACCAGATCCGAGAGGCATTCGCAGACACACCGGCGATGGTCGCCTTCTTCGAGGAGCTGTTCGACGAGCCCTACCCGTGGGCCAAGTACTCCCAGGCGATCGTGCGCGATTTCGCGGCCGGCGCGATGGAGAACACCTCGGCGACGACCTTCTTCCCCTTCGCCGCCGCGGCGACTCCCGGCAGCATCGACGACATCATCGTGCACGAGCTGGTCCACCAGTGGACCGGCGACCTCTTGACCTGCAAGAACTGGGCGCACCTCTGGCTGCAGGAAGGCTGGGCCACGTTCGGCGAATCGCTCTGGGCCGAGCACAGCGCGGAGCGGGAGGCCCTCGCCGAGGGCAAGAGCCCGGAGGACGCCCGCGCCGAGGCGCGCCGGGCGTACGTGAGGGCGATCCGGGGCTCGGTGCGCGGCGCCACACTCGGTTCGCGCGGCACGACCGCGCCGGAAGACCCGGCGCTCGCGTCGAACCTCTACCGCGACCCGGAGGAGAACTTCATGAAGGCCAACAACCCCTACCCGCGCGGGGCCGCGGTGCTCCACATGCTGCGCGAGCGGCTCGGAGAGGAGGCGTTCTGGGCGGGCGTGCGCCTGTTCATCGACCGGTACAAGTTCGCCGCCGTCGAGACCGACGACTTCCGCAAGTGCCTGGAGGAGACCTCCGGGGACAGCCTGGAGCGGTTCTTCGCCCAGTGGGTGTACCGCGCCGGTGCGCCGCGGGCCGAGATCGAGCTGGGGTGGGCTCCCGCGTCGGACCAGCCGGACGGCGCGGGATCGCTCGCGGTCACCCTGCGCCAGGTGCAGCCGATCGATGCCGACAACCCCGCGTACGCGATGGAGGTGCCGATCTACGTCAAGTTCGAGTCCGGTGGGGACTACGTCTATATCCAGACGGACCGGATCGAGGTGACGCAAACGTTCGAGCTGCCCCGGCGTCCGCGGGACGTGGTCGTCGATCCCTACCTGTGGAACCTCCTCGATTCGACGATCACGCGGGAACTCGATCAGCCCGAGGCGGAGGACGCGCCCGGTCAGTCCGAGCCCGCGGCGGCGCCCGCCGGGTCGTGATGCGGCGATACCTGCTCTCGATCGCCGGCGAGTGCTGCGGGCGATCGGCGAAACGGCGCGTGCGGGGGCGGCGTGGCGCCATGGCGGCGCCCAGCCTCGCGCTGGGTGATCGGCTCATGCGCCGGCGTGCCGGCTCACGAACGCGTCGTACTGGGCCGGGGTGTCGATCCCGACGTGGTGCGACTCGGCGACGGCGACGGCGATCGTGTGTCCGTGCTCGAGCGCGCGGAGCTGCTCGAGCTTCTCGGCGCACTCCAGCGGCGTCTCGGGCAGGGCGACGTATCGGCGGAGGAACCCGACGGCGTACACGTAGAGGCCCACGTGCTTCAGCGGCCGCGCTCCGCACGCTCCCGAGCGGTCGCGGTCGTGAGGGATGAGGCTGCGCGAGAAATAGAGGGCCCGCCCCCGCCCGTCGAGGACGACCTTCACGAGGTTGGGGTCCGCCGGGTCCTGCGCGGGCCCGAAGGGCGAGGCCACCGTGGCGATATCCGCGCCGCTCTCGGCGTGGGTCTGCACGGCCAGGTCGATGAGCGAGGCGTCGAGTTCGGGCTCGTCGCCCTGGACGTTGACCACGGTGGCGTCGTCGGGGAGGCCCAGGAGCTGCGCCGCCTCGGCGAGGCGGGAGGTGCCGTTCGGGTGCGCGGCGCTGGTCATGACGGCCTCGCCGCCGAACCCGCGCACGGCCGCCGCGATCTCCTCCGAATCGGTCGCGACGATCACGCGCGAGACCGCGCGAGCGCGGAGGGCCGCCTCGCGCACGTGCTGCACGAGAGGCCGGCCGGTGGCGCTCGCGAGCATCTTGCGCGGGAAGCGGGTCGAGCCGAGCCTTGCGGGGATGATCGCGAGCACCGGGCTTGGCGGCAGCGCTGCCATCGCGGTCGGCCCCTCCGGCTCAGCCGGGCTGCTTGAGCGCGAGCACGAGCTTCTTCAGATCCTCGCGCCGGGCGCGGATGTCGCGGTAGCTGAAGTTCTCGATCGCGATGGACGAGGCGAGCTTCTCCGCCTCTTCGGCCGCGCCGAGGTCTCGCTCGCGGTCCGACTTGGCCTGGAGGGCGCAGAGCAGCCCGTACCTGAGCTCGAGGCGCAGGTCTTCGGACATGGTGCTCGCGGACTCGAGCGCCTGCCTATAGGTGGCGATCGCCTCGTCGTTCCAGTCCATCGAGCGGAACGCGCCGCCGAGCAGGGCCAGCGCGGCGCCGCGGTAGCGGGCGTCGTTCTTGGCCTCCTGCAGCAGCCCGATGGCCTCATCGTGCTGGCCGAGCTCGGCGAATCGCTTGCCAAGCTCGAACTTCAGCGAGAGATCGGTCGGGTAGTTCTCGACGGCCAGCTGGAACTCCTCGATCTCCACGTTGATGAACTTCTTCTGGGCCATCTCGAAGTTCTGCCGCGCCTGCGCGTCGTCCGGGCGCTGCTCCGCGTGCTCGCGGTAGGTCGCCAGCGCGCGCCGGGCCTTGCGCACCCGGATGCGCCCGGCCTCCTGGCGCATGCGGAACTGCTTGGTGTCCTTGTAGGCCTTCATCAGCATGCGGTAGGCGCGGTCCTCGTCCTCGGGCCGCCCCCGCTCCATGAGCCGCTTGGCGAGGGTCTGGATGGTGGGCAGGTCCTCCGGACGGCGCTGGTACTCCGCCTCCGCCTCGGCGATGAGCCGATCGATGGTCTCCTCCGTCTTCACGATCCGCTCGCCCTCTTCGAGCTGCCGCTGCCTGTCCGCATCGCGGATATTCCGCCGGAATCCGCCCGCCTGGCCGGCCTCGTCGAAGCCGCCCCGCCCGATGGTCGCCGAGGCGGACATGTTCTTGACCTGCGAGGCGAGCGGCCCGTCGGAGGGGTCGAGCTGCACCGCGGCGTCGCCCGCCTGCACCGCGAGGTCGTACGCCTGCACGGACGCGAAGGCCTCCATCAGCTTGACCAACTGGTCCTTCTTCGGCTTGACGCGGGCGAGCTTGAGGGCCTGCTCGCCGATGTAGTGCGCCTGCTCGCCCAGCCCGAGCTTCGCGGCCGCCTGCACCGCCTTCGTCGCCAGCGAGGGCTCCAGCACCTTGAGGCCCCACTGCAGGAGCGCCTGCAGGTACCGATCGACGTCGCTGCGGCCGTCGACCGAGCTCTGCAGCCCTTTGCCGGGCTTGCCCTTGAAGTTGACCGCCGCGTTCAGGAACTTCTCCAGCCCATACATGCTGGTCGGGTCCTGGCGGAGCCCGCTCAGCCAGAGCTGCATGGCGTATTCGAAGTTGCCGGTCTCCCCCACCGTCTTGGCGTGGTCGAAGAATCGCTGGGCTTTTTCCGGAGAGAACGAGACGGGCTCCGGCTGGCGCGGCTCGCCGTCGCTCTTGGGCTCGTCGTCCCCGACTTTCTTCTTGCCGAACAGTGCCAAGGTCGCGGTCCCTCGCTTTCTACTGCCCACCCGGGGCGAACATACGCTCCGCCGGGCGGGCGAGTCCGCATGGTAGTCTTTCGGGTGCGGGCGCGGTGTGCGACGCGCCCCGACAACTCCGTACGGGCGTTTCCGGGCCGCTTCGGACCCTACCATCCGCCGATGAGCGTTGATCCCGCCGCCCTGTCCATCGTGCACTACCCAGCGGACATCCTGCGCGTGCGCTGCCGGCCCGTCGAGCAGGTCAACGACGAGGTCCGCGCCGTCGCTCGGCGCATGATCGAGCTCATGGCCGAGGCCGAGGGTGTGGGGCTCGCGGCCCCGCAGGTGGGACTGCCCTGGAGGCTGTTCGTCTGCCACGTGCCCGAGGATGCCGAGCGGAGCGCCGTCGCGTCGCCCGCGACGGCCACGGCGCGGCCGCAGGTCTACATCAACCCCGTCCTCCGCGATCCGGCGGCTCCCCTCGAGAGCCTGACCGAGGGCTGCCTCAGCCTTCCGGACATCTCGGGCGACGTGCTGCGCCCGCGCACGATCACGATCGACGCGCTCGACATCGAGGGCGAGCCCTTCAGCGCCACCGGGGCGGGCTTTCTCGCCCGGTGCTGGCAGCACGAGGTGGACCACCTCGACGGCGTGCTCATCCTCGACCGCATGAGCCATCTCTCCCGCCTCCGCTCGCGCTCCGCCGTGCGCAGCCTCGAGCGCGCGGCCGGGCAGCGATAGCCGCTATCCTGCACCGCGATGCGGCTCGTCTACTTCGGATCCGGCGCGTTCGGCCTGCCGACCCTGCAAGCTCTCGCGGCCGCGCACACCGTGGCGCTTGTGGTGACGCAGCCGGACCGCCCGGCGGGGCGGGGCGGCCGCCTGACGCCGACGCCGGTGGGCGAATGGGCCGAGGAGCATGCGCCAGGAGTGCCCGTGCTCAAGCCGGAGCGGGTGAATGCGCCGGAGGTCGTCGAGCAGATTCGGGGGGCCGCGGCGGATGCGTGGGTCGTGATCGCGTTCGGGCAGAAGCTCGGCCGGAAGCTCCTCGAGGACCGCTTCGCGATCAATCTCCACGCGTCGCTGCTCCCCCGCTGGCGGGGGGCGGCGCCGATCAACGCGGCGATCCTCGCGGGTGACCGAGTCACCGGCAACTCCGTGATCACGCTGGCCGACCGGATGGACGCGGGGCTCGTCCTCGGCCGGAGCGAGCGCCCGATCGAGCCCAGCGCGACGGCGGGCGAGCTGCACGACTTCCTGGCGGCCGACGGGCCCGGCCTTGTCCTGCGCGTGCTCGCGGAGCGCGGCGCCGGGTCGCTCCGGGGGACGTCGCAGGACGAGGCCCTTGTCACCCTGGCGCCGAAGCTCTCACGCGAGGGCGCGTGGGTGGACTTCGCCGCGACGGCCGATGAGTGCCGGCGGAGGATCAACGGCCTCAGCCCTTGGCCGGGGGTGCTGGTCTCCCTCGGCGATCTGCAGCTCAAGCTCCTCCGGTCGCAGGTCGAAGCCGGCGCGGGGGCGGGGAGCGCCGCGCCGGGGACGCTGATCGACCCGGGCGCGGGCCTGGTCGCCTGCGGGGCCGGAGTGGTGCGGCTGCTCGGGGTGCAGCCGGTGGGCAAGCGGGCCATGTCGTGGCCGGAATTCGCCCGGGGCAGGGCGCTTCCCCCGGGCGCTTGTCTGCGGGGCGATCGCGGAGGCGGACCATGCTGACCTTGTGGGATATGCTCGCACCCGCCGATCCCGCGCCGCGGGCGCGGGCGCCGCGCGCGGGCACCCCCCGTTCCAACGCCCTGGCTCGGTACGTCGCAATGGAGCGCACGATGCTCGACCGCTATGGGGTGCGGGTGCGCAAGTGGCGTTCAAGCACCACCGGCGTCGCGTGGCAGGTCTTCTATCGGGACGGGACCACCAAGCGGCTCATCGAATCCCCCCGACCGCGCGGGCCCGTCTCCGCCGCGGTTTTCCTGCACGAGATCGGGCATCACGCGATTGGTTTCAGCCGGTACAAGCCCCGATGCCTGGAGGAGTACCACGCCTGGCGCTTCTCGCTCGAGGAGATGGCCAGCTGGGAGCTGGCGATCACCGATCGGGTCCGCGCGCGCGTCGCCGAATCGCTCCAGTACGCCATCGACAAGGCCATGCGCAGGGGTCTGCGCGAGATCCCGCCGGAGGTCGCCGCCTGCATCGCCGAGCAGCGGCGGCTGCTCCAACCGGGGGACGGAGCCGCGGGGAGCTTCGCGGATGTCGGCGCAGCCCCGGGCTGACCCGCACCGCCCGCTACTCAACGGCGAAGAGCGCGTCCACGAAGGAGTCGGGATCGAAGGGCTGCACGTCTTCCGGTGTCTCGCCTATCCCTACGAACTTGACAGGGATGCCGAGCTTCTCGCGGATGGCGATCACGATGCCGCCTCTCGCGGTCCCGTCGAGCTTGGCCAGGAAGATGCCGGTTACTCTGGCGGCCTTGGCGAACTCCTCCGCCTGGCGCAGGGCGTTCTGGCCGCTCGTGGCGTCGAGCACCAGAAGCACCTCGTGCGGACCTCCAGGCACCTGCTTGCCGATCACCTTGTGCAGCTTCTCGAGCTGGCGCATGAGAGGGTCCTGCGTGTGCAGGCGTCCGGCGGTGTCGAGGATCACGACGTCCACGGCGCGAGCCCTCGCCGCGGCGCACGCGTCGAACGCGACCGCCGCGGGATCTCCGCCCTCCTGCCCCCGCACGATCTCGACTCCTACGCGCTCCGCCCAGATCTCCAGCTGACGGACCGCGCCCGCGCGGAACGTGTCGCACGCCCCCACGAGCACACTCCGCCCCTCCCTGCGCAGCATGCTGCAGAGCTTTGCGATGCTGGTGGTCTTCCCCGCGCCGTTGACGCCCGTGACCAGGATGACGGTCGGCCCCTCGCCCGGCGGGGCGAAGCGGAGGGAGCGATCGGCGGCGGGCCACAGCGCCTTCAGCTCGGTCCGGAGCAGGTCGAGCACCTCCTCGCCGCGCTTGAGCCGCCCCGCGATGTAGCCCTCGCGCACGCGCTCGATGAGCTTGCCCGTGGTCGCGACGCCCACGTCGCCCTGGATCAGCTTGACCTCGAGCTCGCGGATGACCTCCTCCGTGAGCACCCGGCCGACGAGCAGGCTGCGGATACCGCCGGTGAACGCGTCGCGCGTCCGCGTGAGGCCGCCGCGGAGCTTGGCCATTGCGCCGGAGAGAAACCCCATGGCGAGCTACTCCCCCTCATGCCCGGGCGCCGCCGGGGCAAGGCGCTTCAGGATCTTGTCGAGCAGCGCGTTGACGAACGCGGGCGATCGCTCCGTGCTGAAGGTCTTGGCCAGCTCCACCGCCTCGTTCACGATGGCCTTCGGGGGCGCGCCGCCCCGCGTCATCTCGTAGTGCGCCATGCGCAGGATCGTCCGGTCCACCGCCGCCTGCCGGTGCGCGGGCCAGTCGGGGGCGAGCTCCGCCGTCGCGGCGTCGGCCTCGGCCCGATGCTCCCACGCGCCGGCGGCCAACGCGAACGCCCGGTCGCGCTCCGCCGGGCGGAACTCCTCGTCCTGGTCCAGCCAGGCCCGCACCTCGTCCGCGTCGCGCCCCTGGCGCGCATCCAGCTGGTAGAGCGCCTGGAACGCGAGCCTCCGGATGTCGCGCGGCTGGGCCATCAGCTCACCACGCCGCTCGGGGCCGCCGCCTTGTCCGGCTTCGGCCTCACGCACCCCGCGACGCACTGCCCGGCCGAGAGGGACTCCATCGCGGCCGCGGCCTCGAGCGCCGCGCGCATCGCCTCGGCGCCCTTGTTCCCCTCGCGCCCGCCGGCGCGGGCGTAGGCCTGGCCGGCGCTCTCGACCGTCAGCACGCCGAACGTCGCGGGCACGCCGGTCTGGAGCGTCACCTGGATCAACCCGTTCGCGACCGCCTCGGCGATATACCGGTTGTGCGAGGTCTCTCCCTGGATGATGCACCCCAGGGCGACGACGCCCGCGAAGCGCCCCGTGCGGGCCGCGGCCAGGGCGATGGCCGGGAGCTCAAAGGACCCGGGCGCTTCCACGACAGTCACGCTCGCCGGGTCCCCGCCCGCTTCGGCATAGGCCTCCAGCGCCGCGTCGCGCAGGCGGCTGGTCACCGAGGCGTTGTACTGCGCCACCACGAGCGCGATGGGCGGCAAGGTCCCTGGCGAATCACTCATGCCGCGATGGTATGCCCTCTTCAGGCCGGCCCCAGCGCAGGACTGGGCACCGCCCGGCCCATGCCCCCCTCCGCCGGTGCTCCCGCCGACGCGGCTTCTCCCCCGGCGCGCGGCGGATCATGGCGCGTTCCCATACCATCGCCCCGCGATGGAGAAGTTCCTCGGCCGCGTCAGCCCCATCCTCCACCTCACCCGCGTGACCACCGCGTTCGCGGCGGTCTCCAACGTCTGGTTCGTGATCCTCTGGTCCGTGTATACCGAGCAGGAGAGCCGAACCCGCGCGCTCGCCGACCGGCCCGTCTGGCTCCTGCTCCTCGGGGGCGCGGCATCGGCGCTGGGCCTGTACTCCTACGGGGCCTGCCTCAACGACATCCTCGACGTGCGCCGCGACCGCGCGCTCCGACCGGAGCGGCCGCTCGCCACGGGCAGCATCTCCAGCGAGACGGCGTCGATCGCGGTCGCCGTCACGCTCATCCTCGCGGTGCTCGGCGCCGCGGTCTTCGGCATCAATTCGGTGCTGCTCACGCTGGCGCTGGCGGTGGGCATTCTTTTCTTCAACGCCGCCGCACGGTTCATCCCGGGCGTGGGGCTCGTCGTCCTCGGCCTGATCTACGCCGGCCACATGCTGGTGCCCAACCCCGGCATGCGGTTCCTCTGGCCGGTGTGGCTGGTGATGTCGCACTCCCTCCTCGTCGCCGCGGCAACGCACATCATCGCGCGCAAGGTCCCGCCGCTCTCCAGCCGCGCCACCTTCCTCGCCGCCGCGGGGTGGTTCGTGTGGTCCGTGCTCATCATCTGGGCGGGGTGGACCCGCTCCGGCGGCGTGGATGAGGGGATCCGCGGCGTCTGGCCGGCGTGGGTGCCGCTCTCGGCGGCGCTGGGCCCGGCCCTGCTCTGCCTGGCGTTCATCACCCTGGCGGTCCGGCGCACGACCCAGTTCGGCATCGGGCCCCGCGCCGCGGACAAGGTCTACCGCTACGGATCGCTCTGGCTCACGCTTTACGCGGCGGCGTGGATGCTCGGGGCCGGGCGTGTGGAGGAGGCTCTCATCCTCGGGATCTTCGCGGCGGCGGGATTCTTCACGATGACGACCCTTCGGGAGCTGTACGGCTTGGCGGAGCAGCCGGTGGGCTATCGGCGCTAGCTCCCGGCGCGAGCGCCCGGTGCAACCTGCCGAAGACTGCACACGAATCCCCTTGACAGGAGCCGCCCGAAGGGGCATGGTTCCCCCAGCACGAGCCCCGTGCCGCCCCAACGCGGGAGCGGCGCCGCCGAAGGCGGGCTCCGACGCAGCTCTCCCGGGAGAATCCCTCATGCGCATGCCGTGGTCGCGCCCCACCAGCCGCCAGACTCCGCCGCCGGCTTTCGCTCTCCAGCCTCTGGAGCCGCGCATCGTGATGGACGGAACGCCCGACGACGCTTCGAACCCGGTCGTCGAGATCCAGACCAGCTACGGGAACATCTACATCGAGCTCTTTCCCGACGTCGCGCCGGCCACCGTCGAGAACTTCCTCGGGTACGTCGAGCGGGGCGATTACGACAACACGTTCTTCCACCGTCACGTGCGGGATTTCGTGCTCCAGGGTGGCGGCTACGTCTTTGACGAGGATCGGCAGGACGTGGACCACATTGAGCAGCAGGATCCCGTCGACAACGAGTTCGAGCTCTCGAACGTGGAGTGGACCGTCGCCATGGCCAAGCTGGGGAACGATCCCGATTCGGCCACGAGCGAGTGGTTCATCAACCTGGACGACAACCGGCACAACATCGTCAACGGCGAGGACATCGGCCTTGACGTGCAGAACGGCGGCTTCACCGTCTTCGGCGAGGTGGTCGGGGGGCGCGACGTCGTCGCGACCATTACCGGCCTCCGCGTCGCGAATCTCGGCGGCTCGTTCAGCACGGTCCCGGTGACCGAAAGCTTCGATTCGCAGGGCGATGAGCTGCACGACGAGGACCTCGTCGTGCTGCACGACGTGAACCTGGTGTACGAGCCCGACGAGAGCCTCGTCACCGATCCCGACGCCATCCCCGGCGGCAGCGTGAACGGCTTCAACAAGACCACGGTCGTTCTGCCCAACGGCCTGGGGCGCGCGATCGCTTTCCAGCAGGACACGCTCGCCGGCGGTTGGACGGTCGTCGAGCTCGGCCTCAAGAGCGAGACCGCCAACCCGGGCACCTCGCCCGTCAGCTGGATCGATCCGAAGGACGGGCGCACCTACGCGGCGGCGATCTCCTCGGACGGCCTCATCATCTACAAGAACACGGAGGGGACCAGCTGGACCAGCCGCAACCTCAACGACACCCTCACGCAGGTCGAGAAGATCGCGTCGAACATCACCGTGTTCGTCGGGCGCGGCGGGGCGGTCTACATCGCCGGCCTCACCGCCAACGACGAGATCATGATCTACAACCAGACCGGCGGCTCGACCAACGGCGAGTACGACTGGACCGCGCGGAATCTCTCGGACACGGACCTGGCGGCCCAGGGCATGGCGACGCCGGTCTTCGTCAGCCCCCTCTCGAGCTACGTGACCTCCTGGAACGCGCTGAACGTGGTGGGCCTCGACGCCAACGGCGACATCCAGGCGATCTGGTGGGCCCCGGGATTGGACCGCTGGCGCACGGACAACCTGAGCGACCTCACCGGCGCACCCCCGATGGAGGGCACCATCGCGCCGTATCTCACGTCGTGGGGCGCGATCAACCTCACGGGCTCCGACGCCAACGGCAACGTGGTCGTCACCTGGTGGACGCCCAACGTCCCGTGGAACACCAGCAATCTCACCGACATGTTCGACGGCCCGACGCTCGCGCCCGGATCGGTCTCCACCTACGTGACGCCCTGGGGCGCGACCAACATCATCGGCACGGACGTCGCCGGGAACGTGATCGCCTACTGGTGGGCGCCGGACTCCGGCCCGTGGAACATCAGCAATCTCAGCGAGATCATCGAGGGCGCGGAGATCCCCGACGGGCCGATGATCGGCGTCACCTCCAGCACCGGCCTCACCAGCATCTTCGGCTCGACCGACGCGGGCGAGCTCATCCGATACTGGTGGCGGCCGAACGACACCTGGCACTGGGAGAACGTCAGCGACGAGGCCGAGCTGGTCTGAGCCGCGTCTCGATATGCCGGCGCAACCGCCCGG